>CANJSG010000165.1 GCA_947476875.1 Verrucomicrobiota bacterium | reverse complement strand
CGAACAACTTCAAGCTGCGGCTGGAGGAAAGCGAGCAGCACCAGTGGGCCGAGCACGACGACGATCTCGCGCCCATCAAGCTGCCCTTCTACGAGCTGGTCTTCTGGCGGAAGGATTTGACCAGCGTCCCGGCCCATGAGCCGATCTACCCGCACATCCGGATGATTGTGGACGGCACCACAAAGCGGATCCTCCACTATCGGCGACTCTACCTGCCCGTGGTCGGAGACTTCGGCGCATGGAAGCCGGACCTCAAACCCGCCGCCACCAACGCCCCGGCGAAATGAGGCACAGACCGGGTGCGTGAAACAGAAGACTGCTACTTGAAGAAGAGGACGCCTTCGCCCTGGACCTTGCGGCGGAAAATCTTGTCCGCTGCGGTGACGTAGAGGAACTCGTGCTTCGGTCCGGCGAGCATGACCGACGTGATCGCCTTGTCGGACGGTTTGGTCAGGAGCCCGCATTCGCGGGCGGTCGGATCGAACACCTGCACCCCCATGGTCGTGGCCACATAGAAGCGCCCGCGTGTGTCGGTCGCCATGCCGTCGCCGCCGCTCGCGGTCTTGTAGTCGGGAGCCCGCATACGGTTGTCCGAAGCCGCGGTGTCGGGAGCGGTGCGCATCGTCATGTAGGGCATCTTCGCCGAGAGATCGCCGTTCTCCTCCACCCGGAAGGTCCAGACGTGGATGCCGCGATAGTCCGAGACGGCCAACGTCCCCTGGCTGGCGGACAACGTGATGCCGTTCGGCGCCGTGATGCCGATGTCGACCGCGCGAACTTCGCCGGTCTTCGGGATGAGCAGCGTCACCTGTTTCTTGCCGGTCTCGGTGAAGTAGACGTGGCCGTTCTTTGCGACGACGAGGTCGTTCGGCTGCACGTTGGTGGCGAGGACGGACGTCTCGCCGGTCTTGGGATCGATCGCGATGATCCGCTTCTGGCCGCCCTGGGCGCAGTAGAGCCGGCCGTCGGGCGCGAACTTCATTCCACTGACGCCTTTGGCTTTCACGAAGGGTTCGACCTTGCCGTCGGGTGTGACGCGGAAGATGCCCTGTTCGCTGCGCATGTCGGAGAAATAGAAGTTGTCGTCATCGCCGGCGCACGGCGCGTCGACGAAGCCCTGCTTGTCGACGACGAGCTGCCATTCCTCACCGGGGATCAACAGGCGATGGAGCGTGAGATCCCCGGCGAGGTCCTGGGCTTGGGAACAAATCGAAAGCGCGGCGGTGGTGCAGAAAAGAAGGAGGCGTTTCATGGACTGCGTTCGTTTCGGGCAATGGGGTCGGTGGCGTCAGAGACCCTTTTCTTTCCAATCGCGCCAGAGCCATCGGCAGGTTTCCGGGAAGATGGACGCCCCGTGCTTGCTGGTGTGCTGCCCGTCGCCGAAGACGAACTTGTAGTCGTAGTCCATGTAGCGGAGGGACGCGGCCATCATCTGGTTGGCCAAGGGCCAATTGCCGAAAGCGTTGTCGAGGTCGTTGGCGCCGTCCTGGAGGAAAACCCGCAGGGGCTTCCGCTCGGTCTTGCGGATGAGATACGGATAGAGGTTGCCGCCGCGGAGGTCGGTGAAGCTGCCGATCGTGCTGAGGACTTTCCGGAATTGATCCGGCCTTTCCCAGGCGACGGTGAAGGCGCAGATGCCGCCCGAGCTCGCCCCGCAGATCGCACGGCCTTCCGCGTTGGTCGTCAGGTTGAAGTCCTTCGCGACGACCGGAAGGATTTCGCCGATGAGGAAGCGGGAGTAGCGGTCGCCGAGGGAATCGTATTCGACGCTGCGGTTGCTGGCCCGCCATGCGTTGGTCAGCGTGCCGCGGGAGGTCTGGTGGCCGGGATTGATGAAGATACCGATGGTGACCGGCATCTCGCCGCGATGGATCAAGTTGTCGAAGACCGTCGGCACGCGCCAGGCGCCCTTGAGGCCGATGTAGTCATGGCCGTCCTGGAAGACCATCACGTTGGCGGGTTTCTTGGCGTCGTATTGGGCCGGAACGTAGACCCACCAGTCGCGCGTCGTGTTCGTGAACACCTTGCTGGCAAAATTGGTGTGGGCGATGACGCGGCCCTTGGGGACGTCGGCCTGCTCCATCGAAAGGGGGCCGAGTTTGTAGTCGTCGATCGCGCGCGCCTTTGTCGGGCAGAGCAGGGTGGCGACACCGAGGAGGAGCGCGGCGTAGATCGGGGGAAGACCGGCGCCCAAGGCCGAACGCAGCGGTCGGAGAGGGAAGTTGAACGTCATGGTGTCGGGGAATTGCCTTTGGCTGTTGCTGCTTCGCTTTCGCGCCAATCGCGCCAAAGCCAGCGCATCGTGTCGGAAAAGATCGCGCCGCCGTGTTTGCCGCTGTGGCCGCCGTCCCCGAGTTCGAAACGGAAATCCATCTCGGCGAACTTCAGGGCAGCGGCCATGTCCTGGTTCGCGAGCGGCCAATTGCCGTGGAGATTGTCGAGATCGTTGGTCCCGTCCTGCAGGAAGACCCGCAGACCTAGCCGTTGGGTGCGAAGTCGAACCGCCGCCGGTGACGCCTCGGCGGACGCACTGTCCCTCAACTGCCGGATTTGGGACGGAAAGACATGTCCCCCGCGGATGTTCACGAAGCTGCCGATGTGGCTGACGACTTTTCCGTAGCGATCGGGGAAATGCCAGGCGGCGCTGAAAGCCCCGATCGCGCCGGAGCTGATGCCGCAAACAGCCCGGCCAGCGGCGTTCGTGGTGATGTTGAACTGTTGCTCGATCGGGGGAAGGAACTCCTCCGTGAGGAAGCGTCCATAACGTGCGTCGGGCGTGTCGTATTCGAAGCTGCGGGTGGGACGGGACCGATGGTCTCCGCCTGAGCCGGGGACGGTTCCCGGGTTGACGAAGATCCCGATGGTCACCGGCATTTCACCACGATGGATCAGGTTGTCGAAGACGATGGGGACGCGGAATTGGCTGTTCGTTGAAACGTAGCCAGACCCGTCCTGGAAGATCATCAGGCAGGCGGGACGGCTCTTGTCATACTGCTGCGGGACGTAGACCCAGTATTCGCGAACCGTTCCAGGGAAGACGTTGGTCGACTCCCAACTGTGCTTGCTGACGGAACCGCGCGGAACGCCCGGTTGTGGATGGGAATCCGGGGACAGGCGATAGTCGTCCACGGCAGGCAGGCTCAAGGCAGACAGCGCTAGCGCTACTAGGCCAATGAGGAGGTGCATGTGCAAAGATTGCTCAGCAGAGTTGTGCGGAAGCAATGCTGGACCGTGGCGAGGTGCGAAAAAGCCCGATGATACGCCCACGTATCATCGGGCTTTTGTGGTTCAGCCGTTGGGAAACTTGGAAGCCTTTGGCGCGGGTTGCGTCGCCTCTTTGTCCTGCATCGCCGACTTTCCTTTCACTTCGCGCCCGCGTTGATCCGTTCCAACAACTGGTCCGCCAGCTTCAGGTCGGGCCGGGCTTGGCGCAGGCGACCCAAAATGTCCTTTGCGAAGACCGGATCAGCCGAACCCACGGCACTGGCGACCGTTGCGGCCTTGGCATAGCCGAATGTGAACAGCGGCGACATGCCCGCGCTGGCGATCCAGTCATCGATCGCGGCGCGGGTCTCGCCGGCGAGTTCTTTCTGGAGACCGCGCAGAAAAGTGTTCCGCGCCTTCTTGAAGGCCGTGAGGTCCGCCGGTGAACCACCGTGGTCGTTGATCGGGAAGGTCGAGCCGCCGGCAACGGCGAGTCTCATGACGAGATCGCCCGCCAAAGTGGCTTTCATCGTGAGGGCGTTGACCGACGAAAAGAGCACGGCGGGCCGGTCATCGGTGTTGGCCGGAGCGTCGCCGACGAACGTCCGCAGTGTCGCCGCATTGGCGAGATGCAGCCCGCGAACCAGGGCCGGATGGGTCAGGGCCGTCGAACTCAACGCCTCCTTCCAGCCCGGTTGACCTAGTCTGGATGGCCAATCGGTGTCGCTCTGCGGCCCCGGAGCCCGCGCGATGAGGCCGACGACGGGAGAATCTACTTCCATCCGCAGCAGCCAGGCTTCGGCGGAAGGAAACACGTCGAGAAACGAGCGCGTAATGCTGCGGAACGATGCGTCGTCGAGTTGGTAGGCGGGCAGCCATTGGCAGACGAGCCCGCCCGGAGCGAGCCGGTCGCGCATCGCGGTGAAATGTTCCCGCGTGTAGAGAAACGCCGCGCCGTCGAGATAAGGATGGAACAGGTCGCCGACGATCACGTCCCAGCGGCGTTCGCTAGCACGCACGAACCGACGCGCATCCGCGACGTGGATCCGGACGCGCGGATGATTGCGGACGCCGCCGTTCTGGGGTTCGAAGGAACCAAGCAGCCCGGCGACTTCGGGAACGAGCTCCACGCCGTCCGATTGCAGCCCGGGAATCTGCGTCGCCGGTCCGAGACTCACGCCCGTGCCGACGCCGAGAAAGAGCATCGACTCCGTCTTCGGCGCGAGCAGCAGCGGCAGCAACGTATGGCGTCGGGCCGCAGCGGCGGCGGACGGCGCGGTCCCGCCCATCTGCATGCGCTGGTTCACGCGCAAGGCCCGCGAGCCGTCGTTAAATTCGACCACGCGCACATTGCCGAAGAAGCCGTCCTTTTCCGTCACCACGTTCGCCGCCGTCCCCCCTGATTTCGACCGGACAAAGGGAAGCCCCAGCGCGCAGCCGATCACGGCCAGGCCGACGGCGATGGCTCCCCGTGTTCGTGGCAACGCACCCACGACCAGCGCCGCCGCGATGGCCGACGCGGCTCCGCCGATTCCGACGGCAGGCACCAGCAGCCATCCACCGAAAGCAGGACCGAGCGCTCCGCCCAGGGCATTGACGGCAATCGCCGTCGCCGTGTTTCCGCCGAAGTCCCGCGTCCGGCAGATCAAGGCGACAAATGCCGCCCCCAGCAGCAATGCGGCGGGTCCAGTGACGATCAGGGCCCGGATCGTTTCACGCCCCAGCAAATCGCCCAACGTCGTCGGTGGCGCGGTGGCCTCTGGAAGATGCAGTCCTGCGGCAATGCCGACCAACATCGCCAAAGCCGCCAACGCCGAAAGCATCGCGATGGTTGCACGGCCGGGCAGCTTCGGGCCCAGCACCCGCCACAGCGCCGCGCCCAGAAAACTGGCCAGCAACCAGACCGCGAGCGTCCCCGCCACCGCATAGATCGTGCTGGTGGAACTCAGCGCCAGCAGCCGGGTGGCGACGGTTTGAAAGGAGAGCCCCGCCAAGCCCAATGCGAACGCCGGAACCAAAGTCGCCCGCGAGGACGAAGCTAAAGGGAGTGCGGGCTTCCAGCATGCCCCTCCCAATTGTCCACCAGTCCGGCCGATCGTGTAAGCCAGCAGCGCCGCTCCCAGCCCGGATGCCGCCAAAATGAAACTGGAGTTCCTCAGGCCGAACTCCGGTTGGAGCCATCCGATGCCGAGGATCACCCCGGCGACCGCTCCGAAAAGATTGGCCGCGTAGTAGCCGCCGAACGGTCGCTGCGACCCGGCCAAAAACCGTTCCACCAAGGGCAGCGTCGCTCCCATCGCGACCGTGGCCGGCGCGAGAAAGAGCGTCGTGCCAATGAGCGCGGCCAGCAGGCGAACGGATGACGAGGTGCTCCCAAAAGCCAATAAGTCGACCACGTAACCGGCGCTTGGAATGAGCCAGCCCGACGCGGCCGCTGTGAAGGCGATCAACAGTTCACAGGCAATGTATCCGCTCAGCGGCCGCAGCCCCCGCCCCAGGCATTTCCCCGACACCCATCCTCCCACCGCCATGCCGGCGAAGATGCCCGTCGTGACGGCGAGCACCGCCGGCCATTCTTGGCCGAGATGGACCGCCAACATCCGCGCCCAGACCATCTGCAATCCCAACGCCGTCGCCCCGGACAGGACCAGCGCGGAGCCCAGAAGGAGTGGAGTCTTTCGCGTCATATATTGCGCATGACGCCACAAAATCCGCAGCCCCGCAAAAGGATCCAGCTTTAGCATGGCGTGCCAATGCTCCCAGTATGCTTCCGGCTGGCAGCCAGAAAAGGTATCTACCACCGGCCCTGTCGAACCGCCGTCAGTGCCGAAACCTCGGACGCGCTCCTTCCAATCTGATAATAGAACGTCCGGTTTTAAACCGGCGGCACATTGCAAAGAAACGGCGGGATAAGCCCAAAGGCCCGTCCCGCCGCGCACAGAATTCTTCGTGTTCTTCGTGCCTTTCGTGGATGGAAAATCTTGTTCCCCATCCTGCATAGCACACGTGCCCCACGCGCGCGTTTTAAGGCGCAAAGAGCGGCACGGGATCGCTGTAGGCACTCTGGCCGGCGGCGCCGATCGCCGCGACGCGGAACCAATACTTCCTCCCGCTCTGCATCGAATTTAGCGATGCCTCCTTCCTCGTGCTCGTGCCGATCACGCCCCATTCCAGCTCCGGCGCGTCCGTGGCGCGTTCGATGGCGTAGGCGCGCGCGCCGCGCACAGGTTTCCAGGCCACGTCCGCCGTGCCTAAGTGCTCGCTCGGGGCCACCTGCACGTCCACCGGGGCCGGGAGGGTGCCGATGGGTGCGGGCGGGTTCTTCACGTTGAACCCCGCGCTCTCGATCTTCGCCTTGTCGCCGCCGCTGGCGTTCTCCACGTAGAGCGCCAACAGCGTCAACACGCTGTCCAGCTCGGCCGAACCGTCGTCCTGCACCGAGGTTTTCATCTTGGCCGTCTGCCGTGCGGCCTGCGCGTCGTTATACCCGAGTTCCAGCGAGGCGGTCTTGTTCTCCAGGCTCCCGATGGCCGGCGAGGGCGAGGGGAAGTTCGGATTTGTTGACAACGCCTCCGCGACGCGGCGGGCAAACTGGATCTTTTCCGGGATGGGCATGGTGCTCAGCCCTAGTGTGGTGACACTCATTATAATTACCTTCGTGGGATGACCGACTCCGGACGGGACGATGCCCGCCGCTTGTTGTGTTGTTCGTTGGCGACTTGGCACCAGCTTGCGCCATCCCCCCGGCCGAGACTCGCTCGGCTGCGGAACGACGCATGGGCCGCCGATGCCCGGTTCAGCCAAGGTCGTGCCAAAAGCCGTAAACCGTTGGAAAACAGAGATGCTTAGTGTCGCAGCGGCAAAAGTTTCCACGCCAAAATTCTCTTAATCGGCCAAAAAATCCGTCAAACCGGCACAATTCGCACCCACACCAAGGTGGTTCGCGCGCAAACCAGCCCGGCAAGAGCGCAAACTAGGGCGATATGAAGGCTAGCCAAGGTAGTATGCGGGCTCACCAGAGCGGCAAGAGCGCGAACCGGTGCGACAGGCGTGCAAGCCGGCCCGGCGTCCGCGACAAACGCGGCGAGCCGAGGCGCCCATCCGGGCCGAACCCAGGAGCCTCCGCACTGCAGGTCGGCCAATCCGCAGCGCCGCCCTAGTCCCGACTCGCGGCATGAAGCTCATGGAACGAGGCCGTGTTTTTTTTCACCTCACCCAGTTGGCAGGGTCTCAAAGATTTGGCTTTCCAAGGGGGTAAAGCGGGCCGTCCTCTGACCGGGCGTTCACAACGGGCAGCCATTCCTTATAATAACGCCAAAACCCCGCCGCTTCAACGCAGTTCAAGAAAGCCAAACAAAACCTTGCTCTCCCCCCCGCTTGAGTTAGAGAAAAGTGTTACCAATAAATCGCAGGAGACGGGTTGTATCACCGCCAAAATCGCCGGACGCTCGCATTCCGCCAAGGCGGATAAGAACTAGGCAGACCATGACCGCAAGGCAAACAAAACGCAGCAAAGGGGTAGAAGACGCATCCCAAGTAGGCGCAGCGCTGCGGTCCGGCGGCGCGCTGTTGGCTACACTATTCGCCTTGGCATTATTTTCCTTTGGCACTGGGACGCTGGCAGCCGATTCTAAGAATGGCTCGGCCGTTGCCGGTGTGCCTCCGGGAGATGTCGGCCCCTCTGATTTCAAGGCCTTTCTGGACCCTCGCTGGAAGGTGCGGAGCGTTGTTTTCTGGGTCCGGGGCGAGGAGCATCTGTATAATGGAAAACCTGACACGGAGCCGCATCTTTCCTGGGGAACGATGCGGGCTGCCGATTTCGCCCTGGGCTATACCAGGTTTGGGCGCGCCGCGATCCAGGGCGGCGAGTGGAAAACATGGGGGGCAAAGGCCCCTCAATGGCTGTTCGACGGTTCCTCGCTGATTCCAGTGGCTGGAGGGTTTATGGCATAGATGTTCGGGATGATACCTGAAAAAGCCTTTGAGCGGTTGCTGGGACTCGACGAGTGCTGGGAGGTGGGCGGGGCCGAGTATGAAACCACGCCCGTGGAGCGTTTCCTCCTGGTCATCCACGAGACGGCCAGGCTCTGGCCGAAGCTGAGGTGTCCCGTCTCGACCTGCGCCCATCCGGAAGTCGTCTGCCACGACCACACCGAGGTCCGGGTCTGGCGCCATCTGGACGCCTTCGGCAAACGCACCGAGATCCTCTGCTCGCCGCCCCGCGGCCGGTGCGGCGCCTGCCGCCACGTCTGGCGCGTGCCCGTGCCGTGGGAGGGCGAGGGCAAGCACTTCACCCGCGACTTCGAGGCCTTCGCCCTGACCCTCATGCGCGAGATGCCGATGAAGAAGGCCGGCGACATCCTCGGCGAGAGCGACACCCGGCTCTGGCGTCTGCTCTTCAAGCACGTGCCCAAGGCCCATGCCGCGCTGGATCTCTCCGGCCTGGTCCATCTGGGCGTCGACGAGATGAACTGCCGCAAGGGCCACAACTACCTGACCGTGTTCGCCGACCTGGTGGCCCGGCGGGTGGTCTTCGCCACCGGGGGCAAGGACCACACCACGTTCACGCGTTTTGCCGGGGAATTGCTCAAACACAACGGGCATCCCAAGGCCATCACGGCGGTGGCGATGGACCTGAGCCATGCCTACCAGAAGGGGGCCCGGGAAGAGCTGGGCAACGCGCAGATCGTCTTCGCCCCGTTCCACGTCACGGCGCTGGTCGGCGGCGCGATGGACGAGGTGCGCCGCCGCGAGGCGGCCAGCTCCCCCGGGCTGCGGGCCATCCTCAAACACACGCTGCATGCGTTGCGCAAGAACCCGGAGAACCTGACGGAGCGACAGGAGGAGCGGCTGGAAGACCTCGACTTGAAGCACCTGGCGACCGGGCAGGCCTACCTGGTCCGGCTGGAACTGCGCGACATCTACCAGCACACGGTCAAGCCCGAGCGGGCCCGCCACCGCCTGGAGAACTGGATCGGCTGGGTGCGCGGCAAGTGCGATCGCTTCGGCGAGGCGCTGGCCCCGCTGGCCAGGGTCGCCGACACGATCGAGAAGCATCTGGAGGGCATCCTGGCCCATTGGACCAGCGGCTGGTTGAGCACCGGATACCTGGAGGGCCTCAACAGCGTCTTCAGCGCCGTGAAACGCAAGGCACGCGGCTATCGCAGCAGGGACTACATGATCGCCATGCTCTACTTCGTCGCCGGAAAGCTCTCCATACCGTCCCTAGCAGCCCGTCAAAGAACGGGTGTTTTGGAGCGGCGTGACGGATGCGTATGATGGCTTGGCCTGGGATGGTCCGGAGAAAGTTG
>CANJSG010000164.1 GCA_947476875.1 Verrucomicrobiota bacterium | reverse complement strand
ATCTCGGGGCGGATGGCGATCGTCCGGGCGATGCAGAGCCGCTGCTGCTGGCCGCCGGAGAGGCCGAGCGCGCTGGACTGCAAACGGTCCTTCACCTCGTCCCACAGCGCCGCGCCGCGCAGGCTCTTTTCCACGACTTCGTCGAGCGTCGCCTTGTCCTTCGTCCCGTGAAGGCGCAGGGCGTAGGCGATGTTCTCGTAGATGGACTTGGGGAACGGGTTCGACCTCTGGAAGACCATCCCCACGCGTTTGCGGAGTTCGATGACGTCGATGTCCTTGGCGTAGATGTCCTCGCCGCCGATCCGGCACTCGCCCGTGATCCGCACGCTGTCGATCAGGTCGTTCATCCGGTTGAAGCACCGGAGGAAGGTGGATTTGCCGCAGCCGGACGGCCCGATGAAGGCCGTCACGAGCTTTTCCTTGATCGTGATGTCGACGGCCTTGAGCGCCTGGGAGGTCCCGTAGAACAGGTCCAGGTTCTTCGTGGCGATCAGCGGCTGCGCCGACTCCTGCTCGGCGGTGGCCGATGTGGGAGAGGCGTTGGATGAAAGGTTGATGGCGGCCATGGATGGATCGTTCAGTGCCCGGCCCGCATCGCACGGCGCATCCGGGCGCGGGCGATGATGGCGAAGGCGTTCAGGGAAAAGGTCAGGATCAACAGCACGAGAACGGTGGCGTAGAGGATCGGGCGGGTCTTCTCGATGTCGGGCGATTGCGTCGAAAGGACGAAGACGTGGTAACCGAGGTCCATGAACTGGTCGCTCAAGTGCGTCGGCAGGTCGGCCATGAAGTAGGCGGCCCCGGTGAAGAGGATCGGGGCCACTTCACCCGCGGCGCGGCTGATCGCGAGGATGGCGCCGGTCAGGATGCCGGGCAGCGCGTTGGGGACGACGATCTTGACGATGGTCTGGAGCTTGGTCGCGCCCATGGCGAGACTCGCCTCACGCAGACCCGGAGCGATGGCCTTCAGCGCTTCCTCGGTCGCAACAATAACGACGGGGAGCGTCATCACGGCCAACGTGAGGGATGCCCAGAGGACCGTCGGCTTGCCGAACTCCGGCGAGGCCGCCCCCGTGAGCAGGTCGATGTTCTTGCCGAAGAAATTGATGAAGAACCCGACGCCGAAGAGGCCGAAGACGATGCTGGGAACGCCCGCGAGGTTGTTGATCGCGGCGCGGATGACCCGGGTGTAGGCCGAACCGCTCCGGGCGTATTCGGTCAGGTAAACCGCCGTGATCACGCCGATGGGGATGACGAAGATGGTCATCACCATGACGCGGATCGTGGTGCCGATGATCATCGGCAGGACGGCGGCGGATTTGACGTCGAAGAAGTCTTTCTCCGGGATCGTGGCCACGAACCTCCAGGAAAGATTCTCGAACCCGTTGATCGCGATGTTGCCGACGATGATCACGAGGATCACCAGGATAAGGGCGGTGGCGAGCAGGGTGACGCCCGACCAGAAGGCGGACCCGTAGTCGACCGTGGTCCTGACAAACCGGCGGCCCGTGGGAGTAGCGGAATTGGTGCTCACTTCTTTCCTTCCACGCGGTTCTTGAGGCGGTTGATGACGACGTCGCCGATGAGGTTGGTCACGAAGGTCACCGCGAAGAGCAGCGTGCCGAGCATGAACAGGATCTGGTAGTGATGGCCTCCGGACACCGCCTCGGCCATCTCCGCCGCGATGGTGGTCGTGATGCTGCGGGCCGAGTCGAAGATGTTCCAGCCCATGACCGGCGCGGAGCAGACCATGAGGACGATCATCGTCTCGCCGATGGCGCGGCCAAACCCGAGGACCACCGCGGCGAATACTCCCGGCATGGCCGCCGGCAGGACGATGTCCCAGGCCGTCTTCCACTTCGAAACCCCGAGCGCCAGCGCGGCCTGGACATAGCTCTGCGGCACGCTTGTGAGGGCATCCTCGGCGATCGAGAAAACCAGCGGGATCACCGCAAAGCCAAGGGCGATCCCGGCCACGAACGAGTTCAACCGCGTCTCATATCCAAACAACCCCTGGAGAAAGCTCGCCATGACGATCAGGGCGAATACGCCGATGACGACGCTGGGGATTCCGGAGAGCAGTTCGATGCCCGGCTTGATCCACTCGCGGAGCTTCGGCGGCGCGAGCTGCGAAACGTAGATGGCCGCGCCGAGCGCCAATGGAACGGCGAAGAGCAGGCCGATGAGCGTGGTCTTCAAGCTGCCGATGAAGAGGGGGACGATGTTGTATTTGTGGATGTTTCCCACCGGCTGCCAGATGTATTCCGGTTCGCTGTAACCGGTCCATTGGTAGGGGCCGACGAGGTAACGCCACTCGGCCGTATTGACCTTCGCGTCCTTGTCCCGGCCAAACGCGGTGTCCTTCTCCTTGAAGCTCTCCTCACGGATTTCCATGAGCAATTGCATGGTGTCCTTGAGCTGGAGCGCCAGCAGCTCCCGGACTGCGGGAAGGTCGGTGGGTTTCAATCCCGGCACATTCTTCATCACCCGCCCAGCGGCCTTTTCAATGTCGGCCGGACAATGTTTGGCGAGCTTGGTGCGGATCTCTTCCGGCTCGACCTTCAGCTTCTCGGCAAGGTCGGCAGGGGAAAGGCCCTTCAGCTCCTTGGTCAACTCGCGGCCGAACCGCGCCAGCTTGTCCTCGAGATCGCCCCTGGTGATCCGGAGATAGGCGAAGAGTTCAACGGCGGTCCGCTTCTCCAAGTCGGACGCGGGCAACGCGTCCTCGATCGCGACGGCATTCACATCACCGGTGAAGACCGGCCAAGCCTCGCGTCCTATGAAAACAAAGATCAGGAAGATCAGGGCGATCGTGGAGGAGGCGACGAGGTAGATGAACTTCTCGGCGATCCACTCCAGCGGGCGCGCCTTGTGGCCCCGGTGGACGCCCATCCAGCCGGCCGAACGGCGCGCGTTGTTAGGCTGGTTGTTCATCGGAAAATCAGAATAGGGAGGGCGGATGCCCGTTGCCAAACGACATTTGTGCAACGGCGCATCCGCCCAGTGGTATCAGTCGCAGGAGGAACCCGGACTGAAAGCAGTTTCAATTACTTGGAACGGAGGTTGGCGGGCAGCGGGAAGTAGCCGGATTCCTTGACGACCTTCTGGCCTTCGTCGCTCCGGATCCACTTCAGGTAGGCGCCGATCTCACCCTTGTCGACAGCCGGGTTCACGTAGATGAACAGGTGGCGCCAGATGGGATACTTGCCGGAGACGACGTTCTCCTCTGAAGGCTCGATGCCTTCGCCGCCCTTGGAGACGGAGACCTTGATGTGCTTCGCACCCGTTCCACCGCCGGCACCGGCGTAGCCGATGGCGTTCTTGTCCTTGGCGATGCCCTGGATGACGGCCGCCGTGCCTTGACTGGTCTGGGCGCTGGCGACGAAGTCTTTGCCCTTCAAAACCGCTTCCTTGAAGAACTCGTAGGTGCCGGAGCTGTTCTCGCGGCTGTAGACGACGATCGGGGCGTCATCGCCGCCGACTTCCTTCCAGTTCTTGATCTTGCCGGTGAAGATCCCCTCGAGCTCGTCGAGACCGAGGCTCTGGATCTTGTTCGCTTCGCTGACGTAGACGGAGAGACCGTCGAGCGCGACCTTGTATTCCGTGGGGCGTTTGTTGAACGCCTTGACGCAGGCTTCGATCTCCTTGGCCTTGATCTTGCGCGAGGCGTTGCAGAGGTCGGTGGTGTTGTTCTGGAGGGCGGCGAAGCCGATGCCTGAGCCGCCACCGGTGACCGAGATCTTGGCCGCGGCGTTCTTGCCCATGTAGGTCTCGGCCCACTTCTGGGCGACGACGACCAGGGTGTCCGAGCCCTTGACGGTGATGTTACCGGCGAAGGCGGAGGAAGCGGCCATGAGGCCGGCCACGGCGGTGGCGAGGATGCGGGTGTTCAATTTCATAGTCTCGTAATGCGTGAGTGGAAGAGCCGTTTAGAACTTGAAGGCGGCATCGACCTGGATGCGGTCGACCTTGCTGTTCGAGCCGACGGGAATCTCGTTGATGGCCTCGATGCTATACCAGGAGACGCCCAAGGTGAGGGAATCGTAGGGGGAGTAGGAGGTCTTGACGATGTGGCCGCGGTTGTTCGTGCCCGCACGGTAACCGGCGCCGGCGCCGCTGTTGGGAATACCCGCGCCGCCGTAGAAGGCGCCGGTGTCGCTGTCGACAAACTCCTCATACCACGCGTCGGCCTGGACACTGCGGTAACGGTAGCCGATGTCCCAAGTGCCCTTCTTGCCCGACTTGCCGAACGTCAGTCCGACCGAGTAGGCGGTGTTGCGATCACTCGGCGCGCCCGGGTTCTGCTCGAAGTCGCCGGCGACCTTGATGGGGAACGCCCCGACATAGAACGGGAAAGTCTCGAGCGTGTAGGTGACGGACGCGTCGGCGACGTAGGGATTCATGCTGTAGAGCAGCGTCGTGTCAGCCTTGCGGGTATTGCCGAAGTTGACATTGGGAACGGCCGCGTTGCCGAGCTGCTCGTCTCCGAGGACGACGAGACCCGCCACGCCGACGCTGGAGCTGATCTTTTTGTTCCACACCGCATCCCAGCGCACCTGGGCCACGCCCAGAGCCCCATCGTTGCTGCTGGCCGAAACTTCCTTCAGCACGAAGCCGCCGCCGGTGACCTTGAAGGTGTGGACGTCGTTCGGCTGGTAGCTGAGCGCTCCGGCAAAACCTTCCGGGGTGTAGTCGGAGTCGAAGACGATGTCGGTGAAGACAAATGGGTTCTCCATCTTGCCGAGAGTCAGGCCGCCCTGGAACTCACGGGTGTTGATCGGCGACCACTTGGCGTAGGCGAGATCGATGTAGATGCCCTTCTTGACGCCGTTGTTGTCGAAGGACTGGTTGCTGGAGATCGGGTTGCTGTTCGCAGCAATGCCGCCCTCGGCGTCGCCGGAAGCGAGGCGGAATCCGACCTCGATGGAATCCATCAAGTTGGCGGTCATGCCGAAACGCAGGCGGTAACGCAGGCGGTTGCGGTCGGCGAGATCGTCGGGATTGTTCGAGCGGTAGATGCCGTCGAAGCGGCCGCGCAGATCGCCGTTGAACTTCAAGGCGGTGGCCCATTCGGGCAGACCGGACTTCGCCGAATACGCCTTGGTGAAATCCTTGTCCGCCTCGTCGCGAAGCGACTGGGCCTCGTCGACGGTCAGGACGCCTTTGTCGACAAGCTTGTCGATCAGGGCGTCGGCCGACTGGGCCTGGGCGGAGCTGGGGGTGAGAGCGATGGCGGCGGCGGAGATTCCGGCGGCCAAGAGGAGCTTGGAGGATCGGGGTTTGTTCATGAGTGTTGGTTACACTGGTCGTAAACGACGATCGAAAGCTGGAGGACGCGGGTTACGAACAAAGGGCACAAGTGTGACGATCGTGTTACGATGCAATCCTTGGCCAAGCCCTGCTCATGAGCCGAACCCGCTATCTGCGATTCACCAGAAGCCTCTTCGGCTTCTTGAACAACGGGAGGGTTTTGGCCTTCGTGACGTGCCGTCGCCATTCGGTGGGAGTCATCCCGATGTAGCGTTTGAACATCGAGTTGAAGAGCCCTAGATGGCGGTATCCGCTCTCGAGGGCCACGTGGATGACTTTAGCGTCGGTTTCCCTCAGAAGGTCCCGGGCTTTGCGCAGCCGGAGCTCGGTGAGCTTGCTGCGCATGGAGACCCCGAACTCCTCGTGGAAGAGACGATTGAGATGGCGCGAACTGCAGTGGCATTGGCGCGCGATCTCATCCAGCGAAAGGTTGAGGAGTTCGCTTTCCGGCACCTCCTTGATCAGTTGGCGGAACCGATCCACGGCCAGAGGCACTGGACCCGCAGGGGGCAGGGCCGGAGCGTTCGCCAGAATCCCGTCCACCAATTCAGCGACGATCGCCAAGAGTTGAACCCGGATGGAAACGGAGTTCGGCTTCCCCGCCACCAGCGAATCGAACCGGGTGGAAACGGGATGATCAGCGGCAAAAGTCCAAGCACCGTTCTTCGGCAGGGTGCCGGGTGAGGAAAGGACCCGGACTTCGTTGAGGGTCAGAACGCCGGAGAGCGCATCCACCCGCAGTCCGAAGAGCCGGCCCCTGCAGTCGCAAAGCTGGCTCGCGCGGATGAATCCCTGCCCCGCCGGCGGCAGGACAAGAGCGCTGCCCGTCGGCAAATCGACCCCGCATTCCCGTCCCATCCAATAACCGAATCCTTCGTCGATCCGGAGAAAAAGCCATTCATCCTCAGTCGGCACCGACTCAGCCCCGGGGCGCAGGTGGAACGCGGTCAATGAGAGGTGCTGAAGCATCGCCCAACAAACAAAAGGCCCACAGGTGACAACTGAATGACAGCGGCCGAACGATTTCGTGACATCACGAACTAAGAGGTCCGAAACGGTGGCCAGCGGTTACGGCGCGGCCGCATCGGTCGCCAATCCGACTTTTGTGATCTCCATCTGCTGGACGATGTCGAGGACGTTGACCATGTATTGATAGTCGACGTCGTCGGAGGCTTTCACGACGACTCCGAGTTCCGGATCTGCCGCCTTCATCTGCTTCAGGGTGTCCTTGAGGACCTGAAGCGTCATGGCCTGGTCATTGAGGAAAGCCTGGCCTGTCGCGTCGACGACGATGCGGTTGACCTTGGGCTTGGGGGCGTTGGGATCGGCCGCCGGAGGCGGCTTACCGGACGGCAGGAACATCTCGAGGTTGTTCACCATCTGCGGCGTCGTGATGATGAAGATCACGAGGAGCACGAACGCGAGGTCGAGCAGCGGCGTGATGTTCAGCTCGTTCAGCGTGTGATGGGTTGAGCGTGAGGTCTTCTTCACAGGGCGTGTTTCCGGGTTCAGCGGCTGCCGACGGTTTCGGTCAGCACCTCGACATCAAATCGAACGACGACCTTCGGGGGGAAATTGGTCGGAGGAGGCCGCTCCACTCCTTTGGCCGCCGTCAGCGCGCTGCGGACGGAGTCGTCCCAGCGGGTGTTGCCGGAACCTTTCTTCCACACAGGGCTGCCGATCTGCCCTTTGCGGTCGACGGCGACTTCGACCTCGGCCACGAACGTCTCGTCTTCCATGTCCATAGGCCGGTTCCAGCGGGAGCGGAGGGCGGTTTCGAGCTGCCCTTTGTAGAGCGCGACAGGATCGGAACTGGTCTGGACGGCCTTGCCGCCTTCGAAGACGAACGACGGGATGTCCATCGCCGGGGGCGCCACAGCCGGGGGAGCGGCGTTGCCTGCGGCCGGAGGTGGAGCGGCTGAAGCGACGGGTTTCGGAACATCCGCCTTGGGAGCCTCGGCGATCTTGGGAGGCTCCACCTTGGGCGGTTCTTCCTTCGGCTTTTCGGGTTCCTTGGGTTTCTCGGGCGGCTTCTCCTTCACCATCTCAACGGCGATCTTCTGGATCTGTTTTCCAAGCAAGCCTTCCTTGGCCGCGAAGTAGGCGAGCGCGAGGACGATGGCCGTGTGGAAGACGAACGAGACGCCGAGCATCACCTTCGACGTGTGCCTCTTCTTTTTCTGGAAATGCCGGGATGCCATGGAGCGGGTTTCCTATTTCTTGTCCGCCGGCTCCGTCGCCAGGTCGACCTTCACGATGTTGGCCTGCTGGAGGACGTCCATCACCTCGCGGATCTTCCGATACTTGGTCTTGCTGTCGCCGCGGACGATGACGTTGAGATCAGGGTCATCGGTCCGAAGGCCGATCAGGCCTTCCTGCAGGCCTGCCAGATCCACTTCCTTCTTGTTGAGGAACATTTTCCCGCCTGCCTCCACGGTGACGTAGTTCGCCTTTTTCGGCGGGTCCTTCTGCCGTTTCGAAGCTTCAGGCAAGGTGAGATCGAGGTCGTTGACGATGGGGGTGGTCGTGATGATGAAGATCACGAGCAGCACGAAGGCGAGATCCAGCAGCGGCGTGATGTTGAGCTCGGTCAGCGTGTCGTGGCCGGCATGGGAGCACTTTTTCATCCTGCGCTCCGTCAGTTTCCTTTGGCCAGGATCCGCGACTCGCGATCGGAACGAATCTCGGATCCGCGTGCATTGACCAGCTGGGTGACGAGCTCGGAATTGGCCTCCTTGATCTCGTCGACGAGGGCGCGGTTGTCGACGTAGGCATGGCCGATGTCGGTCGCGAGGCGACTAGCATAGCCGTCGAGTTCCTGGGTGATTCCGCGGATCATCGTGACCATGAAGTTGTAGGCGAACATCGCGGGGATCGCGACGAGCAGGCCGATGACCGTGGCGATCAACGCGCCGGCCACGCCGGGCGCCATCGCGGTCAGGCTGGCGGAGTTCGCCTTGGCCACGCCGGCGAAGGTCTCCATGACGCCCCAAACGGTTCCAAGCAGCCCGATGAAAGGACCGCCGGCAACGGCCGTGGACAGGACGATCATGCCCTTCTCCAGCGACATCGCTTCGGCGCCCGCCGCCTGCTCCAGGACGACTTTCACCGATTCCATGGACTGGGAACTGATCTTGGTGAGGGAAGATTTCGCGAGGACGTCCGTGTGCACGTCGCTGAACTCCTCGTTCCCGGCCGTCTTCCTGAGGCGCCGCGACACGTCGACGGGGTTGTTCTTCAACTGGTAGAGCAGCTCCTCGGCACCGCTGGCATAGAGATGGTAGGCCGGCGAGCCGTCATAATCGACGCCCGAGCGCTGGATCTCCAACGGATCACGCGTTTCGGCGGAGACGGCCAGAAACTTCCTGGTCATCTTCCGCGCCCGGTAGAGCTGGTAGCTCTTTGTGAGCATGATGGTCCAGCTGAAGAGCGACAGGATCAGCAGGCTTCCGATCGTGATCTTCCCCTCAAGGGTCGCCTTCTCGAACGCAAACTGCAGCGCGCCGGAGGCGAGCAACGGACTTGGCAAAAACGTTTCCATACAATGTCTCTCTCTTTGTCGTTTATCTGTCTGGACCAGCGTCGAACAAACGGAAGCCGGGGACTTCGAGGCCCGTTCATGGGCCTCGAAGGCCGCCCAGCTTCACCCAATCCGGAGCCGCAGCTACAGATGGAAAATGCAACAATTGGGTGACACGGGATCCGGCCTCTGCACCCACCGGCATCACGGAGCCGACTGGCTGCGAATGGCCGAGAGGTGGCGTTCGCGCTCAAAGCGCAGGAACGCTTCATCTCCAAACATCACCCGCAGATGCTGATCCGCCTGCGAACGCGCCTGCCTCCAGCGGGAATCGGGCTGACCAGCCGGATCGTCCGACTGGTCCAGCGACCCACCCGCGGCGCTTACCGATCCAAGGACTGCGGAAGCAGACGCCTGGTCGGCCAGCGGACCGCTCGAAGCCCGACCAGATTGGGCGACGCCGGCACCCCGGAGGCCGGTCACCACACGGCCGGGTGACGCGGCCGGATTCACAGCCGAGCTCCGACCAACGTCGACTTCGGTCGAATCCAACGTCCCGTCCGACCGGCCCGGACTGGATTCGGAGGTTCGGTCGACTCCCAGAAAATGATCCACAAGCCACCCTTGGTCCCGGATCAGCTTCTCCCTTTCGGCGACGAGCCGTCGACCCGTGCTGTTTTCAATTTCGAGGATCGCCT
>CANJSG010000163.1 GCA_947476875.1 Verrucomicrobiota bacterium | reverse complement strand
CCACCAAGTGTCCGTGAGCTCGCATAGAAACAATTTCCGCCATCCAGATAACCGCCGAACCCACTCCGGTCAACCGCCGCCTCCGACGGGATGAACGGCAACGGTATTGCACGGCTAGGCCGCGTCTCCTAGATTCTTCGGACATTTATGACGTTGACTGAAAAACTGCTCGCGCGCGCTTCAGGAAGAACCTCGGTCCAAGCCGGCGACAACATCTGGGTGAACGCAGACGTTCTCATGACGCACGACGTGTGCGGCCCGGGGACGATCGGCGTGTTCAAGCGCGAGTTCGGCCAAAACGCCAAGGTTTGGGACCGCAGCCGCGTCGTCATCATCCCTGACCACTACATCTTCACCGCCGACTCGAAATCAAACCGCAACGTGGACATCCTGCGGGACTTCTCCCGTGAGCAGGATTTGCCCTACTTCTACGACGTCATCGACGACCCGAACGGCCATTGGCAGTTCGACTCGTCGAAAGGCCTTCTGAAGAGGCAATACGGCTCCAACTACGCAGGCGTCTGCCACACGGCGTTGCCGGCCAAGGGCCACACGCGGCCCGGCGAAGTGCTTTTCGGCACCGATTCCCACACCTGCATGGCCGGCGCCTTCAACGAATTCGCGACCGGAATCGGCAACACCGACGCGGGCTTCGTCATGGGCACCGGCAAGCTGCTCATCAAAGTTCCGGAGACAATGCGCTTCCGCCTCGAAGGCAAGTTGCAACCGGGAGTCATGGCCAAGGACATCATCCTGCACGTCATCGGCGAAATCGGCTTCGACGGCGCCACTTACCGAGCCATGCAGTTCGACGGTCCGGGCATCGCGACGCTTTCCATGGACGACCGGATGACCATCGCGAACATGGCCATCGAAGCCGGCGGCAAAAACGCCATCTTCCCCTTCGACGCCCGCACTGCGGAATACGTCAACACCCGCACCAGCCTGAACGATACCAAGCAGAGCTACGAACCGGTCGAAGCCGACGCCAACCAGAAGTTCGTCTACGAACTCGTCGTCAACCTCGACCAACTCGAACCGACGGTCGCCTGCCATCCCGATCCCGGCCAACGCAAGAAGGCCAAGGACATGGGCCATCTCAAGCTTGATCGGGCCTACGTCGGATCATGCACCGGCGGAAAGACGAGCGACTTCATTGAATTCGCCAGGATTTTGCGCGGAAAACGTGTTGTCATCGACACCTTTGGCGTGCCCGCCACACCCGATATTGTTCGCGACCTGCAATCAACCCGCTGGGGTGCAAAAACGATCTGGCAGATCCTCGAGGATGCCGGTGTCCGCATGACCGAAAACGCCGGCTGTGCCGCCTGCCTAGGCGGCCCGGTTGATACCTTTGGCCGCATGAACCAACCCGGGCTCAAGTGCATCAGCGCGACGAACCGTAATTTCCCCGGCCGCATGGGTGACAAGGAAAGCCAAGTGTTCCTAGCCAGCCCCGCCACCGTTGCTGCAAGCGCACTGACTGGAAGAATCTCCGACCCCCGCGAGGTGATCGGAGCGTAAAACCGTGTATCCGAAATCCTCGGCCAGCCCAACCTTAAGCGGGAAACGAATAGACCCGAACAATCCAATGATGGCGATCGGGGTTTTGGTTTGACTCCTTTGACCAGCAACCTATTTTTGGCGCAGTTACTTGGAAATTAGTTAGGATTTTTATGAAAAAGTCAGCAACCACGTTGGTCGGAGCGGCCGTCCTAGGATTCATCTTGAGCGGGGCGGCCTGGAATTCTTCGGCCCAGGGGATCAAGTCCGGTAAAGCCGAAGTGAGGTCAGCGGGCGAAGGTGCCCGTTACAGCACTACGGCCAACGTCTGGGTGCCCCTGAAAAAGGGCGATAAGCTCCCCGAGGGTGCCACGATTGCCTCTTCAAGCTCCCCTGTTGATCTCTCACTGGAGGGCTCGATCGTTCGCGTTCAACCGAACACCACGGTTCGCCTCGACAAAGTATCCGGTGGAACCGCCTCCGGCGTGAAGATCGTCGACACCCAACTCAACCTCGTCGACGGCCGTGTCACCGCCAACATCCGTAAGCTCGCCGCTGGCGCTCGCTACGAAGTGAAGACCCCTAACGGTGTCGCTGGCATCCGTGGAACCAAAATCGATATCCGCACTTACCTCATCGACGGCAAGCGCCTCTCAATCTACAGCGTCGTCGAAGGCACGATGGACGTTGCTGAAACAACTCCCAGCGGCGTCAAAACCGCTGTTGTGAACGCTGGTGAATCATTCGTGGTGGGTGACTTCCCGGTCGGTCAGGAAATCAACATCCCTGGTGTCGGTAAAGTCACCGTCGGCGGACCGTTCAAGACCCCGCCGGCAATCGTTCCGACTCCGAAAGATGTTCCTCCCACAGATCTGCCAACCAAAATTGATGTCGGAGGCAGGATCACCGTGGAACCCCACACCTCCCCAGTGAACAAGGGCAAAAGTCCCGCTGCTTCGCCAGAGGGATGATGACTGAGTCAGCCTAACGAATTCAACCCAGAGTAACTCACGTTACTCTGGGTTTTTTGTTTCCTGTGAAAACACACCCTTGGATTCTGCCAACCCTGATGACGGGCGTCATCATCGGGTCGTTGTGCCTCGTCGAGGTCCTTCAATACGGTGGATGGAACTTCGGGATCCAACGCTGGGAATGGATCATCTACGACTCGTTGATGCAGTCGACGGCCAACAAGAGGCAAGATGATGGGTCAGTCTCAAAACTAGGGTTCGTCGAGATACGGGATGAGAGTATTCTCTCCATCGCCGATGGATCGCTTGGTTTCCAATTCGGCCTCTACTGGCCCCGGCACCTCTACGCAAAACTCCTGGATGAACTGTCCGCAGAAGGCGCAAAAACCGTCGCTTTCGACGTCCTATTCGCCGAACCCAGAGCCGATCACGCCCGGATCAAGCTGGCCAACGGCGATGTGGTCCCATCCGACGAGGCCTTCGCTCAGAGCCTTACGACCAGCGGCATCGGCATTCTGGCTGCTTCCGAAGACGTCATTCCGGATGAATTGTTCCTGTCCACCAAGGTTCCGATCGGCGACATCTCCGCTGTAAAGGACGCGGACGGAGTGCTGCGAAGAGCGAAGCCTTACAACGACCACCAACGAATCTGGCACAGAGCGATCCGTCAGCACGCAGCCATCCAGAGTCTGGCGCTGACCAAAGCGAAGTTGAGTAGTGACGGAATAACCATTCCCCATCTCGGAAGCGGACCTGGTTTCCTCATCCGCCTGGACTCTGAGGGCCGCTTCAATCCCGCCGACCTTGACCAGAACGGTTCACCGGCGAAGCCCTTCAAGACACTTCGGATCTGGCACATGGGAATCATGCTGGCCGCCCGTTCGCTTGGACTGGATCTGGAAAAGGCCGAATTGATCGGGCCACGGTTGACCATCCCCGGCACGAACGGGATCAGCCGCACCATCCCGCTGGATGAGGATGGCTTTTTTCTGATCGACTGGAAGACCCGCCACGGAGACACCAATCTGACCACACTCAGTTTTGAGCAGCTTCTTGGCCGGAACATCTTGAGGCGGGAAGAGCCCCAGGAAAACACCTTCAGCAATAAGATGGTCATCGTCGGATCCACTGCAACCGGCAACGACCTGACCGACCGAGGCGCGACACCCCTTTCGAAAGACACCTACCTGGTGAGCAAACACTGGAATGTGGCAGCCATGGTCATCGGCGACCGGTTCATCCGAACCGCGCCGCTGTGGTTGAAGATTCTGGTGATCCTGCTGCTCGGGACCGCCTCCGCCGCGCTGACATGGAACCTCCGGACCCTCCAGGCGTCCTTGTCGGTGGGAGTTCTTCTCTTCGCCTACGCGCTTCTGACCTACCTGCTGTTCTCCACCCAGCTTTTCCTCATCCCGTTCATGATGCCCGCCGTGGGTGGACTTCTGATCAACCACGGACTGCTCGTGACCTACCGGGCGAGGCTGGATCAGAATGAGAAACGACGGGTGAAGGACGTATTCTCCAAGATCGTCTCCCCGAACATCGTCCACGAACTCCTCAAGAGCGATACCGTCGAACTCGGCGGAACTCGGCGGAAAGTGTCAGTCTACTTCGCCGACGTCCGCGGATTCACCGTCTTCATGGACGCGAGAGAACGGCAAACGGACAACCACATCCAACGGACCGGCCTCGCGGGGATGGAAGCCGACCTCTTCCGGGACCAAGCCGCCGACACCAACCTCCGCACGATCAACGGCTACCTCGCGACCATTGCGGACAACGTGAAAAAGCACCAGGGCACCCTCGACAAATACATGGGCGACTGCGTGATGGCCTTCTGGGGAGCGCCCATCGAGGACAAGCATCACGCTCTTCGCAGTGTATTGGCAGCCATCGAATCACAGCAGGCGATCGAATTGCTGAACGTCCAATCCAGCCGCGACAACGAACAACGCGAGAAAGAAAATCCTGGCCGCATCGCCCGCGGTGAGCCGCCATTCGAGAAACTCCCCGAGATCTCGCTTGGCACCGGAATCAACACCGGCTTCGTCACGGTAGGCCTCATGGGTTCCGACCAGCACGTCTTGAACTACACCGTTTTCGGCGGAGAGGTGAACTTGGCGTCACGCCTAGAAGGATTCTCCGGCCGGGGCCGCATCATCATCGGCGAAGGCACCTACAAGGAATTGGAAGAACTGGCGCCAGATCTGGCAAACGTATGCAATCCCCTCGAGGTCACGGGCCTCAAGGGTTTCTCCGCAGGACTCAAGGGCTACGAGGTTCCTTGGCGCACCATCAGCCCGGATCTAGTGGCCAAGTATCAGGGGTTTTAGTTCCAGCCCCGTATCCTCCGGACATAAAATCGACCCATGCGGACGGTGTCGAATTTCGAGTTCGAACTCCAACTCGCCCGCATGGGCCGCAAGGTCAACGACCGCACTGAAACCATCTTCAGAATGCCTGAGGAGACATTCACCGTCCTCAGTTAAAGACTGGAGAAAGAAATCTTTCAATTGGGCGGCGACATAAGCGCATTTGTGCCCGACAGTTCCCCAGCTGCGTTGAGGCAGCGATGGGAACCTTGGAAACAACCATGAAATCAATCCTCCATTTCGACCTGCGCGAACTCGAAACGAAAGACCTCGAGATCAAGGGTGGCGTCGCCCCAGAAGCATTCGAAATCGAGGGGGTCGACGAACTCATCCACCTACGTCAGCCCGTCCAAGTCGAACTCACAGCCCAACACCTCGACGACAGCATCCTCGTCCGCGGCCGGATCGAGGCAAAACTTGAATGCGAGTGCGCTCGCTGCCTCAAACCATTCACCCGCAACCTGGTGATCGATCCGTTCGGTGCGCACCTTCCCCTCACCGGAGAAGACGCGGTAGCCGTGGACAACGAGTCTGTGGACTTGACTCCACTTTTACGGGAAGACATGTTGCTTGGGTTTCCGCAGCATCCGCTGTGCGAAGAGGATTGTAGTGGATTGGCCCAAAAAAAGCCGTCCAAAGCCAATCGAACTGACCCGTCCATAGCTGAAGCGGCTGATCCGTCTTCGGTTTGGGCGGCCTTGAACAAACTGAAACTCTAATTTTATGGGCGTCCCTAAACGTAAGCCATCACGAAGCCGGCAGCGCATGCGCCGCGCCTACAACAGCGTGCTGAAACTGCCGCAACTGATCTCCTGCACCCAGTGCGGAGCCCCGTCCCTCCCGCACCGGGTCTGCCCGTCCTGCGGATGTTACGGCGGCAAGCAGGTGATCAATATCGAAGCGGTAGCATAATTTGCTGGAGGGCGCAGTTTGGCCGTTTGGCTGCCTGCGCCCTTTCCATTTATGCGCATTGCGGTTGATGCCATGGGAGGCGATCACGGGATCGCCGTCGTCATTGACGGCGTCAAGCACGCTCTCGCCAGCATCCCATCCATCACCGAACTGCACTTGGTCGGACTCGAGGACGAAATCCGTCCCTTGATGGCCCGGAGCGAGTTGAATGATCCACGCGTCACCGTCCATCACGCCAGCCAGGTGCTGACGATGGAAGACAAGCCCATGGACGCGCTCCGAAAGAAGAAGGACTGCTCCATGGTCCGGGCCATCCAATTGGTCCGCGACGGCAAGGCCGACTCGATCATATCGCGAGGCAACACCGGAGGACTCTTCGCCTCCTCCTCGGTCCTTCTCAGACCGATTGAAGGAGTCAAACGCGCCGCCATCGCGGCATTGATCCCGACCCAGCATAACGAATTCGTCCTGCTCGACGCAGGCGCCAATGTCGAATGCCGACCGGAGCATCTGGTCCACTTCGCCATCATGGGGAGCGTCTATTCCCGCCAGATGCAGGGCTACGAGAAACCCCGCGTTGGCGTCCTCAGCAATGGAACCGAGGAAGGCAAAGGCACCGAACTCACCCAGGAGACGCTCAAACTCCTACGAAACGTCGATCTCAATTTCATCGGCTACGTTGAAGGACATGACCTGTTCGAGAACAAGGTCGAAGTCGTGGTTTGCGATGGTTTCGTTGGGAACATCGTTCTCAAGACAATCGAAAGCCTCGCCACGGGAATGGTCCACTGGCTGAAGGATGAACTTTCAGCCAACCCAAAGCGCATGCTCGGTGCCCTGCTCGCCAAGAACGCCCTGCGCTCCATCAAGCGGCGCATGGACCCGGATGCTTCCGGAGGAGCGCCGTTTTTGGGGCTCAATGGCAACGTCATCAAGGCCCACGGTTCCGCCAGGGAGAAGTCCATCAGCAGCGCCATCCGCATGGCCTGCGAGACGTCCAGCAACCAGATCAACCAGATCATTTTCCAAGAAGTGCAGCGTGCTAACCTAACCCTGCCGGACGAGACTCCCACACAACCTGCATGAATCCAGCCCCCTCCCCCGAATCACCATTCCGGGGCAAATCATGCTCCATCGCCGGCGTCGGCTCTTTCGTTCCGGCCCGTGTGATGACCAATGCGGAGTTGGCCAGTCTGGTTGAAACTTCGGACGAATGGATCACAAGCAGGACGGGCATCAAGGAGCGCCGAATAGCGGGCGCGGACGAGTTCACGTCGGACATGGCGTTTCACGCAGCCGAAAGGGCACTCGCTTCAGCCGGCGTTACTCCCGATCAAGTCGACCTGATCATCGTTGCCACCATTACGCCGGACATGCTTTTTCCGTCCACGGCCTGCCTGGTCCAGCACAGGCTCGGCGCAAAGAAGGCCATGGCCTTTGATATCGAGGCGGCCTGTTCCGGATTCGTCTATGCACTGGAGATTGGCCGGAGATTCATCGAATCCGGATCCGTCACCAACGTGCTCGTCATCGGTGCTGAGAAGATCTCCAGCATCATCGACTGGACCGACCGCGCCACCTGCGTGCTTTTTGGCGACGGGGCTGGCGCGGCGGTCCTCCAGCATCGGCCGGGCAGGCGCGGCATCATCACCACGTGCCTTGCCTCGGACGGGACGAAGGGCGAATTCCTCTGCATGCCGGGTGGCGGAAGCCGAATTCCCGCAACAGCCGAATCCGTCACCACCCGCCAGCATTTCCTGCGGATGAACGGCAAGGACACCTTCAAGAGCGCTGTCAACGCCATGGTTGCCGTCGGGTTTGAAGCCCTCGAGAAGGCCGGCCTGACCATCGACGACATCACGCTCGTGATTCCCCATCAGGCCAACCTGCGCATCATCAGCGCCGTCGGCGAACGTCTCGGGGTCACAGCCGAAAAGACGTTCGTCAACCTCGACCGCTACGGCAACACCTCGGCCGCATCCGTCGCCATCGCGCTCGATGAGGCGGTCACCACCGGCCGTCTCGTTCGGGGCGATCTTGTCCTGCTGCTCGTCTTCGGAGCCGGCCTCACCTGGGGCTCGGCATTGATCGAGTGGTGAGGGCGTTTTGACCCGGGCTTTCGGCGTGCTACCCTTCCCTGTTCCTATGAGCGCACGAACTCCTGGAGTATGGCTTGACGGCGTCCCGCCGGGAGGCCGGGAGCTCTCGTTGCACCTCTCCTGCGCCTCCGTCCACCGCAGTCCGTCCGGGATCGAATTTGAATCGCCGCGGGCCCTGCCGCTGTTCGCCGAACTCGAGATCGATATCCAGTGCGTCGAGCACGGGACTGACGAACATCGGAGGGGAGTCGTAGTCGCATGCGATCCGCTCGCGGCCGGAGGCCACCGGGTCTGCCTCCTCTACCTGCCTCCAACAGGCGAAGACATTCCGCCATCGAATTACCTGTCGGCCTGATCAATCGGCTGGAAATTCCTCCCGCCATCCCTACCGTTCCGCACCTCAGCCATGGAAATCTTTCACAAGATCCTCAAGGCAGCCGTGCAAGGCGGGGCCTCCGACATCCACATGAAGACCGGTGCTCCCGTGGTCTTCCGTATCAACCGCCAACTCATCGACGTGGAGGCGCCGTTCCCCACGCAGGATTGGATGAACACCGTCGTTCAGGCGATCACGCCCGAGCACAACCGCGTCCGCCTCGAAGCGGACCGGGAAACCGACTTCTCCTACTTCGCCCCGGGCATCGGACGCTTCCGGACCAACATCTTCCAGCAGCGCGGGACCTGGGCTCTGGCCTTGCGATTGGTCAAAGCCCAAGTGCCCACGTTCGAACAACTGGGCCTGATGGAGGTCACCCTCAAGATCGCCGAAGCCGAGCGCGGCATCGTGCTCGTCGCCGGCACCACGGGATCGGGAAAATCCACGACGCTGGCGGCCATGTTGGAGCACATCAACTCCAACTTCCGCCGCCATATCATCACACTGGAGGATCCCATCGAATTCGTCTTCGAGGACAACCAGTCCGTGATCGAGCAGCGCGAAGTCGGTCTCGACACGCCTTCCTTCAGCGGCGCGCTCAAGTCCGCGCTCCGGCAGGATCCGGACGTGATCATGATCGGCGAAATGCGGGACTCCGTGTCCTTCGCCGCCGCCATGAGCGCGGCCGACACGGGCCATCTCGTCCTGTCCACCCTGCACACGACCAACTCCTCGCAGTCGATCACCCGCATCTTGGATTTCTTCAAGGCCGACGAACGCGAACAGGTCCGGCGCCAGCTTGCCGGCACCCTCAAGGCCGTGATCTGCCAACGCATGATCCCGGCGGTCGACGGCACAGTCGTCCCGGCCCAGGAAATCATGATCAACACCGGCACGATCAAGAAGCTGATCGAGGACAACCGCCTCGACAAACTTGCCGCCGCCATCGAAACGGGCGTGGACGACGGCATGCAGGATTTCAACCAGGCACTGCTCAAACTCGTGCAAGCCGGCAAGGTCACGAAGGAAGAGGCGTTGCTCCGTGCGACCAATGCCCAGGCCCTCGAGATGAACTTTCAGGGAATCTTCCTCAGCCAGGGCAAACGCATCCTCGGCTGATCCACTCTCCAGAAACGAACAACAGGCCCTCTTGGAAACAAGCAGGGCCGGTTTTGTTTTCAGCTTCCTCGAAGCCAGACGACCGAAGGCCAAAGGCCGAAAGAATTCCGAACGAGCAAATCAGAAGAACAACCAACCTCGTCGGCTTTCTCCAACTTGGGGCTTCCTTCGGCCTTTGGCCTTCGTCATTCGGACTTCACTGGGCCCACTCGGGGTGCTCGATGAAGGCGTAGCAGAGCATGT
>CANJSG010000162.1 GCA_947476875.1 Verrucomicrobiota bacterium | reverse complement strand
GGTCGCGGTGATCTTGGAGCGGCTGAACTCGTTCACAGCCACGTTCTGGATGATCTCGCACCGGGTGCCGTTGCTGCGGATGGGGAAGCTGTAGATCAGCCCCTTCTCGATGCCGTAGCTGCCGTCGGAATGGACGGCGACGCTGAAGCAGTCGTCGGGATGCGTCGCGTGCGTGAGGGCCTTGACGGTGTCGACGACGGCGTTCGCGGCCGAGGCGGCGGAGCTGAGGCCGCGGGCCTTGATGATGGCCGCCCCGCGCTGCTGGACGGTGGGGATGAAGGAGTCCTTGAACCACGCGTCGTCGCCGATGACCTGCGGGGCGGGTCTGCCGGAGATGCGGGTGTTGAAATAATCGGGATACATCGTGGAGCTGTGGTTGCCCCAGATGGCGAGGTTGCTGACCTCGGTGACGTCGACCCCGGCCTTCTGGGCGAGCTGCGTCTTGGCGCGGTTCTCGTCGAGCTTGGTCATGGCGAACCAGCGGTCCTTGGCGATGTCGGGCGCGCTGTTCATGGCGATGAGGCAGTTTGTGTTGCACGGGTTGCCGACGACGAGGGTGCGGATGTCGCTGGCGGCGTTGCGCTGGATGGCCTGGCCCTGGCCGGTGAAGATCTTGCCGTTGATGCCGAGCAGGTCCTTGCGCTCCATGCCCTGCTTGCGCGGAACGGAGCCGACGAGGAGGGCCCAGTTCACGTTCTTAAATCCTTCGTCGAGGCTGGAAGTGGCGACGATGCCTTTGAGCAAGGGAAAGGCGCAGTCGTCGAGTTCCATGACGACACCCCCGAGCACGGGCAGCGCGGGCTCGATCTCGATGAGGTGGAGGATGACGGGCTGGGTGGGGCCGAACATGGCGCCCGAAGCGATGCGGAACAGGAGGGAATAACCGATCTGGCCGGCGGCGCCGGTCACTGCGACACGGATGGGAGCGTTCATAAGTGGCGCGAACCTTGGTTAGCCCGGCGGCGACGGGCAAGCCGAGTTTTGCCCGGCAGGGATGGCGCGCTGCGCCGTCCGCGTCGCGGAGGGGCGCAACGGACGACGAGGCGGAGTCCCTGCGAGAACAGAACCGCCGGCCGGGAGGCACGGCGGCACATGGGTGGCGATCTCCAGAGTTCGGCTTGGACCGGAGGCGCGCGGCGTTTAGCTTGGCCGCGTCGCACTGCATGAACTTCCGGAGAACCATCGCCTTGATCACGCTGCTGGCCGCATTGGCTCCGGCGCGGCTGGCGGCGCAGCGCGTGTCACCGTGGCGGGAATTCCGTGCGGCGGATCGCCTGACCGAATCGTTCAGCACCGCGATCACCATCGGTCAGCGCGGCAACATCCTCGTGCGCCACCGTGAGGGGGGCTTGAGCCTGCTGGACGGATACACCGTCCGCTCGCTGAAGCCGCCGGCGGGAAACTTCCGCGTCCACGAAAGCCGATCCGGCCAGCTCTGGAGCATCCACGACGAGGGCGTCCAATGGTTCGCGGACAACGAATGGCGGTCGCGGGCGATTCCGGGCGTCAGCCGCGAACTGGCCGCACCCCAGCGCCGGTCAGGAAAGCAGATCCCGCTGGTGCCGGCGGAGCAGGACCGGGTGTTCATCCTGCTTCCGAACCGGCTCATCGAGTTCGACGTGCAGGCCGACCGGACGACGGTCCTGCGCGAGGCGGACAGCACGTCGCTCGAGGTCTTCATCGACATGATCCCGGACGCTGCCGGAGGGTTGATCGTGACTGGCCGAGGCGGCATTGCGCGGATCGCCGGGCCGCTTCGGTCGATCCGGGCAGGAAGTTTGTGGGACGAAACGCTTCCAGACCGTTCGCTTGGGCTCTCCAATTTTTCCCGGCCAATCGAGGACCAGTCGGGACGTCTGATGATGCTGGGCGATAGGCTCGATCCCGCAGACTCGGAAGAATCGGTTACGGCGGTCCTGTTGTCCGGGGCTGCTTGGAAACTGGTGCCGATCCCGGGACGCTCACTCGCCAAACAGATCCGTGCGGCGTGGATGGACGCGGACGATCAGGTCATCTTCCAATCCTTCAGCGGGCTGGTGACCGCACCGTTGTCGGCGTTGACCAACGCCGTTCCGATAGAGGTGCCTTCCTCGGGAATCTTCGACGCCGCCGTCCTGGGCCGGGGCGTCTTCTGGTTGGCCACGGACGACGGCATCCATCGGCACGCGCCGCCGCTTTGGCAGGTGCCGGGATCGCTCCGGGCGGCGCCGTCGCCCGCCTACGCCGCTGTCCGGATGACGAACGGCAGCCTTCTGTTCGTCGAACGGACCGCCCTTCGCGAACGGCGCGGCAACAGATGGGAAACCGTTGCGCTCACTTCGGTCGAGCGCTCCTTCCAGTCCACCGACGCGGCCTGGCAGTCACCGGACGGAAGAGTGTTCTTCGACGGATCAGACGGCATATCGGTGTTCACTCCGGGCTCTGCCGAAGTCGCCCTCCTCACGCACCCTGACGATTTCCGCTGTCGATTGCTCGGCCGGTTTGACGATTCGCACGCCCTCGTCCACGTGCTCGATCCCTCGGATTCCGCGTCGGGCGCATACCGGCTCGAGATCTTTGACGGTTCGACCTTCACGCGGTTCCCGGGCGCATCACCACCAGGGACACTCGGACCTGCGCTCAAGGCGGCCCATGTTTCCAAGCGGGGCGATCTCTGGCTTGGCGGAACGAAGGGCGTCGCGGTCTACCGCGGGGGATCCTGGGAGTCTTTCGACCGGCCGAACATGCGCCGCCCGGAAGGCGGCTATTGCTTCGCCGAAACCCTGGAGGGCCGGATCTGGTGCGGGGGCCGAGACAACCTGTGGGAGTTCAGCGGCAAGGAATGGCAGCCGTTCAGATCCGGTTTCGAGCAGATCCACAGCATCCTCGCCGCCCGGGACGGCACGATGTGGGTCGGGTCGGAGGGAGGAGTCCATCGCTATTCCGTCGGCACGTGGATGCAGCACGGGATCGAGGAGGGACTGCCCGGTTCGGCGGTTCTGGAACTCATCGAGGACTCGGAAGGAAGGATCTGGTCGGGCACATCGCGCGGCATCGCCGTGCACGATCCGATGGCCGACCTGGAACCTCCGGCCTCCGCGATCGCGACAATCTCACGCGGGAAAAGTTTCCTCGTCGGGGAAACGGTCGACATCCAGTTCAGCGGCACGGATCGCTGGAACTACACCCGTCCGGAACGACTGCTTTTCTCGCATCGGATGGACGAGGGACCCTGGACCGAACCGCGGCCGCTGGCGGTCGCGCTGTTCCCGGATCTCCCATCGGGCTCGCACCGGTTCGAGGTCCGGGCCATCGACCGGAACGGCAATGTGGATGCGCGTCCCGCCGCCCTCGAGTTCGACGTCTTTCTCCCGTGGTATCGCGAACCCCGGGTCGTGACCATCGCCGGCATCGCGTCGTTGGCGGCCGTCTTCTTTGCCTGGCTCGCCTGGAACCGCCACCGGCAGCTGCTGCGTTCCCATGCCGAGATCGAACGTCTCGTGAACCTCCGGACCGAGCAGCTTGCGCAGGCGAACACCCAGCTGCTCCACAGCCAGAAGATGAACGCGCTCGGCACGCTCGCGGCCGGGGTGGCGCACGACTTCAACAACATCCTCTCCATCGTCAAGGGCTCGGCCCAGATCATCGAACGCAACCTCGGCGACCCCGAGAAGATCCGCACCCGGATCGAACGCATCCGCACCGTCGTCGACCAGGGTGCGGCCGTCGTGCAGTCGCTGCTTGGATTCAGCCGTGCGCCGGAAAAGACGCTCGCCCGCTGCAACCCGAACGAGATCGTCGAGGAAACCATCCGCCTTCTCGGCGACCGTTTCCTGAACGAGATCGAGATCGATTTCGACTGGGCGCCCGGCTTGCCGGAAACCGTCTGCGCCAAGACGCTCGTGCAGCAGGTGCTCCTGAACATCATCCTCAACGCGGCCGACGCCATGAACGGCGGCGGGCGCATCGCCATCCGCACCGGCGAAGTCGTCCAGCTCCCCGAGGAGCTGGTCCTCAAGCCGGGGGCCGCCCGCGAGTTCGTCTTCATCTCGATCCGCGACCACGGGAGCGGCATCGCGCCGGAGGTGCTGCCCCGGATCTTCGAGCCTTTCTTCACCACGAAGAACCTTTCCCAACGCCGCGGCACCGGGCTCGGGCTTTCGATGGTCTACCAGATCGCCGCTGAAAACAGCATCGGCCTCCACGTGGAAAGCCAGCTGAACGTGGGGACGACCTTCGTCCTCTACCTCCCTGTGCTTTCCACCGCCCAAGCAAGCGAGGTCTTGAATCGGGGGACCGGCGGGCAAAGCTGAAGGCGCTCGCCATGAACACACCTCCCCGCATCCTCGTCGTCGAGGACGACGACCTCCAATACGAGATCTACGAGGAAGCACTTTCCAAGGACTACGAACTCGTGCGCGTCACCAGCGGCAGCCAGGCGCTCGACAGCATTCCGAAGACCCAGCCGGACCTCATCGTCCTCGACCATATCCTGGACCGGGGCGACCTCGGCTTGGATTATCTTCCCGAGTTCAAGGAACTGCTGCCGTTCGTCCCCATCATCGTCGTCTCCGGCGCGCTGGAAGTGCAGCAGCAGATGAGCGCGCTCCAGGGGCCGCGCCGCGCGCACTACTGCCTGACGAAACCGGTCGACGTCGACGTGCTCCAGCAGGTGGTGAAGACGACTTTGGCTGAATGTGGCGAGACGGAAGTGGTCCGGAGCTTTGAAGCGTTGGAGCGTTCCAAGCGGGTCGATGCGTTGGAGTTGTTCAGCCGTTCAACGGATCGACTGGGACGACAGAACCACATTCGCCAGCAGCTTTCCGAAAGCAAGGACCGGCCGAACATCTCGTCGCTGGCCCGGCAATTCGGCGTCGCCCGCCGGACGATCATCCGCGATCTGCAGGAGCTCATCCGCCGAGGCCAGCTCAAGCCAGAGGTCTATCCCGAATGGGAGTCCGAGCCCAAGGAGTGACGGGTCAATGGCCGTTGTGGATGCGGACGACGGAGATCGCAGCGGCCAGCGCCGCGTTCAGCTCGCTTTTCTCCGGCGAAATCTCCGGATGCAGCTCGCCTTGGATGCTGTCGAATTCCCCACCGTCCAGCCAGACGCCGGCGCAGCTGGGGCACTCGTCGATCTCGACCGTTTTCAGCCGGCTGAAGAAACGACGGAACATGGCTTGCCCTGCACACTTCGGGCAGGTGCGTTTCTTTTTGTGATCGACGTGCATCGCCGGATCCCGCCAGAGGCTGGTGAGGGCGGCGGCGGCCGTGTCGTCGATGCGCCGGAGCTCGAAATTGTCGAACCAGACGCCGCCACAGCCCGACCGGCAAACGTCGAGGGCAAGATTGCCGGCCACCAGATTCCCCAGGACGTTCCCGCAGGCAGGACAGTTCATGGGTGCAAGCCTAGGCGTGCCATCGGTCCGGGCAACGGCAAAGGAAGGCGGCTCAGTAGGTCAACAGGCCGATGAGGCGCTCGCCTTTGGCAGTGAGGGTCCAGGAACTGCCGCTCTTGGTGACGAGTTTGCTGCACGGGCACGATCCGAAGACCGGGGGATTCACGCCGAGAACGCTGATATGGGCCTTGGACTTCAGTTCGGATTCAGCGCGGGGAATGAGGCGGATCGGCGCGCCGTGGCACGTCAGCGCGATCTCGTATCCGGCGACGCCCTCCTTCTCGGCTTGGACGTTGCGGTCAATCAAAGCGCCGTAGCGCCGGGCAAACGGAAAATCCTTTTCCCGCACCACGACCCGGCAGAGTTCGGGCTGCGTCTGGATGAAGCGGCGGAGGCTGAATTGAGCGCCTTCCTTGCTTTGGGCGAGGAAGAGTTTCCACGGATCGACACCCGCCATGTTCTGGCCGTTCCACAAGCCATGGTCGTTCCGGGTGCCGGCCATGAACTTCGTGTGCCACGCGTCGTAACGGTCCGAGAGGAAGAGGGTCAGCTCAAAGTGGACGTGGGCGCGGTCCTTGGTGATGGCCTGCCGGGTGTTGCTGGTCCGGCCAAGGATTCCGACCTGTTCGCCTGACTTGACCCTGGTCCCGGGCGCAAGACGGGATGCGACCTCCTTCAGGTGCGCGTAGAGCGTGTAGACCGGCAGGCGTTCGATCACATGCTCGACGACGAGGTAGTTGCCGTAGTTCGACAGGCCGGACTTGCGGTTGACGTAGACCACCGTGCCATCGGCGGCGGCCATGACGGGATCCGTCGGCTCGCCTTTGCGGTCGCGGGCGATGGAGAGGATGTCGATGCCTTCATGGAACTGATGTCCTTCGCTCCGCACACAGCCGAACGTGCCGCTGTGCCAGTCGCGACCGGGCGTCGGCGCGAAAGCCATGGTGCCATCGACCGGGCTGAGCACCGCTCGGTTTGCCGTCGGAATGGAAAAGGGCTGGGCCTGGGAACAGAAGAGGCCGCCGAGCCCCAAAAGGAGCTGAAGAACGACCCGATGAACTCCGGCGCTCACCATGAGTCGCCCCTGGCTTTCACTTGCTTGACGATGTTGTTCAGGCCGCGAACGATCCGGATCGCCTCTTCGCGGGACGCATCAGGGGTGAACGTCAGGTAACCCGACTGGACGCGGGTCTTGAAGACCGGGGCGGCCAACCATCGGCCCTCTTCCCACTGGCAGAAAATGAGCAGGCGGCGGTTTCGAATCTCGGTGGTGAGCTGGTCGAGGAGGAGTTTCCCGTGCTGGGCGAAACGCAGTTGGATCGCGAACCCGGTATCCGCCTCGACGATCTCCGCGGACTCGAGGTTGCGCTCATCGAGAACGGGCGAGGCTTCGGCGCTCGCCACGAATCCCGAACGGAAACCCACCTTGACCACGGCCGGTGACCCGTTCGCCCGCGCCTCGCGATGGATACGGAGCAGCGTCATCTCTTTCGCCTCCCGTTTCTCCTCCGTGGTCTTGCATCCCGAAAGCACCGCCGTGCAGCAGGCCAGGAGGAAATAGAAGTTGAACCGGCCCACTCGCGTTAGCATAGTCGCGAACACAACGAATTCATTTCCGTTTGTAAAGCCAACTATGAAGCAATCGAACAAGGTCCAGAAGCGCCGTCGCCGTGAAGCCTACGTAAAACGCAAGAAAGCCGGAGCGAAGGTCGCGAAGAAGAAGTAAGCAGGGACGAATTTCAAGAACCCCGCCGTCAATCACGGCGGGGTTTTCCTTTTCCCGGCAGCCCCGTCGCCTCACTTCGTTTTCATCCGCGAAGTGTAGAGCCTGTTCCCCGGTTCCAGCGCGGCCGCGTGGGAGAACTCGGCCTGGGCGTCATCCGGTCGCTTGAGTTTTTCAAGCAGGAGCCCCAGCAGGTAGTGGGCGGTCGCAGGAGTCGGGTTGCCGTAGGATGGCTGGACCCTGAGGTATTCCCTGAGAGCCGATTCTCCATCACGAAAGTGTTCCCCCATCCGCAAAGCGGTCCGGGCGAGGTAGAACTGCGCGGGACCGTTTGTCGGACTGAAGGCGCGCGCGTGCTGCAATTCTCTCCAGGCGTCGGTGAGCTTTCCTTCATTCAAGAGCCACGTTCCAAGATGGACCCGTGCAACGGCGTTCGTCGGATGATCCGAGACCGCCTGCCGGAGGATCTTCTCGGCCTGAACCCTGTCGCCATCCTGCGCATACTGGCGGGCGTGGACTGCGGCACCCGCCACGGGATCAAGCTTCTTGATGGATTCGATCTGTTCCATGGCCTTGGTCGCGCTGCCACCCATGAACCCCGGGGCACCGCTGTAATACGCGATCAACATCTCGCGGGCGGGGACGTTCGAACCGTCGAGCTCCACGGCCTTCAGGAACGAGGCCAGGGTCTTCTTCGCATACCCGGGACGTTTGAAGAGGTTCGCTTCGACGGCGAGCGTCCCGTAGCCACGGCCGAGCCATTCACGGAAAACACTGTTCGTGGGCGCCAACACCACGGCCTGCTCCAGCGCAACCACCCCATCCGGCGCCCTCTGCTGTTCCAGCGCGATGCGTCCAAGCCAATAGTGGGCCTCGGCGGAAACGGTCGCAGAATTCGTCAACAATTCGAATGCCTTGCGGCTCTCCGTCAACTGCCGGACGGAGTAGAGCCTGATGGCGTCCGTGATATCCGCCGCACCGACGGACACGACGGCGACAAGGCAGAGGAGACCGGCAAAGGAAAACTTCGGGAACGCACGACGCATCCCGAAGTCCTAGGCCACGCGCCCCGCCGTGGCAATCCACCGTCTGACGTTTTCATGCCTTCGTCGCCGATCGACCGCACCTAGTGCGCGGAGGCCGGTTTTGCAGGCGGGTGTTCGTCATGCGGCTCGGCCGGGGGAGGCGCGCCGAAAGGATTCTTGCCGGCGGGCTTCACGGTTGGCCCGACAGGCGCAGCCGAGGCGGGAGCCCCATGGCCGGGGGCAATCGGTTTGGCCGAAGCCAAAGGCCCGGACGATTTGCCGGAACCGGTTTCACCCTGTTGGGTCGCTGCCGGCGCCCCGCCATGCGCCGAAGAGGCGGCAGGAGTCGATCCGACCGGCAATTGGTTGCCCGCAGGTGCATGGGCGTCGGCCAGCCCCGGTGCAGCCGGGTGTTCATCGGGAGCATCGGGGAGCGCAAGCAGGCGCTCCATGTCCGGATGGCGCCCAAGCCAGACGACTTTGCCGGAGGCGATGTCATAGACGGCGCCCATGACATCGACCTTGCCCGCTGCGGCATGCGCGCGGACCAGCGAACTGCTGGTCAGGATGGATTCGATCTGTTGCCAGACGTTGAGCTGGATGGCGACCGGCACGGCGTCTTCGGCCGAGGTGGCGTCGGCTTTGGCCTTCTTGGCCGCGGGTTCGATGAGTTTGGCCAACGCGACCAGATGGCCGCGGAGTTCGGCGCCCTTGACCACGGCGGTGACCGCTCCGCACTTCGTGTGGCCCATGACCAGAAGCACGGGCGTTCCCAACTGGGTGACACCGTATTCGATCGTCGCCATCTCGCTCACCCCGGCGACATTGCCGACGACTCGCACGACAAACAGATCGCCCACGCCGCGGTCGAACATGAGCTCCACCGGATTACGGGAATCCGAACACGCGAGAATGGTGGCGAGCGGCTCCTGGCCGTTGGCCGCGAGTTCCATGCGGCGCGCGGCGTCGCTGTTGGAATACTGCGCCTTGCCTGCGGCGAAGCGGGCATTGCCCTCCTTGAGCAGCGAGACGGTGCTCGTCTGCAGGAGTTTGATGAGTTTCGCCGAGTCGTCCTTGGAATCCGCTGCGCCGGCGCCGAGGGCGCCGGCCAGGACGAGGCCCGCCAGTAGTGACGTGAATCCTTTCATAGATGTGCGCCGGCAATCCGTTGCCAGGCATTGGCCTATCGGCAGGAAACCCGGAAAGGGTTAGCCGAATTTCGGGTGATGGGCCCCGGTCAACCTTTGGGGCGTCCACCGGAATGGATCCGGTATTCGCTGGGGCGCCAGCCGATCCATTTCTTGAACGTCGTCGAGAAGACGAAGGGGTTCTGGTAGCCGACGGCGTGGGCGATGGACTCGATCTTGTCCTGGGTGCTGGTGAGCAGCCCCGCCGCGCGTTGCATCCGCAGATAGGTGATCTGCTGCATGGGACTCCGCCCCATCGAACGGCGGCAAAGACGGCGCAGGTGTTCGGAGGAGCAATGCGCCTCCTTCGCCAGGCGGTCCAACGTCCAACCGTCCTCCAGCTTCGCGGCGACCTTCTCCCACAGTTTCCACAGCCGGTCTTCGACCGTCCACGGCTGGGCGAAACGCAGGACG
>CANJSG010000161.1 GCA_947476875.1 Verrucomicrobiota bacterium | reverse complement strand
TGAAGCAACTCACCGCTGCGCGCGGCCTCAGGCTCTGCCTCGACTGCATGAGCACGCTGGGCGTTGTTCCCCTGGATCTCCGGTGTGTGTTCCTTGCGACCGGCACCAGCGGCAAAGGCATCGGGTCGTATCCGGGGTTGAGCTTTGTCTTCCATCACCACGAGGTGGCTCCGCAGCCCGCGACGGTGCCGCGCTATCTGGACCTCGGCTGCTGGTCGCAGGGAGACGGCGTTCCCTTCACCCATTCTTCAAATCTTGTGGCGGCGTTGGGCGCGGCGCTGGACCGTGGAAGCTGGGAGCAGAAGTTCGCACGCATTACGACGACGGCCGCAACCCTTCGGGCCGCGCTGCGGGACCGCGGGTTTTCGCTCGTCGGGGCCGATGCCCATGCGTCGCCCGGCATCGTGACCATCGCCCTTCCGTCGAACCGGAGCGGCCGCAGCTTCGGCTGGCACCTGGAGAAGCTCGACTATCTCGTCAGCTATCGGAGCGACTATCTGCTGCGCCGGAACTGGATCCAGATCGCGCTGTTCGGCGAGTTCGATTCCGGACTGTTGGATGAACTTCTGAAGGAGATGGCCACCCTGATCACCTCGACTCGCACGCACAACGCGAGCTCCCATCAAGGCATCGAACAGCAGGCATAGCCGAGGCCGCCGCAGCTACTGGTGCACAAAGATGATCCGGCTCCCGGCCGACTCGAAGCGGAAGTCGACTTTCCGTAGATCCTTCAACGCCCGGGTGATCGCCTCATGCCTGTCCTTGGGAGCGTAGAACATCATGAAGCCGCCGCTGCCCGCGCCCAGCAGCTTGCCTCCGGTCGCGCCCGCCTTGCGCGCGGCGGCATACCACGCGTCGATGCGGTCGTTGCTGATCTGCGCGGTCAGGCTGCGCTTCAGTTCCCAGTTCTCGTGGATGATCTCGCCGAAGGCATCGAGGTTGTTCCGTTCCAGCTCGGACTTGAGGCTGACGGCGAGGTCCACCATCCGGCGCATCGTGTTCTGCTTCTTCTTCTGCGAGTCCACGGCGGTCTGCTGGTTCTTCAGCACGGACGACGCACTGCGGGTGAGGCCGGTGTAGAAGACGAGGATGCGGTCCTGCAGTTCGGCGATCGTCGTGCGACGGCAGATGATCGGGTCGACGCTGACGGAGTCGTCGGGGTTGAACCGGATGAAGTTGAAGCCCCCGTAGGCCGCGGCGTATTGGTCCTGCTTCCCGATGGGTTCACCGCAACGCCCGATCTCGATCTCGCAGCATTCCCTTGCCAGCGTCTCGGCCGAGGCATGGCGGCCCTGGAAGGCGTGGAGCGCGTGGAGCAGGCCGATGGTGAAGGTGCTGGAGGAACCAAGCCCCGTGCCCTTGGCCGGGATGTCGGCCACGCTGGTGATCTCGATGCCGCCCTTGGGCCCGGCCAGCTTCATCGCTTCGCGGACGAGCGGATGTTTGATGCGTTCGATGCTGCCCGCCTCCTCCGTGCGCGAATAGCTCACGCGGATGCGGTCGTCGAACTTGGGGTTCACCTGGATGTAGACGTAGCGGTCGATCGCGGTGGAAACGACCGCGCCGCCAAATCGCCGGTAGAAGACCGGCAGGTCGCTCCCGCCACCGACGAAGCTCATCCGCAAAGGTGTCCGGCTGATGATCATGTGCCCGAAGCCTGAATAGCCGGCCGGTGGAAGGCGAGCCGAAGAACGGCCACGGTTCAGGAGAACGGGGACCGTTTCTGATCAGAAACAATTAAATCCGCCGACCAGCTTTCGGCCCATGGCAGCGGGGCCGGGTTTGTCTTCGCGCCCGGGTTGAGCGGGCCTTTTGTTCGTCTATCCGGAGACTCACCGAGGGATCGCCGTTTCGCGGGGTCCGAGATCCCGCCGCCTTGCAGGCCCGGCCTATTCGCGGGAGAGGAGATCTTCCAACTGGCGCCGGAGGTCGGCGAGCTCGCGGCTCTTGAAGCTCTGTTTGGTCCGTTGCAGGACATCCACCGTGCGGCGCAACGCCGACATGGGGTCCGTTTGGGAGGCGGAGCCGCCGCGCTGTTCAAGCGAGGAAGCGGTCCGCTCCATGTCGGAGAGGATCAGGATCACGTTCCTCAATGATACCTTCAGATATCCCGCCATGGGCGAACCCGCATTTGGACCCCGGGTCTTCAGAAGATTTTCGATCGATTCGAGTTCCTTCTGCCACGCGGCGAGGCGGTCCCGTTCCAGGCCCATCGCGCGGAAGGCGCGGCGATCCTCGACGGCTTCATCCAGCAACCAGCAGAGCTCCGCCGTATCGGCGGGCTTGGTGAGATAGGCGCGAACCGAAAGCCTGACGGATCTTGCCGCCGTTTCGATGCTGGGGCTTCCGGTCAGCAGGATGACCGGAAGCCCGGCCACGATTTTGGGAAGCCCCGCGATCAACTCCAGTCCGGCATTGCCCGGCATGTTGATGTCGGAGATGAGCACGTCGAAGTCGGATTCCTTCAGCAGGGCCGCCGTGCTGCCACCGTCGCTGGCCGCGACGACCTCGAATCCCGCCCGCTGCAAAAGACGCTCCAACGCGCTCAGCATCTGTGGATCATCGTCGGCGATGAGGACTCTGCCCCTGGAGTCGGGCATCTGCGGAATCGTGGTGAAGGATGAGCTTGGAGCCATGGCTTCGCATGGAAGTGTCCGGCCCCGAGTGACGCGGTTCCCGGACACCTGCATCGCCGGCGGAGCTTATTCGGCCGAGAAATCCGCGCAAAAGGAATCTCACGGCCCCAAGAGGCGCCCCGGACCCGGGTTCCTCGCTTGTGCGACGGAGCCGGACTATTAGGGTTGGCCCATGGGTCTTCTGCGCATGGTCCGGTTTCAAAGTCTGTGTCTCGCTCTCCTGGCTTCCTTGGGGCTTTCAACAGGCGCGTCCGAATTGGTCACGACGATCTCAACCGGGCAGGGATCCTGCACCAACGGGGAACGGCTCACAATCTGGGTGAACATCCTCAACCCCGGAAGCGCGCCGGCGGATCATGATTTCGCCAAAAAGCTCCGCGCCATCCTGGCATCAGGCGACCAGAAGGTGCCATTCGATTTGTCGCTCACGGCGCCCGCCGGGCCCGGGGTTCGGCCGGTCGCGCCCGGTTCGTTCGTCCGTGTGCCCTATGAGTTCATCGTGCCGGCCCGGGCTGCGGGAACTATTTTCGTCACCGTGACCGACGCCCAGCACAGCGCGGTAAGTCTGACGGTGACCGCGCCCCAGCAGCTGCCGCCGATGTTCTCCCGGGTGGCCAAGGCCGCGCCCGCTCCACAATCCGACGATCCGGAGCAGCCGAGGCTGGTCTTCGATCCCAACGACTACTTCCGCCGCCACTTCTTCGGCTACGACCCCGTGTATTTCATCGCGGGAGCCGAAGCGCCGACCGCGAAGTTCCAGTTCAGCTTCCGCTACCGCACGATCGACGTCGGCGACACCGGACTTGGCTGGCTGGCCGAACGGATTTCCTACGCGACGAACATCTACTTCGCCTACACCCAAGTCTCGCTCTGGGATCTCGCCGCGCCTTCCGCGCCGTTCCTCGACACCAGCTACAAGCCGGAGATCCATTACTGGTGGCAGAACGTGACCCGCGCCGACAGGGACGCCCGGTTCCACCTCGATCTGCAGGGCGGCTATCAGCACGAGTCGAACGGCAAGGAACCGCCCGATTCCAAGAGCATCAACATGCTCTACCTCCAGCCGACGCTCTTCCTTGGGGACCGCGACCGGTTCCATCTCTCGCTCGGTGTGCGGGCTTGGGTCTACATCCTCGACCTGACCGACAATCCGGACATCGCCGACTACCGCGGCCACTTCGACGTCCGGGCGACGCTCGGATGGCCGGACCACGTCCAACTCTCCGCGCTCGGCCGTGTGGGCGACGGCTTCGACCACGGCAGCGCCATGCTGGACCTGACCTACCCGCTTTTCGGCACGTCGGGCCGGGGCCTCAGCCTGTATCTCCACGCGCAATACTTCACCGGCTACGGCGAAAGCCTCTTGGAATACAACCGCCGCTCGGACGCCATCCGCTTCGGGTTCTCGATCTACCGGTAACCGGTGTCCAGTCGTTGGAGGCGTCAAAATCGTTCGCGGCCCGTGTTTCGCCGCTCTAGGATCAACCCATGTTGAAGAACGTTCTCGGCGTGGTCGTGGGCCTGTTCATCGGCCTTGTCATGCTTGGATTCATCGAGTTCGTCGGGCAGCTCGTGTTCGCGCCGAAGGAAGGCGTGGACATCAACGACCCCGTCGCCATGCAGGAGCTCCAGACCAACCAGCCCATCCCGAAACTCGTCGTCCTTCTCGCCGCCTGGTCGCTCGGCGCGGTGGCCGGTGGATGGGTCTGCTGCGAACTCGCCGGACCCCAGCGCATCAAGGCCGCCCTTGTCGTCGGATTCCTTCTCCAGCTCATCAGCATCCGTGTCTTCATGAAGGTCCCGCACCCGCTCTGGTTCGTGATCGTGACCCAACTGGTCATCCTCCCGAGTGCGTTCGGAGGAACCCGCATCACCCTCTTCATCGAGAATTGGTATCGGGGCAAGCGCAGCTGAGGAGCGCGGCCTTCCGCGACTGGGCGGTGGCGGGACGGTTGGTCCAGCCACTCCATGGCCGGCTGATTTCCCGAGTCGCTCCGCGACCATTCGGCCGGCTCAGAACAACGACCCGACGGCGGTGCTGATCACTTGGAGCGGACCGGTGTCTTCGAGGCCTTCAGTGGCCTTGTCAAGTTTCTGGAGGGAGAGCTTCACGTTCTTGAGCAGGCTCTCGTCGTTGACGAGCTTGCCGACGGTTCCCTCGCCCCGGTTGATCTTCTGCATGATCTCCCGGAGGTTCGTCATCGCGAGGGAGGTCTCGTTGTAGAGGGTCTCGTCCTTGAGCAGCTTGCCCACGGTGCCCCGGCCTTTCTCGATGTCGGCGAAGATGCCCTTGGCCTGCCCCAGCGTGAACTTCACGTCGTCCGACAGGCTTTGCATCGTGCCCTGCAGGTTGCTCATGGTGGTCAGGGTCGTGTTGTAGAGCGTCGGGTCGTTGATGAGCATGCCGACCGTGCCCTTACCCTGGGCGATGTTGTCGGAGATGGTCTTCAGGTTGCCGATCGTGGCCGTGAGCGGGACCTGGTTCTGCTTGAGGAAGTCGGTGAAGGGCCCGAGGAGGTTGTCGATCTTGTCGCCGGTGAAGCTCTTGGTGAGGTTCTCGACGCCGGTCGCGACGTTGTCCAGTTTCGCCATGATCTGGCTGATATCTGGCTGTTCGATGGTCTGGAGGAAGGCCCCATCGGTCGCCTGCACCCCGGCGGAGGTGCCGAAGTCGACGGCGACGAAATTCTGGCCCATGAGCCCGGTGAACTTCACGGTGGCCTTGCTGTCGGTGCGCACTCCTATTTCCTTGGTGAAGACGCGGAAGGTGACGCGGACCTGGTTGTTGGTCAGGCCGACCGATTCGACGCGGCCGATCTCGACGCCGGCCATCTTCACAGGATCGCCGACCTTGAGCTCCTGGATGTTGTTGAAGAGGGCGTTGAGCTTGTAGCCGCCCCTGAAGAAGGCGGTTCCGCCCAGCATCTCGAGGATGATGAAGGCGGCGATGAGCGCGAGGGCGAAGAAAAGGCCAAGGCGGGTTTCCAGGTTGTTTCTCATGGAGGGGCGACGGTTGGATTTGGCGGACGGTCGGCCGGACGGCGGATGAGCCGCTCGGGATTCAGAAGTCGTTGGATGAAGGGATCGGCGTTCCGGCGGACCTCGTCCGGCGTGCCGATGAAGATGATCTCGCCGTCGCGGATGATGGCCATCCGATCGGCGATGCCGAAGGCCAGGTCGCGGTCGTGCGAGACGACGATGGACGTGGCGCCGACGCGGGAGCGCAGGTGCTGGATCTCCTCGCCGATGGTCACGGAGCTGATGGGATCAAGCTCGCTCGTGGGTTCATCGTAGAGCACGAGCTGCGGATCGATGACGAGGGCGCGGGCGATGGCGACGCGTTTGCGCATGCCGCCCGACAGTTCGGCCGGGAATTTTTCCTCGATGCCCTTGAGGCCGACGATCTCGAGCTTTTCGCGGACGATGCGGCGGATCTCTTCGCGGGTCTTGAGCCGGTGTTCGGCCAGGTGAAGGCCGACGTTCTCGCCGACGGTCAGCGAGTTCAGAAGCGCACCCGACTGGAAGACCATGGCCATGCGGTAGCTCTCCATCACGCCCGCCGCGGCGATCGAACGGCCGTCGATGAGGATCTGGCCCTCGTCGGCCGGTTCGAGGCCGATGATGTGGCGGAGGAGCACGCTCTTGCCGCTGCCGCTCGGGCCCATGATGACGAAGATCTCCCCGGGCTCGACCGCGAAGCCGACACCCTTGAGCACGGGCTGGCCGGCGTAGGCCTTGCGCAGTCCCTGGACTTCGACCCGGACACCGGTGTTGGAAGCGGCGGAGGACATCAGGAAATCATTTGCCGAAGTTCATCAGCAGCCTGGTGAGGAAATAGTCGAGGATGAGGATCAGCACGATCGAGTTCACGACCGCCTTGGTCACGGAACGTCCGATTCCCCGCGGACCGCCGCGCGTGGCCAGGCCCTGCTGGCAGCTGACGGTTCCGATGACGACGGCGAACGCCACGGTCTTGATCAGGCCGTCCACCACATCCTCAAGCCCGACGACGGAACGGAGGTTCGAGAAGAACGCGGCGAACGAGATCGAGATCTGGTAGTTGTTCGCCGCCACGAGCGCTCCGCCGAGCCATCCGATGATGATGGACAGAAGCACCAGCGCCGGCAGCGCGAGGGTGATCGCGACCAGGCGCGGCAGCACGAGGAAGTTGACCGGGTTGATGTTCATCGTCCGCAGCGCGTCGATCTCCTGGAAGGTCTGCATCGAACCGATCTCAGCCGCCATGGCCGAGCCGATCCGGCCGGCGATGAGGATGGCCATCATCACGGGTGCGAGCTCCTTGCAGACCGAGAGGCCGACCAGGCCGCCAATGGCCGAGCCCAGTCCCCGTTCCACGAGCACCGGTCCGGTGTTGAGGGCGACCACGCCGCCGATGAAGAGCGACAGGATGCAGACCATGAGCAGGCTGGCATTGCCGATCTCGAAGAGCTGCTCGACGACCTTGGTGCGTTGGTTCCACAGGTTTCCCGGCAGCGCCTTCAGGGTCGCCACAAACAGGAGGATGAGTTCGCCGATGTGCCGGAGCATGGTGGATTATCCGCGAAGTCCGCCACGGAACGCGAAGCAACTCCAAGAGCGACCCAGATCGCAAAGCACTTCTTCGCGTCTCTTCGTGTCCTCCGAGGATGAATCGGCTCCGTTATTTGGGTTCATGGGTTGCCGTCTTCGTTTTGCCGAGCGGGATGTAGAAGAGCCGCACGCGGCGGCCTTCCGGACGAGATTCATATTGGAACAGGCCGAAGAGGAAAGACGCTTTTCGCGTCTCCGGCGTCGCCTCGTGCCGGTAGAGGTTCCACAGAAGCGACTGGCTGGAGGCGCCTGTCCCGGGATTCGACTCCGAACGCCAGATCGACCAGAGCGGCGACCAGTTGCGGGGAATGCCGTCGTTGGCGGGCACGAACGGCTCGATCGGCGCCAGCACCTGCAGCCGGCTGGAACCGTCCGCGTTTTGCACGGAAGTGAAGAGAGGCCACACATCGGTCCGGCGCTTGACCAGCACTCCCTCGTTCTTCTGCACGGTGTCGCTGTAGAGGAAGAGCAGCACGCGAGAACGTTCCTTCTCGAAGGTCTCCGCCTTGTAGCCGCGCCGCATCCAGATCGGCCAGGCGTAGAACTCGCTGTGCTGGGTGGCGTTCGTCCCGCGGCTGAACAGGGGCCAGACGCGGTTCATGTGTTTGCCCTCGCCACGCGAGAACACGACCAAGGGCCACGGCGCGCCGACTTCGTGGAACTTCTTCTCGCGGTCGTCGGTGATCGTCAGGCCCAACGGCCATCCGTAGCTGGTGGAATCGCGCAGGGGCGACCGCGCGAACGAATACAGCGGCAGAAAACTCTGAAAGCGCCCCTCGTTGCTCGTGCCGAGACCGGTCCGGGTGTTGAAGAAGAACGGCCATCCCACGAACAGCTTGTCGTGACCGCCGATCGGTTCGGCTTCATCGATCGCGTTGGTCCGCCAGGTCAGGCCCTTCGTTTCGTGTCCGACGACCGGCCAGAATTGCCAGCCCTCGAGCGCGTTCCCCTTCCGCACGTGGAACAAAGGATACAAATAGTTTTCCGTGACGACGTCCTTCTTGCGGCTGCGGATCCACAACGGCCATGCGGCCCATTCCACCTCATCGCGCAGCAGGCGGCCGTTGGTGTGGCCGTAAAAGGGCAGGACCGCGAGGTAGTCGTTCGTGCCGGACTTGGACTTCTGGCTGAAATAGAAGGGAAAGAACGTCCGGCGTTTGTCGATGTCGCCGTCCTGTTGCGCGCCTCCCGACAGGCTCAGGAGCTGCCCGAGCTGGGCCCGCCACTCGGTCCCGGACTGGATCCGGGTGTAGAGCGGGTAAAGGACGTGCACGCTGTCGCGTTCGATGGAGGGATCCGTCATCCGCGTGAACAAAGGCGGCACGCCGTAGGTCGAGACGCCGTCGGACTCCTGGGAAAACCAGAACGGAAAGAATCCCTCCTCCCGTTCGCCAAGGTCGAGCGTCAGCCGGAAGCGGCTCCAGAGCGGTCCGAGATTGTCCCAAGTGGAATCATCTGCCTGCGCCGAAGACACGAAAGCGGTCCCGAGAAGGACCGCGCACGAGGCAGCGAGACGGCGAAAGCGACGAACCATGTTGGGGGCACGCTCAGTGAATGCCCGCGCAGCGTCAAGTGGCCCGAAAGAGCGACGGCCGATGCTGTAGACGACGTAGCCCTTGTGGAGCTTGCGGTAGCGGAGCGGCTGGCCGTCGAACAGGTCGAGCGGGACTTCAGCTAGATAGGCGGGCACCAGGGCCGCGAGCGATTTAAGTAGCTCGAACCAAGAGATGCCCCTACTTCGCGAAAAGCTGGACCGTTATGTTTGTTTTGGAACTGCCATAGACGGCTATCGGCCCAGGGAACCCCACATTGACGGCATTTGTTGGTTCGGCTGGAGAGAAGACGCCGAGCTTCCCGTGGTTGATCGTGCCTATATGTGCATCCTGAAATCCTTGTGCAGCTATCCTGATGGATTGCTTCCCTTGAAGGGCTTCCATGACGACCTCACCGTGGCCATCCGAGGAACCAATGGGGATCTGAACTAAGCCTCTCCGACTGAACATGGAGTATTCATGTTTCCATAAGCTCACAGTGGCTCCCTGAACCGGACGATTGGTCTTCTGGTCGACGATCCTGAGACGCATCGGAGCTGTGACACAACCGGCTAGTAGGATTGTTCCGAATACTAAACCGAGACTGAAGATCTTGGTTCTCATAGGTCACCGGAGAAGATTGATTACGTCTCCTGAGACGAGCGGAACAATAAGCACATGATCAATCTTCGGATCTCGGCCATTCGGATCCAATTGCACCTGATCGGCTGAAGTTTTTGTCGAGTCGTCCAGGTTCAGATATCGGCCGTGAAATGGCAGAGGAACGCCCGCGCCATTTTTTTGGTAGCGGTTCCACAGAGACGTCACGTTGTCTGGAACACGAAATGGCGGGAGCCGAAGCGTGGCCACCGGATCAATCGTTGCTAGCAGCCCGTCAAAGAACGGGTGTTTTGGAGCGGCGTGACGGATGCGTATGATGGCTTGGCCTGGGATGGTCCGGAGAAAGTTGTGGGAGAG
>CANJSG010000160.1 GCA_947476875.1 Verrucomicrobiota bacterium | reverse complement strand
TGGAGGTTCGTCGAGAGCAGCCAACTGCTCCATTGCACGGTTTGATCGACCTTGCCGAGCCGCAGGATCGCGTCGAGCAGACGGAGTCCCAAGCCGGCGCCGGCTCGCTGGACCGGCGAAGGAACGAGCGCCAGTTCCGCCAGCGGATAGGCCACATATTGCGCATGGAGCGAACACGGGTAGGCCGCGCCGTCGATGCGGTCGTTCACCGTCAACGGCCAGCCCGTTCCGTTTGAGACGATCAGGCCGGGCTTGGTGCGGAAATTCGGAGCGAAGGTGTTCGGCCAATCCTCCAGGAATCCGCTCCAATAACCCAGGTTTTCGGCCGGGTTCTGATCGATCCAGCGCATCGCCTCGGCGCCGAAACGGATGCCATCGCCCGACGACTCACCGGCCGAGCGGCCATTCCGTGGGGCCGGATCGGGAATCATCCGCCGATCCTCAAGCTGCGAGGCTGGCGATGTAGAAGCTGCCATAGGTGTGGACACGGTCGCGGGCGTGGCATTCCTCCGCCTTGGCCTTGTCGTAGCTCAGCACGTCGCCCATCCGGACAGACCGGCCGCCACGCTTCACCTTCAGCGGGTCGACAAAGTCCACATGGAAACCGCCGCTGCGCCATAGGAAACGGGCGTCTTCACGGGCCTTGTCCATGATGGCCTGCCACTCTTCGGCGAGCAGTTGCGGCTCCTGGTGGCTGAGCCAATCCATGTGGTCCAGGAGCACGAAGCGGGAGAGCTTGCCGGGATGTTTCCGGAGGAATCCCGTGAGATCGCCGGTATGCACGTGGACCTTGTCGATCAGTCCCCCTTTGAGCCGTTCGAAATTCGGGCGCCGGAGATATTCCGGACAACATTCCTGCGAATAACGCCCGAACAGGTAGAGGCGCCAGAAGTAGTTGTCGGCCGTAGGAAGCTGCGTGAACACGGCCTCGGCGCAATCTTCCATGAAGTCGGCCACGGTCTGCGCGCATGTCTTCTCCAGATAATCGCGTTGCGCCTTGGGGACGCCGATCATGCTGAGCGCGACGTCCGTGCTCAGCGCACGTTTGACGGCAGGGTGCCAGAGCTTCTCGCTCACGGATCCGAAGTAGATGGCGCGCTGTTCCTCCAATGTCGTCGCACTGAAAAGCCGCAGGGCGTCCGCATGCACCCGGGCGATCTTCAGATACTTCACCAACAACCGGGCGAAGACCCCGGTGGTGCCACGATGGTAGAAGGACGAATCGGGATGGGGCCGGCCGAAGAAATGCTGGCGCTTGTCCCAGTAGGTCCGCGATGCCGGGGAGAGATCAGGCCGCAGGAGACGTCGATACCAGTCGGCGAATTCAGGATGACCGCCGTCGCCGAACAGGCTGAAGAACTGCTCGAAGTCCAACCGACGGATCCCCGCGATCTTGAGCTCAAGCAGGGCATTCTGCCGGAAGTTCATGTCGACGGCGTGGATGTTGCGCGGATTGTCGAGCGCGTAGTCCAGGGCGTTGCAACCGGCCGATGTGATCAGCACGACTTCATCGTCCGATCCGAGCGTCATGACCTCGCGGTCAAGACGGGGATCCTCCCAGCAGGTGTTGTAGACGAGGTGGTTTCCGTGGACGTAGCTGAAGACGTGTTTGGTTGTCCAGTTCGCTAGGGCTTTCATTGTTTCGGATCCGGGCTTCCGTGGCAGTTCCGGCAAACAGCCCCTCCCAACAATTGCTAAGGGCACTGTTCACTGGCTTCAGACCTTGAACCAGTTTGAGAATCAAACGCAACGCGCCCGACCCGCCGCCTGAAAATGTAACACCACCGCCTCCGTCCCTTTACACGCATGGCGCTAAGGTGACTAAAAATGAAGACACATTATCGATCAAAAACCGCAAAGTATCTGCGCTTCGCGATCGACGCGGTCCGACGCCATGGATGGCGCGACACGATGGCGGACGTGGCGTCCGAGGCGTTGTTCGACTGGCGGCACGGAACAAAAACGATGATGCCGGGCGAACTGGACGGCCTTGTTCCGGAGTGCGCTTCTAAAAAAGACGGTGTGCAGTATCAGGGTGCGAGCCCGCGTATAGTGCGCCCCCTGCTCGCAAAACTTCCCGCCTCGGCTCGTGGGGCAACTTTCGTCGACTACGGATGCGGGAAAGGCCGCGGACTCCTCCTCGCAATGGAGGCTGGATTCAGCCGGGTGATCGGAATCGAATTCGCGCCGCAACTGGCTGCTCTATGCCGCAAAAACCTGTGCGGGAGTCGAAGTGGAAAATACCAGGCGAAGGCAAGTGTCCTGGTAATGGATGCCGGTGCGTTCATCCCCGAACCCGGCCCGCTGGTCGCGTTCCTCTATAATCCATTCCACGGCCAAACCCTGCGCACGGTGGCCGGCCGGCTGCGAGATCACTCACAAATCAACCCGCTATGGATCGTCTACGTAAACCCAATCGGCCTCGGGGCCTTCATTGATGCCGGCTTTGCGGTGACGAACTCGCTTAACCGTTGCCGCGATACGCTTGGAGTCATCTTGGAAGCGTCTGGCAGACTCTGATGGACCCGCCGGTGCACGGGGTCCAGACCTCGTCGCACCGCTAGCCGCCAAGTGCCGGGGGAAGCGCGATCCGCGTTCGAGTGAGGCACGGAAATTTTACAAAAACGGACCCCGTCCCAAGGTGACCCGGGCGCATCATGCGCCCATCGATGCGCGCTACTCCTGCTTGGACAAACTTCAGCCTCGAACTCCTGCTCAGGTAGATTGAGACGCTGCGGGCCGAGCTGCTCGAGTCTGAAAAGAGGGCGGACAAGGCCTTGAAGCGGGTGCATCCAACCCACGCACAAAGCGGCCGCAATCGGGTCCACTCCCTCGCGTTGTGGAGACACGATCTTCGGGGTTTGCAGGACGGATTGTCCTCGGTTGGGCTGTCCTCGTTGGGACGGTCGGAAGCGCACGTTCTGGCAACGGTCAATTCGGTGCTAGACATCCTCGAGAGCCTGCTTCGCAAACGGAAGCCGGCCAACTTCGTGGTCGCGCATCTAGATTTTCAAGAAGGCCGCTCCCTGCTCAAGGAAAACACCGGACAGATTTTCGGAAGAAAGCCCGTCCCGATTCGTGAGGATAATGGCGACTGTGCCTCCGTGAGCTGCGATCCAGCCCGAGATCCTGGACCGTCTCCTCGCTGCGGGCACCGATAGTGTGCGGATCAATTGTGCGCACGACGATCTGGAGGCGTGGACACGCATGGTCGAGAAGCCCCGCCGAGCCGAAGCCGCGACCGGGCGCAATTGCCGGGTTCTTTTCGACCTGGGTGGCCCGAAAATCCGCATGGGTCCGATCGAACGGGTCGAATCCGTGATCAAGCTGAAGCCCCAGCGCGACATGTTCGGCCGGGTCACCGCGCCGGCCCGCGCTTGGCTGACGCCCTTGGAACAACCGATGCCGGCGTTTGCCGTCCGCGTCGCCTGACCGGTTGTGGACCGCGTAGATCTTGACCGCGACGATCCCGATCCGGACCACCCGTGGTTTCGAGTTCCTCTTCATGGCCTTGCTCATGTTTTCAATCTGTCGCCATTTTCGGGCGCGTTTCGCTAACGCCCCAAAAGCAAAGGACCTTTGCAGGCCGGAGGCCTGCGCCAACCGAGGTTCCATCTATCCCCTTCAACGCCGACGGGTCATTCCAGTCGTTCGCGGCATCCCCGTTTCACCCCTCTTGCGCGGGCTTGCCCGGGACGCCTACCTTCCCGCGCCATGAATCTCGAAGACCACGCCGGCGATGTCGTCCGCAAGGCCCGCTTGTCCGTCAACGCCTCGCCCGAAGCGGCCGCCCAAGCCGCAAGCCTCTCCGTCGCCGAGCTCTCGGACTTCGAATCGAACGGCACGCTGGCCAAGGCGATCAACTACGCCGCGCTGGGCAAGCTCGTGCAGCTCGATGCGGGCAAGCTGGAAGGTCTGGTGAAGGGTTGGCAACCGACGCCGCCCGACCTCGGTCAGTGGCGCGAGATCCGGCAGATTACCACCGAAAGCGAAGGCATGACGGTCAACGCCTACGTCGTGTGGGACGAGGTGAACCGCGAGGCCGCGCTCTTCGACACCGGCTTCGACGCGGCTCCGATCTTCGCCTTGATCGAGGAGAACAGTCTTCAGCTCAAACATATCTTCCTAACCCACGGCCATTCCGACCACGTGGCCGCATTGGGTGCGATCCGTGAGAAGTATCCGAAGGTCCGCATGCATTCGGATCTTAAGGGAACGCCGCCGGAACACCGCAATCGGCGGAACGACTTCATCATGCTCGGCAGCCTGCGCATCTCGAACCGCGAGACGCCCGGCCACTCGGAGGACGGCGTGACCTATGTGATCGGCAATTTCCCGGAGGACGGCCCGTTCGCCGCGATCGTGGGCGACGCGATCTTCGCGGGGTCGATGGGGCGGGGGAACCAGTCGTGGGATCTGGCCAAACAGAAGGTGCGCGAATCGATCTTCAACCTGCCGGCTGAGACGTTGCTTTGTCCGGGGCATGGACCGTTGACCACGATCGCGCAGGAAAAGGCCCACAATCCGTTTTTCTGAGCCTTAAGGAAAACCCATTGACCGTCGCAATCCGCGACGGCTACGTTCCGCAGCCGATGATTCCAAAGGTAAACCTTGTAGTAGTAACCCTTGTCCCGCTCCGGCGGGGCTGAGGTGCTCTGGGTCGTCCAACGGCTCCCGGGTCGCCCGCAGTCCCGAACGGACGCGGGTTTTTGACTTTCGGGGGCTGGTGAAGGCGTGAGAAGTGGTCCCGGAGGTCGAAACAGCAGAAACCACCTTCCACGATTCACGCTCCAAATAAGAATATGCGCCATACCCTGTCGGTCCTGGTCGAAAATAAATTCGGTGTCCTGACGCGTGTCACCGGCCTCTTCAGCGGCCGGGGCTACAACATCGACACGCTCAACGTCGCGCCCACGCACGACGCGAGCCTGTCCCGCATGACCATCGTCACCCGCGGCGACGAGTCGACCATCGAGCAGATCTGCAAACAGCTGAACAAGCTGGTCGATGTCGTCAAGGTCATCGACTACCGCGACGGCGACTACATCGACCGCGAGCTCGTCCTTGTCCGCGTCAAGACCGGCAAGTCCAATCGCGCCGAAGTCGCCCAGATGGCGGAACTCTTCCGCGCCAAGGTGGTCGACGTGCAGCCGGACAACCTCACCATCGAGATCACCGGCGGCGAATCGAAGATCGAGAAATTCATCGAGCTGATGAGGGGCTTCGGCATCTTGGACCTCACCCGCACCGGCAAGGTCGCGCTCCCTCGCAGCTAAGTTTCCACCATTTCAACCCCCACAGATTCACATGGCAAAAGTCTACACTGACAAGGACGCCGACCTCGGCGTGTTCAAAGGCAAAACACTCGCCGTTCTCGGCTTCGGATCGCAGGGCCATGCCCACGCGCTGAACCTCAAGGAATCCGGCGCCAAGGTCATCATCGGCCTCTACGAAGGCTCCAAGTCCATCGCCGTCGCGAAGGACAAGGGCTTCGAGGTCTTCACCACCGCCGAGGCGGTCAAGCGCGCCGACGTCATCTTCGTCGGATTGCCCGACACCAAGCAGGCCGCCGCCTACGAGAAGGACATCGCTCCCAACCTGACCAAGGGCAAGACGCTCCTCTTCAGCCACGGCTTCTCCATCCACTTCAAGACCATCGTCCCGCCGAAAAACGTCGATGTCATCCTCGTCGCCCCCAAGGGCCCCGGCCACATCGTCCGCCGCCAGTTCACCGAAGGCAAAGGCGTGCCCGCGCTGATCGCCATCTACCAGAACCCCTCCAAGCAGGCCCGTAAGACGGCCCTCGCGTGGGCCAAGGGCGTCGGCGGCACCCGCGCCGGCGTGCTCGAGACCACCTTCAAGGAAGAGACCGAGACCGATCTCTTCGGCGAACAGACCGTCCTGTGCGGCGGCGCCTGCGCGCTGGTGCAGGCCGGATTCGAAGTGCTGACCGAGGCCGGCTACAGCCCCGAGATGGCCTACTTCGAGTGCCTCCACGAGCTGAAGCTCATCGTCGACCTGATGAACGAGTCCGGCATCGCCGGCATGCGTTTCTCCATCTCCGAGACCGCCAAGTGGGGCGACGTCCTCGTCGGCCCCAAGATCATCGACGCCTCGGTGAAGAAGCGCATGAAAATCGCGCTCAAGAACATCCAGTCCGGCAAGTTCGCCAAGGAATGGGTCGCCGAATACAAGGGCGGCTACAAGAAATACAACGCCCTCCTCAAGAAGGGTGAACAGCACCCCATCGAGAAGACCGGCGCCAAGCTCCGCGCACTCATGCCGTGGATGCAGAAGAAGAACATCAAGGGCGCCCAGGCCGCCTACTAAGCCGATCCGGAAGGCTTCCTTCCGACCAATTCAACCGCCGGTTCCCGCGAGGGGGCCGGCGGTTTTTTCCACGAACGGCATCAAGGTTCGCCGCGAAAGAACGCAAGGAACACAAAGCAGAATGGCTTTTCATGGCTTTGCGCCCTTTGCGTTCTTTCGCGGCCATCATCCCTCGGCTCCCCTGTTTAAGCCACTTCCCGCGCAACCGGTGATTCCATCTGGTGTTTCTCTTGCCAGTCCATACCTTACGAACATGAAACCGGGCCGGAAACTTCCAGTGCTTTTCGCCGCGAGCCTCCTCGCTGCCGCATCGCTTTCAGCCGCGGACAATCCGTATCGCGCCATCTCCGAGAAGAACGCCTTCCGGCTCGTGACCCCGCCGGTGATCAAACCCCCGGAGCCGGTCAAGCTCGAGGCGCCGACCAACATCAAGTTCATGGGCATGTCCGGCATCGGCGCGGAGATCACCGCATGGTTCGCCATCGACAAGAAAGACCCCAAGAACCCGGCTCCCATCTACGTGTCCCTCGCGCCTGGCGAGCGTAACAGCGCCGAGGGCATGGGTGGCTTGGAGCTCGTCCAGCTCAACGACACCGATGGTTCCGCCAAGATCCGCTACAACAACGAGGAGCGGTTCGTCTCCATGGAAAAGGCAGGCAAGGCCGGCGGCCCCGTTCCCGGGCAGCCCATGATCCCGACCTTCGGCAGCGGGTATGTTCCTCCCGGCTCCTTTCCCCAACCGGCCTCGTCGGCCTTGGCCAATCCTATCGGCGGACAATCCGTGCCGAGCGCGGTGAGTGGTGGCGGATCCATTCCCGCCCCGCAGTTCCCGGTGAACACGCTCCAGGGCATCCCCACCCGGTCGATCCGTTCCGGCGCTTTGGCTAATCCCGTCCCCGAGGCATCCGCCACTCCGATGACCTATGAGCAGTCCGTCGTCCACATGGAGGTGCTCCGGGAATTGACCAGGAAAGATGTCAGCTCCGGGAAACTGCCCCCGCTGCCGCCGACTCCGATCACCCCCGGCCAGCAGGCTCCGCCCGTCCCGGGTGGCGGCAACTGATCCCGAAATCGCGGACTTCTGTTCCACTATCCGGGCTGGCATGGGCCACGTCCCTTGCCTACGTTCCGGCGCATGACAAAACTGGTCCTCGTTCTCCTGATCGGCCTGATGTGCGAAGCCGTCGGCGTGGTTTTCCTGAGCAAGGCCATCAAGGAAATCGGCGAGGTCAAACAGGTCTCCGCATCCGAGATCTGGCGTTTGGTGAAGTCGGGCGCCACCAACTCCAAGATGGTGGCCGGCGTCGCGCTGGAGGCCGTCTTCTTCGGTGTGCTGCTTTACCTCATGAGCCAGGCGGAACTCAGCTTTGTCTGGCCGATGACCGCCCTCAGCTTCGTCTTCACCACCATCGCCGCGAAGCTCATCCTGAAGGAGCAGGTGTCCGGTCTCCGTTGGAGCGGCGTCGTTTTCATCATGATCGGCGCGGCCGTGATCACGCTCAGCGAGAAGATGAAGCCCAAGCCGGCCACCGTGACGGCACCGGCGGAATCACGGCACTGAGCGGAACCAATGACCCTTCCAGCGCCGGGACACGGCGTTGGAAGCGTGGTGGAATGGCGGCGTGCTTTGATCAGGCGGTCCGGTTCTTCCGCAGCCCCACCAGGCCGGCGGCTCCCGTGGTCAGGTCGATGGAGTAGAGCTTCTGCCCCCGTTCGTTTTCCAACTGCAACCCGGCGAAGGCGGAGTTCATCCCGGAACCAGGCGCGGAGAAGACGTCGAAGCCCGCGATGTCCCTGAAGTTCACCCCCAGAAGCCCGCCTCCTGCGACGGTGTTGGGCTGTCCGGCGTTCGGGGGATTCTGGGTGACCAGCGCGTCGCGGGCGGAATCGATGGCGAAGAGCGTCGTGGGGCTCGGCCGGAAGTCGATGCCCTCGGGGATGAAGGCGAGGTTCCGGATAAAGGTGACCAAGCCCGGCGTGGTGACATCGAAGCGGACCACGGTTCCGTTGGCCGGGACGCCGCAGGCGGTCTGGGCATGGGCCCGGGTGGCTCCGAGCGCTACTGAGACAGAGGCCAACGAAGCCGGACTGAATCGGGAGAGGAGTTGGTTCATGGGGTGCGTTTCGTAGGTGTGTTTGAACGGCTCGAATCGGGGAGGCAGTCCCTGTTCCTGTCCCTCCTACGACAGGAATTCCCGTGCGGATGCATCCCTGCTGGCTTTGTTGAACGACCGCGGGTTCTTGCAGAGCGCCTAGATGGCATTGGCCGGCATCCGGGAGATGGCTTTGGAGCAGCTTGCGGTCATTAGAATCCGCCACCCAAAGCGACGGATTCGTGCGACGGGTTAATTCCTCGTGACGACGGAAGTCTTGGATTGCGATGCCCTATTGGTGTGCAACTGTGTCCAAATTCTATGAAAAAAACCTTCGCCGCTCTTAGTATCCTTGGAGTCATCGCTTCCAGCCTTGAAGCCGCGACTGTCGCGAAGTGGACGTTTGAGGCCAGCGTTCCAAGCTCAACCGGCTCTTCCATTTCGGGTCTCGCCGCAGAAGAGGGTTCTGGATCGGCTTCCGCCTTTCATACCTCAGCGCTCACGATTTACTCGAATCCAGCCGGTAACGGATCGGCGGAATCCTTCTCCGCGGATAAATGGGCCATTGAAGACTACTGGCAGTTTCAGACTTCGACGGTCGGTTTTACCAATATTTCGATCTCTTACGACCAGACCAGCAGTTCTACGGGTCCGCGCGATTTCGCGCTATCCTACAGCGTGAACGGCTCCAGCTTCACTGCGATTGGCGGCACCTACGCCGTCTTACAGAACGGTTTGGCACCCAACGCTTCTTGGACCATTGGGACCTCTGTTCCTGCTTATGGTTTCTCCGTGAGCCTGTTTGGAATTGGTGCCGCCGAAGAGGCTCCCTCTCTGTTTTTTCGGATTAAGGACATGTCAGCCGTCACGCCGTCAGGCGGCGCTGTAGCAGCTACTGGAACGAGCAGGATTGATAACTTCGTAGTCTCCGGTGTTTCCAGTGTGACCCTCGTCCCCGAACCCGCCACATGGGCCCTCTTTGGTGCCGGTGTGATCGGCTTGGGCTTTGTGGTTCGCCGCAAGAACAAGTAACCCGCAGAGGACTCTGAATCCTCCAACGGGCGCGGCTTAAACCGCGCCCGTTTGCTTTTCGGGAGAGCCTTCTGAGGTCAAGCGTCGCGCAGTTTTCCCAGTTGCCACAGTGCTTCTTCTTTCCGTGCTCCTGTCCCGATGACGTTTGGCAAGCAACCAGGCGAACGGACGTTTTCCGTCCTCAACTAGAATTCACGCTTTGCCATAAGTTGAGCGTTGTAATGTCCTGTTTAGGTGCAAGATTGCCTCAATCCAATGAGAACTATCATCCTTTCGACCGTGATATCTTTGTATCTCAGTGC
>CANJSG010000159.1 GCA_947476875.1 Verrucomicrobiota bacterium | reverse complement strand
GATCTGCTGGTCGAGAAGGGCTATGATCCGACCTACGGTGCCCGGCCGATGCGCCGTGCGGTTGAGCGCCACTTGGAAGACCCGCTCGCCGAAGAGATTCTTCGTGGCAGTCTCCATGAAACCGATCCGGTCCTCGTGACGGTCGAGGAAGGCAAGATCGTGTTCCGCCAAAGCGCTTCAGCCGCGGGTGCTCTCTCCAGCTAACCGCAGGAAGGCCCAATAGAAGATTCAAAGAGCCCGGGAAACCGGGCTCTTCTCTTTTTCGACTCGATTGGACCAAGCGTCAGGCTCTCCGTCCCAGGGGACGCAGGATTGTTTCAGGTGGCTGTTGGCACTGCCGCGATTCCCTGCTTACGCTCGCGGAGCGTGATGATCGGGTTGGCCAAGAGCCTTGTGGTTGAGGTGGTGGATTTCGCCGGAGCCGTTGGGCGTCTGGCGTCGGAGATCGTCCGTGCCCTCTTCGTTTCACGCATCAACTGGAAGGACGTCGTCCGGCAGATGCATTTCATCGGGGTGAAGAGCCAATCGGTCGTCCTGATCACGGGCGCGTTCACCGGGATGGTGATGGCGGCGCAGACCTACTTCCAGTTCCACAAGGTCCTCATGGACACCGCCACGCTCGCGGTGGTGGCTGTGTCGATGGGCAGCGAACTGGGACCGGTCCTGACGGCGCTCATGGTGGCCGGGCGGATCGGTGCCGCCATCGCGGCAGAACTCGGGACGATGAAGGTCACCGAGCAGATCGACGCGCTTCGAACGCTCGCCGCGCATCCTGTCGACTACCTCGTGGTGCCGCGCATCCTTGCAATCCTCATCGCGATGCCGCTGCTCACGGCCGAATCGATCTTCGTCGGAATCCTCGCCGGCTACCTGGTAGGAACCCAGCTCCTAGGAATCGATCCCGCCTACCTCTGGCACAATGCCGTTCGCTACACCGGCATCGAGGACATCGGCGCCGGCTTCATCAAGACCTTCGTCTTCGGCGGACTCATCGGACTCATCGGCTGCCAGAAGGGCCTGAGCTGTCCGCAGGGCGCAGAGGGTGTCGGCAAGGCCACCACCGATGCCGTGGTCTTTTCGTCGATCGCCATCCTTGTGACGAACTTCTTCCTCACCATGGTCCTCAACCGCCTGCTCGACTGACGCCATGATCGAGGTGCGCCATCTCAGGAAATCGTTCGGCTCCCAGAAGGTGCTCGACGACGTGAACCTCGTCATCGAGTCCGGCACGGCGGTCGTCATCATCGGCGCGAGCGGCGGAGGCAAGAGCGTCCTCCTCAAGCATCTCATCGGTCTGATGATGCCCGACAGCGGAGAGGTCCTCATCGACGGCCAAAACCTGGTGGGATTGAACGAGCGCCAGCTTCTCCGGGTCCGGCATAAATTCGGCCTCGTGTTCCAGATGGCGGCGCTCTTCGACTCCATGACCGTGGAGGAGAACGTCGGCTTCGTCCTCGACCGCGAACGGAAACTGACCCGGGGCGAAATCGACCGTCGCATTTCACGGGTTCTTGAACTGGTGGACCTCGGCGGGACCCAGAAGAAGAAGCCGGCCGAACTTTCCGGCGGCATGCGCAAACGGGTCGGACTGGCCCGTGCCATCATCTACGAACCGGAGGTCGTCCTCTACGACGAGCCGACGACCGGCCTGGACCCCATCGTCTCGGACAGCATCGACAAGCTCATCATCCGCGTGCAGCAGGAGTTGAAGATCACTTCGGTCGTCGTCACCCACGACATGCGCAGCACCCGCCGCGTGGGCAAGACCATCTTCCTCCTCCATCAAGGCCGCATCCACGTCACCGCCTCCCCGGAAGACCTGTTCGCGTCGACCGACCCGATTGTCCACCGCTTCGTCAACGGAATCTCCGACGAGAAGCAGATTGATTTCACCACATGAACGACTCCCGCAAGAACCTGTCCGTCGGCATTTTTGTCTTCGTCGGCATCATGTTGGCCGCCACGCTGATGATCGCCTTCAGCCGGGGAAAGATCTTCTCCGCCGGCACCTACAACCTGACGCTCAAGGCGGTCAACGTGGGCGGCATCAAGATGAAGGCGCAGGTCCAGATGGCCGGTGTCGTGGTGGGGCATGTCGATTCCATTGAACTTGCCGGCGACGGAAAGACCGTCTCGATCGGAATCGGCATCGAGAAGAAGTTCCTCGTTTACGCGGACGCCGTCTTCGGGATCGACGCGTCGGGTTTTCTCGGTGACCAGTTCGTTTCCATCAAGCCTACCACCAACGCCAAACCTCTCCTTAAAGACGGGGACACCGTGACCTGCGACGAGCCCTTCAATCTCCAGGACACGGCGAAGGCGGCCGCCGGCTTTATCAAGCGCCTCGACGCCACCGCCACCCGCCTCAACGACGCGATCACCCGGGTCGACGAAATGGTCCTCAACCGGGAAACGCTGACCAACATCGCTGTCACCCTGCGCAATCTCCGGACCGTCTCGGACCGGGCCGTGTTGGCGATGGACGGGGTCGACTCCATCATCCAGACCAATCGCGAACCCATCGGACTCGCCGTCACGAATCTGCTTACCTTTAGCACGGAGCTGAACAAGGTGATCGGTCGACTGGATTCCGTGGTCGCGACCAATGCCATGGCGGTCAACGCGACGATGACCAACTTCCAGGCCACCAGCGAGACGCTGCGCGAGATCGTCGCCGGCATCCAGCAAGGGCAGGGGACCGTCGGAGGCCTGCTCAAGGATCCAGCGTTGAAAGACCAACTCAGCCTTGTGGCCAGCAACCTCGTTATCCTGTCCGGGAATCTCAGCCGCTACGGCATCCTTTACAAACCCCCGGAGGCGCGTGCGCGCCAGACGACCGGCAGTTTCAACTACCCGATCAAGTCGATCCGCTGAAGGCCCCGGCCTTTAGCCGGGAAACGCATCGTCCGATGACCTTCCGGACAATGAACGCGAGGGTGAACACCAGAGTCGTCCGCGGATTCTTCATGCTCCTATGCACTGGCGCTGGTTTCAGCATCAGTCAGGTGCGTCCCGATCTATTGGACCATCCCGGTCGGGCCTGCCTGATCGGATTCGGGTTTGGCGGAATCCTTGTTGCCTTCGACGAGATGCTGAAGGGGTTCTCGATCCGGGCCTTCTCTGCCGCCACGGCGGGGTTGGCCATCGGGACGATCATGGCGTGGATCGTTGACCGATCCGGTCTCTTTGATTTCGCCGCCGAAGAGGTTCGTTGGCTCATCCGCCTGGGTCTGTTCCTGTCATTCTCCTACCTCGGGATGGTGATCGCCATGCGGAGCAACAAGGAGGACTTCAGCCTCATCGTGCCCTACGTCCGCTTTGCGTCGCAGACCAAGCCAGACAACCTGTTCGTGATCGATACCAGCGCGGTGATCGATGGACGCATTGCGGGGCTCGTTGAGCTCAACCTCCTCGAAGGCAAACTGATCATTCCCCGGTTCGTCCTGCGCGAGCTTCACCAGTTATCCGACTCTGCGGACGAGGTTAAACGCGCCCGAGGTCGCCGTGGCCTGGAACTGCTCCAGAAACTGCAGGCCTATCCGAAGACCGAGGTGAAGATCCATGAGGCGGAATTCCCGGGCGAGACGGAGGTGGATGCAAAGCTGGTGCTGCTAGCCAGCGCCCTGTCGGCGCGATTGGTGACCAATGATTCCAATCTGGCCCGGGTCGCTTCTCTTCAGTCCGTCAAGATCATCAACCTCGTCGAGATGGGGGCGCTGCTGAAAGCCCAGGTTTTACCCGGCGACACGGTGAGACTCCGCATCGCCCGCGAAGGTCGCGAGCGGGGCCAAGGTGTGGGATATCTGGCGGATGGAACGATGGTGGTGGTCAACGGAGCCGGTGGCAGTGTCGGGGAGACGCTGCCGGTGCGCGTCGGGAACCTTACCCAGACCGGGGCGGGCGTGATGATCTTCGCCGAGAAGGTTGCGTGATTTCCGCCGGCGGGCACATTGCCCGCATGGAACTCCGCACCATCTACAACACCCTGAACTCGGCGGATGCAAACCTGCTGCGAGGGCGTCTCGAAGTCGCCGGTTTCGATGCCTTCATCCACGGTGAAATGGCAGGCATGACACTTGGCGGCTACACCTCTGCCGCCGGAGGCATCCGCATTCAAGTTCCCGAAGACCAGGCGGACGAGGCTCGCGCATTGATCGAGGCGGAACTCAAGGCACGGGAAGACGGATCTGAAAAGGAGGCCTGAAGGTTGATCCACCCGCCCTCTTCGTTCTCGCCCTCCTTCTCCTTCTCGCGTTTTGCCTTCGATGCCATCGAGAACAAGAATGAAGAAGAGCAGCAAACTCAGTCTGCCTCTTCTCAATCGATTCCTTTCCTGCCTGACTCCTCTCGATGATGAGTGCCCCGTTGCGCCGCGCCCTTGACCGTCTGTCCCGCCAACTCGCCCCCGGCGAACTGGTGACGGACGATTCCACGCTGAAGAAATTCTCCGGCGATAAGTGGTTCGCCGTCGCCCGTCCTGATGCCGCGGCTTTGGCGACTTCGACAGAGTCCGTTTCCAAGATTCTCGCCTTCGCCCATGAACACCGCATCCCCGTCACGCCGCGCGGCGCCGGCTACGGCTACGTGGGTGGCTGCGTGCCCGTGCAGGGCGGCATCGTGCTTTCCGTCGAGAAGATGAACCGCATTCTGGAAGTCAACGACCGCGACTTCGTGGCCGTCGTCCAGCCGGGTGTCATCACCGCCACGCTCCAGAAGGCGGCCGAGAAGAAACGCCTGTTCTATCCGCCGGATCCGGCCAGCCGGGCCGACTGTTCGCTCGGCGGCAACATCGCCACCAATGCCGGCGGCCCGCGTTGCCTCAAATACGGCGTGACCCGCGACTACGTGCTCGGCCTCGAAGTCGTCCTCATGGACGGCACCGTCACCCGCCTTGGCGGCCGCGCGCACAAGAACAAGACCGGCTTCGATCTCCACCGCCTCTTCGTCGGCAGCGAAGGCATGCTGGGCATCGTCACGGAAGCCACGCTGAAGCTCCTGCCCTTGCCACCGTATCGCGCCCTTCTCGGCGTCGGCTTCGACTCCATGCGCGCCTGCACGCGGGCCATCCGCGAGATCTTCAAGGCCGGCTTCCTTCCCTGCGCGCTGGAGATGGCCGATCAGTTCACGCTGGCCGCCGCCCGCAAACGCACCGGCAGCAACCGCCTCGAAGGCGCCAACGCCATGCTCTTCGTCGAGTTGGACGGACAGGAACGTTCCGTGCGCGGTGAGCTGAAGGACTTGGAAAAACTGGTGAAACCGCTCAAGCCCGTCTTCATCGACCGCGCGTCCGGCGCCGCCGAGGTGGAGAAGCTCTGGGGCCTGCGCCGCGAGTTCTCCTACTCGCTGCGCGATACCGGCCTCACCAAGCTGAACGAAGACATCGTCGTCCCTCGCGGCAAGTTGGAGGAACTTGTCGCCTTCGCCGAGGCGTTGCAGAAGAAGCACGGCCTGCCCGTCGCGTGTTTCGGTCACGCCGGCGATGGCAACATCCACGTCAATGTGATGGTGGACTTCACCCAGCCCGGCGCGAAGGAACGTAGCGAAGCCGCGCTCGATGAACTCTTCCGGCAGATCGTCGCTTGGGGTGGAGCGGTCACGGGCGAGCACGGCATCGGTCTCGCGAAGAAGACCTGGTGGCCGCTGGCCGCCGATGAATCCGTCCGCGCCCTGCACCAGACCGTGAAGAACGCCCTCGATCCCCAGCGTTTGTTGAATCCGGGGAAGTTCCTGGGCTGACGTCCTTCCTGTCCACCACGTCACGGGGGGATCGTAGCCGTTGGATTCCAACAGCGCGCCGGCTGTTTTCCGATGGAACGGATTAAGGCGCTTTGCTTTTCCCAATGACTCGTAACAGAAAAGACGCGGTGCTTTCCCGGCCATTGCGTTGCGCCTCCTGCTCCAGAAGACGAACACCGGTTGATCCCGTTCCCATCACCAGGTGGACGACCGCTTCGTCCAATCCAAAACCAGCTGTCATCGCAACACAGCAGCGGCGGATTGCGAGCCGGCCAATGAAATCCAACGGGAGACCGCGGTAGAAAAAGAGGAGGACTTTCGCGATCAACAGATTCAGCAATCCGGTTAGCAAATGCATGGGAAGCCGCTTTGCTCCGGCGATTTGCGGAAAAGCCACATGGAAGAAGATGGTGCGCGATGCAGGTTTCGAACCTGCGACCCCTGCCGTGTGAAGGCAATGCTCTACCACTGAGCTAATCGCGCCCTAGAAGTCTGGTGAAAATGGGGGCGTTCCCCTTTTGAAGGCAAGCTCTTGTTGCCGTCAGTCGGTGAGCACGCGGACGGTGTCTCCCACGCGGACGGTTCCCGATCGGATGACGCGGGCCAGCACGCCCTGCTTCTGCGGAAGCATCAGTTCCCGCAGGCCTTGGCAGATCGCGTCCATCTTCGCGCAGGGATCACGCGGCGCGGCGAATTCCAGCAGCGCGGTTCCCACCTCGACCTGCTGCCCGATCAATGGCACTAGCTCGATTCCTTCCGTCTCGATGTTCGAGCGGACCACGCCTGGCCCGATGGTTTCCATCCCAAGGGCGGCGGCGTGCTCCGCGATCTGCTCGCGCTCGATCAGTGTGACTTGGCGTTTCGTCGGCTGGCCGTCGCGACCCTTGCGGTTGAAGTAGCGCCTGTTGCCGACGATGCCCTTCTGCTCGACCAGTTCGAGGCTCTCGACCGAACGCAGCGGCTGGCCGCCTTCATCGGGATGCAGATGCAGTGAGGCCACGCGGCCCACGGAAATCGTCGAACTCATGCGACGTCTCTAGCGTGCGCGTTCTTCGTGCTCAAGCGGCCAATTCGTTCCTTGCGACGCCTTCCGACGGCCCCTAAAACTCGCCGCCATGCTCGACATCAAGCTGCTTCGCGACCAGGCCGATCACGTCCGCCAACGCCTCGCCACCCGTGGCGCGGGCGATGAGAAATTTGTCGATGAAGTGCTCGCCCTCGACGACCAACGCCGCAAGGCCGTGAAGGAAGTCGAGGACCTGAAAGCAGAACGCAACCGCTCCTCCAAGGAGATTGGCGCCCTCATGGGCCAAAAGAAGCTGGCCGAAGCCGAGGCCGCCAAAGTCCGCGTCCGCGAGATCGGCGACAAGATCACCGCCCTCGACAAGCAGGTCGCCGAAGTCGAGGCCAGCCGCGACGCCATCCTCATGCGCTTGCCGAATCTGCCCCACGCCAGCGTCGCGTTGGGCAAGGACGCCGCCGACAACCCGACCATCCGCACCTGGGGCGAGAAACCCACGCACGCCTTCAAGCCGAAGAACCACGTCGAGCTTTGCCAGTCGCTCAAGCTGATCGATTTCGAACGCGGCACCAAGCTGAGCGGCTCGGGCTTCCTCCTCTACACTGGATGGGGCGCCAAGCTGGAGCGCGCCTTGATCTCGTTCCTGCTCGACCTGCATTCCACCGAACACGCCTACCACGAAGTGTCGCCGCCCTACATCGTCGGCGAACACTGCATGGTCGGCGTCGGGCAGTTCCCGAAGTTCCGCGATCAGGCCTACGCCGTGCAGGAGGGCAATGACGCGTCCACCATGGGCAAACTCTACCTGCTGCCCACCGCTGAAGCGCCCGTCGCCAACATCCACCGCGACGAGCTCTTGGCGGAGAGCCAATTGCCGGTGCGTTATGTGGCCTATTCCCCGTGCTTCCGTGCTGAGGCCGGAGCCGCGGGACTTGGCACCCGCGGCATGATCCGCGTCCACCAGTTCGACAAGGTGGAGCTGATCAAGATCGTGAAGCCCGAGGACGGCTACGCCGAACTGGAAACGCTGGTTGGCAACGCGGAGAAGGTTCTCCAGCTCCTCGGCCTCCACTACAAGGTCATCAACCTGTGCACCGGCGACATGGGCTTCGCCAGCGCCAAGACCTACGACATCGAAGTCTGGGCTCCCGGCCAGAACCAGTATCTCGAAGTCTCCAGCTGCTCGAACTGCGAGGACTTCCAGTCGCGCCGGATGAACCTGCGCTACAAGCGCGAGTCCGACGGCCAAAACATCCTGCCGCACATCCTCAACGGCTCCGGCACCGCGCTCGCCCGCCTCTTCGTCGCGCTGGTGGAAACCCACCAGCAAGCCGATGGCTCCATCCTCATCCCTGAACCGCTGCAGCCGTATTTGAAGGCGGAACGAATTGCGTAGGCTTAAGCGCGACCAGAATGCTGTGCCAGCCAACCTAGAGAGACTAGGGTAACGCCATGAGTTCAAACCACGACATCCGATGGAAACAGAGGTTTCAGAACTTTGACCGCGCGTATGTCCTCCTGCGGCAGGCGCTGGAGAACGGGCCCGCCGCGTTGAACCAGTTGGAGAAGGAGGGCGTAGTCCAGCGGTTCGAGTATTCCTTCGAGCTGGCTTGGAAAACCCTGAAGGATTGGCTTGAGGAAGGTGGTTTTGTTTTCGCCACCATCACACCCCGCCAGGTTTTGAAGGATGGCTTTGCCGCCAAGGTCATCGTGGATGGACAGGTTTGGATCGACATGCTCGATCACCGGAACCTCCTTTCCCACACCTACAACTTCGCGAGCTTTGAAAAAGCGGTTGAAGCCATCGCCTCTCGATACCTTCCGGCCATGGGGTCGCTCCATGAGTTTTTCCACCAGGAAAGTCAGAAGTGAAAACATCTCCGTTGCCGCCCCGCGAGCTTGCCCTCATTCAGGAGGTCTTCAGCCGTCATCCCGAGGTTTCTTCCGCCACCCTGTTCGGATCGAGGGCCAAGGGCACGCATTCGGACCGTTCGGATGTCGATCTTGTTGTCACCGGCGCGGTGGACCCGCTCCGAGCGGAGGCGATTTGCGCAGAACTTGACGAACTTCCGCTGCCCTACCGGTTTGAAGTCCAATCCCTCGATCACATCGCTCACCGGGCTTTGCGTGAGCACATCGAGCGCGTGGGCATTCCGGTTTATCCCGACGAAGCCATTCCGACGACATGACGAGGCAGCCCTTTCCCGCGATGGCTGGCTTGCTGGTGGAAACCCAACAGCAAGCCGACGGCTCCATCCTGATCCCGGAGCCGCTACGTCCGTAGTTGAAGGCGGAGCGAATAGTCGCATGACTTTGGCCGTCAGGAGTGGGATCAAAGGCAACCCAAGATGAAAACCATCGCGCTGATCGGATTGCTGATTGTTTTGCTGCCGCGAAGTGGACTTGCCGCAGGAACTACCGTGATCACGCATGGGCTTAACGGAAACGCGGATGGCTGGGTGAGTGGGATGGCTGACAGGATGTCCCAATACCCTAGGTTTCCCGGAAGTTCTACGACCTACGAGATCACTGTATCAAAAACCGGAAGCATGATCTTCACTTCATGGAGTAGGACTGCGGGTGCGATTCCAACGTCGTCCGATTCTGGTGAGATTCTCATTCGATTGGATTGGGGTGCTCTTGCCGGACTCTCGATTTTCGGAACCGAGTATGATACAGGCCAAGTTGCTCCGTTGGTGGTTTCCGCTCTAACTCTTACCAATTTTATTCCCGAGCTTCAAGGTCATGCTCTGGCAGAGCTTCCCATGCATCTGATTGGTCACAGTCGTGGGGGATCATTGGTGTCGGAGGTAAGTCGTTTGCTCGGCAATCAGGGAATCTGGGTTGATCAAGTCACTACTCTTGATCCGCATCCGCTTACGTTTATCGGATCAGATGCTCCGGCGAACTGCTACGAGAACGTTCTTTTTCAGGATAACTATTTTCAAGACATAGGCCTTATTTATGGCTACTCCGTCCCCGGTTCCTTCAATCGTAAACTCACAAATCTCGCGGGCGGCTATGAT
>CANJSG010000158.1 GCA_947476875.1 Verrucomicrobiota bacterium | reverse complement strand
GGACGCAGAACATGGTGGATCGCGATCCAGCCACTTCGTGGCTGGCTAATCTCCAGCGGCCCTCCGGGCCTGGGCAGTTCGGCCAGGTTGTCTGTAAACTAAAACGCGGCGGTCTCATTTCGTGATCGTCTCGTTGAGGTTGAGCAGCACGTTGGCCACGGCGGTCATGGCGGCGAGTTCCGTTTTGTCGATGGAGGTCGGGGCGGGAGATTCGCCGACCTTGAGCAGCGCCTCGGCTGCCTTGGGGTCGCCTTGGAAATTGGCGAGCTGCTGGTCGAAGGTTTTCTTCAGCAGCGCCGTTTCCCCGGCCAGCGGCGGGCGTCCCAGCGTGTGGCGAAAGGCGAGGACGAGGCGGCGGTTCAGATCGGCCGGGGCTTCGGCAAAGACGCGCTGGGCCAGGCCGCGCGCGGCTTCGACGTAGGACGGGTCGTTCATGAGCACGAGCGACTGCAGCGGCGTCTGCGTGCGTTGACGGAGGAATGTGCAAACTTCCCGGTTGGGCGCGTCGAAGGTGGCGAACGACGGATAATGCGCCGAGCGTCGCCAGAAGACGTAGAGGCCGCGCCGGTAGAGGTCGCCGCCCTTGTCCTGCTTGTAGGCGGCGTCCACGCCGTCCCAGATGCCGGGCGGCTGGTAGGGTTTCACACTGGCGCCGCCGATTTTGGAATTGAGCAGGCCGGAGACGGCGAGGGCGTTGTCCCGGATGAACTCGGCATCAAGACGCACGCGCGGCCCTCGGGTGAGGAGCCGGTTGTAGGGGTCCTTCTCCAGCTTCTCCGGCGACACTGCGGCCGACTGCCGATAGGCCGCGCTCGTCACCATGAGACGGATCAACGCCTTCACATCCCACGCCCCGCTGGGCTTTGCATTTTCCGGTCTGAATTTTTCATCGAGCGGACCGCCATCGCGGAACTGCACTGCCAGCCAATCCAAGAGCTCGGGATGGCTGGGCCACTCGCCCTGGGAACCGAAGTCGTTCGCGGTCTTTACGAGGCCGTTGCCGAAGAGCATTCCCCAGTAGCGGTTCACCGTGACCCGTGCGGCGAGCGGCTGTTCTTTCGAAACCAGCCAGCGGGCGAGCGTGAGACGGTTTGTCGGGCCGGGGGGAAGTGCCGGAAGGAAGGCCGGTGTCGCGGCCGTGACTTTCTCGCCCTTCGTGCGGAAGTCGCCGCGGACGAAGACGAAGGTGTCCCGCGGCGGCTGCATCTCCTCCATGATCAGAGACGACGGGATCGCCGTGTAGAAGCCGTCCTTCGACTTCCTGGCCTCGGCCAGCGACCTCTCAGCACGGATGAAGTCGATGGCGTGGTTCTCCTTGTAGTAGCGGGAAAGGTCGGACCGCTCGTCGGCGGAACGTTGGCCGCGCGACTTGTGGATGAGCTGCACGTAGGCGTCGAGCACAAGCAGGCCGACGTCATCGGACGAGAGGACTCGGTCGTAGACTCGAACGTCGTCGATTGATCCGGTGAAGGGAAACTGGGCGTTGCGTGAACCGATGCGGATGGGTTCCGCGTTCGTGATGGAGCCCTTCAGCTGATCCTTCTGCACCTCCACGTCGCGGAGCTTGCCGTTGACGTAGAGCTTCACTCCGGCGGCCTTGCCGGAGCCGTCATGCGTGGCGAAGACGTGGAGCCACTGGTTCGCGGGGAGGACTTCTTTCGTGCGGACCTTGAGCGCGTCGTCCGGCCACTTGGAGACGAGGTGCAGCTCCAGTTTGGATTCGCTGATCAGCAGGTCGTAGCCGCGATAGGCCGGCTCCTTCTCGATCCGGCTGAGGACGGTGCCGTCCTTGCCCTGGAACTTGATCCACGCGCCGTAGCTGAAGGTGTTCGTCCGGTCGAACGAGAGGCCCGGTTCCAGTTCCACATGCGCTTTGCCGTCGAGCTTGAGCGCGTTGCCGATGCGGCCTTCTCCGAACTCGGCCTTGTTCGTTCCCGTGAACTTTCCGGAAAGTTTTGCGGCGCCGTTCGGGGCGGCGCCGTCCAGGGTTTCATCGAATGACAGGATCGTGCGCAGGCCGGCGGCGCTCGGTTTTGTGGGCGGGGTTTCGACGGCTTCGCGTTCCCATTTCTCCTGCGTCTCGCCGAGTTCGTTGGTTCGATCGGCGAGGGTCTTCTCCGCGTCTTTCAGGCGGAAGTCGGCCTCGACGAACTTCACGGCCTGCTCGGGCGTCGGCACCGGCAGGCGCGGCGGCGGGTTGTCGGTGCGGATGCGGTCGAGGCCCTTCTCCGGCACGTTGTGGAAGAACGCGTAGAGCCGGTAGAACTCCTTCGTCGTCATCGGATCGTATTTGTGGTCGTGGCATTCCGTGCAACCGACGGTGAGCCCGAGCCAGACGGCGCCGACGGTGTTCACGCGGTCGACGACATACTTGTTGAGATACTCGTCCGGGTCCGCGCCGCCCTCGTCGTTGGTCATGTTGTTGCGCACGAAACCGGTCGCGAGGCGCTGCGACTGCGTGGGCTCCGGCATGAGATCACCGGCAAGCTGCTCGATGGTGAAGGAGTCGAAGGGCTTGTTCTCGTTGAAGGCGTTGATGACCCAGTCGCGCCAGAGCCACATGAAACGCACGCCGTCGAAATGGTAGCCGCTGGTGTCGGCGTAGCGGGAGAGATCGAGCCAGTTCTGCGCGAGACGTTCGCCGTAATGGGGCGAGGCCAGAAGACGATCGACGAGCTTCTCGTAGGCATCGGAGGAACGATCGGCGAGGAAGGCGTCCACCTCCGCGATGGTCGGCGGAAGCCCGGTCAGGTCGAACGTGACGCGGCGGATCAAGGTCGCCTTGTCCGTTTCGGCGGCGGGCTTGATCCCGTCCTTCTCCAGGCGGGCGAGGATGAAGCGGTCGACGGCGTTGCGCGGCCATTTCCTGTCCTTCACCACGGGCAGTTCGGGCCGCACGGGCGGGATGAACGACCAGTGCTTCTGCCACTCCGCGCCCCGCTTGATCCAGCGCGTCAAAAGATCGACCTCGGCTCCGGTCAGCGGCTTGCCGAACTTCGGCGGCGGCATCACCTCTTCCTCGTCCTTGGTGGTGATGCGGCCAAGCATGCCGCTCTTCAGATGGTCCGCGCCGCGAACGATGGCGCGTTCGCCGGACTTCAGCAGGGCCAGCGCGCCCTCCTCGTTGTCCAGACGGAGACCGGATTTCCTCTTGGCTTCGTCGGGGCCATGGCAGGCGTAGCAGCGGTCGCTCAGGATCGGGCGGATGTCGCGGTTGAAATCCACGGTTCCGACGTTTGCCGGCACCGCCGCGCGTGTTGGCAGCGTCAGGCACAGCAACGCCAGAAGGCTGAGTCGGCGCCACGTCATGAGGCGATGAGGGGACATGCTGTAAAGATGCGAGGGCAGACTCCGGATTCAAGCCCCGCATTCACCACGGGAAAGTTTTCCGGCGCCCAATCTGGTTCGTCGCTCGCCGACGGCGAGCGGCAGTTTCGAAGGCTGCGAGGCCTACACCGTAGCCCTACCGGGCCGTTTCGTCGCGGAACTGGAGCGCGGCCAGCTTGCGGTAGATGCCGCCTTCGATGGCGTTGAGTTCGTCGTGGGTGCCTGATTCCGCCACGCGCCCGTCGGAGATGACGACGATGCGGTCGACGTGACGCACGGTCGCGAGACGATGGGCGATGATGAAGGAAGTCCGGCCCTGCATCAGCTTCTCCAGCGCTTCCTGGATCAGGCGTTCGCTTTCCGAATCCAGCGAGCTGGTGGCTTCGTCGAGGATGAGGATCGCGGGATTGCGCAGGATGGCCCGGGCGATGGCGACCCGTTGTCGCTGGCCGCCGGAGAGTTTGATGCCGCGGTCGCCCACGAGGGTCTGATACTTCTGCGGGAACGACTCGACGAACTCGTGCGCGTTGGCCTGGCGCGCGGCGTCCTCGATCTCGGCGGCGGTCGCGCCGGGTTTTCCGTAGGCGATGTTCTCCGCGATGGTTCCGCCGAAGAGCAGCACCTCCTGCGGCACCATCGACATTTGCGCGCGCAAGGCCGTCAGTGGATACTCCCGGGCGTCCTTGCCGTCGATCAGCAGCCGGCCGGACGACGGCTCGTAGAGCCGGAGCAGAAGGGAGATCAGCGTGGACTTGCCCGCGCCGCTCGGGCCGACGAGGGCGATGCGTTGGCCGGGCGCGGCGGCGAGGTCGATGCCGTGAAGCACCTCGAGGCCCTCGCGTGACGGATAGGTAAACCGGACGCCTTCGAGGCGCACATCGCCCTTCAGTCGGGGCAAGGCCGGAGCGGAATCCTCGGAAAGGCTGACCGGCATTTCGCCCGTTTCGCGGAGGAGTTCCCGGACGCGTTGCGTGGAACCGACCGCCTTTTGCAGCTGGCTGTAGAGCTCGGCGAACTGGCCCATCGCCCCGGCCACGAACGTCGTGTAGAGGATGAAGCGGGTGAGTTCGCCGAAGGTGATCTCGCCCGATTGCAGCAGCCGCGCGCCCGACCACAGCACCAGCACGATGGACCCGAACAGCGCGAAGATGATGAAGGAGATGAACGCCGCCCGCAGCGTGGCGCCACGCAGGGTGATCTTGAGGAAGGCGTTCAGCCCCCCGTCGTAGCGGCCGAGTTCGTAGCGTTCGTTGGTGAAGGCCTTCACGTTCACGATGCCCTGGAGCGTTTCCTCCACGACGGTCGCGGTGTCGGCCAGCTTGTCCTGCGCTTCACGGGAGATGCGGCGCGTCTTCCGCCCGAAGACGACGGCGACGACGGTCAGCACCGGCAGGCTGACGAGCATGATGCCCGTCAGCTTGAGCGACGTGGCGGCGATGAGCGCGATGCCGCCGATGAGCAGCGTGATCTGCCGGAGGAACTGCGGCAGGAGCGAGATGAGCGTGTCCTCGATCTGCACGAGGTCGGCGGAAAGCCGGCTGGCGAGTTCGCCCACGCGGCGGTTGGCGAAGAAGGTCATCGGCAGCGAGATCAGCCGCGCATAGGTGTCGCGGCGCAGATCCACCAGGCTGCGTTGCCCGACGGTGGCGAAGGAGAGCGACTGGAAGAACTGGATCGCCGCCTGCACGGCCAGCACTCCCACGAGCAGCAGCGCCGTCCGGTCCAGGCCGGCCATCGAGCCGCCCTGATCCTTCAACACGGCCGCGTCGACGATGCTGCCGGCGAGGTAGGGAAAGCCCAGGCTCAGCAGGCTCGTCGTGAAGAGCGCCACCATCGCCGCCGCGAAGCGCGCCCGATACGGACGCAGATACCGGAACAGTTCCAGCGCCTGGCCGAGGGATTCCCGGTCCAGCTTCGCCTTGGGCAGTTCCACGCCCGCCTGATCATTCCTCGAATGTCTCGCCATGCCGCGAAGCTAGCAGAAGGTTTTGGCGGCGGGTCACGAGTTAGATGCGAAAGAATCACCTCCCCGTCATCACCGCCCACCAGCGGCGCGGCTCGTCGACCAGGAGTTCCTTCACCAGCGTCTGCACGCCGGAGGCCGTGTTCTCCTCCAGTCTCCGGCACAGCACGCCCGCGCCGATGAAGCTCAATCCTACGAGCCCGAAGAACACGCTGTAGCGGTTCCAGTTCAAACCCAGCGCGGTCCATTCGTTGGCGCCGATGCCGTCCAGCACCAGGCCCCAGAGCACCGGTGAAAGACCGAGCGTGATCTGCCACACCACCATGAAGAGCGCGAAGAAATGGTTCCGGCCCATCGTGGGAACGATGTTCATGGCGAGGCGGTTGTTGGCGGCGGAGAAGATGGCGTTGACCAGCCCGAGCAGCACCATCAGCGGCAGCGCATAACCCCAGCCCGGCCGAACCGCGCCGCCGGCGGCGAACATCCAGCCCACGCCGATGACGAAGCCGATGGCCATGGCCATTCCGAGCACCGGTTTGCTTCCGAGACGGTCCAACCTCGGGCCCGCCAGCCATGGCGCGGCCAGTCCGCCGACGAACGAAACGGACATGAAGTAGAGGATCAGATCCGAGGGAAGGCCCGCGCCGTCCTTGAGATACTTCACCACGAAAGTCGTCAAGCCGCCGTAGGCCAGCGACCAGGCGGCGTTGAGATAAAGCAGCTTCTTGAACGGCGGATGCGCCGCCATCGCCAGCCACGGCACGGGCCCTTTGCCGCCGGTGTCGTCGGGCGTTGGCGGCACGTCGGGCACGCGTTTGAGCACCGGTAAACTGGTCGCGCCCGCGATGGCCGCGATGAAAAAAACGATGGCGAACTGATACGCCGCCGCGTCGGCTCCGAGCACCGCTCCGGCCACGGCGAAAGAAAGCAGGCTCGCGCCGTTGCCAAAAAGCTGGTCGCGCGCGAAGTGGCGTCCGCGCGCCGCCGGTGGAATAAGCTCCATGATCCACGGCAGCCACGCGCAGCTGGAGACGCCGCGCAGCGTGTTGAAGGCGAGCAGCAGCGCCAGCAGGAGGATCAGCCGCGTGGCGGAGTCGAGGAACCCGCCGGTCAACGGCAGCGCGGCGATGACGAAGATGACGACGACGCGGGCCGACCAGCCCCGCATGACGAACTCCCGGTAGCCCACGCGGTTGATGAACTTCGCCGCCGGCAACTGCGTGATGACGAGGAGCGGCATCATGCCCGCGAGCAGGCCCAGCACCGTGGCGCTGGCGCCGAGCGACTTCGCGTAGAGCACCATCGCGCTGCCCAGCACGGGCTGGAACGAAAGCGCGTTCAACGCCGAGAACCAGTAGAGCGGCCCCAGCCCGGCCGGAAGCGATCCGTCGTTGGCCGGGGCTGGTGGTCGCTCGTTCACTGGCCCGGATCGTGGTGGGCGGAACCCGGCTCCGCCAGCGGAGTCTTGTCAGCCAAAAGGACCATTCGCCGAAGGCCGCGAAGTTCCCCTGCATGCAACCTCCGTCGGCGTTTCCGTCGTTCAAACTGCCGTCCATCAGTCGTCCGATCCTCTCGCGCCGAAAGTTCATGCAAACCGCCGGAGCCGCCGCCGTCGTGGCCACCGGTTATCGCCTGATCCCGGCGCGCTTCAATGCGAAGGCCGCAGCCTTGCCGCAGGAGCCCGCTTCGTTCCTCGGCGGGACGGGGAAGTTGTAGGTGGGGGATGAAGTGAAAGTTCAAGGGCCCATGTTTGGGGCTCAAAGCTCCGTGGTTGAGTTCGGAAGGACTGAGTGGCGCACGCGGTGGACCTTGAAGGCTCCGTGCCCCGTCCCCGTCCGCGAAACTGGAGCGGCCCCATCATCCGGACCGGCCCTTCCTGCCGGTGGCCTGCTCAGCCGCCTGATTGGACGCGGAAACGGCCGGGTGAAATCCCCGTCTCCCGTTTGAAGGCCACGCTCAGGTATTCGGCGTGTTTGAAGCCGGTGCGTTCGGCAATGGCTTCCAGCGTCAGATCGGTGCCGCCGAGGAGCTCCTTCACGCGGTTGATGCGGACCCGGGTCACTTCCTCGTGCGGCGTGCGCCCGATGAGCTTCTTGAACTTGGCCTCGAACTGGCGTCGTGAACCGGGAGCGAGCTTGAGCACGTCCTTCGCTGCGATGCCCTCGGCCGCGTGGGCCCGGATGTAGCGCACCGCGGCCACGGTCTGGCGGTCCTCGATGGCCAGCACGTCGCTCGACTGCCGCGCGGCCACGCCCAACGGCGGGATGAAGTGCGAGTCGGGCGGAAAGCGTTCGCCGCGCATCATGCGGTCAAGCAAGGCCGCCGCGTCGTAGCCGGTCTTGTGCGCGTTGGGGATGACGCTGCTGAGCGGCGGATCGGAAAGGGCGCAGAGGAGTTCGTCGTTGTCCACGCCGACCACGGCGACTTCATCCGGCACGGCGATGCCCCGGCGGCGGCAGGCATCGAGGATCTGCTGCCCGCGCAGGTCGTAACAGGCCATGACGCCGATGGGTTTCGGCAAGGTTTCCAGCCACGCGCCGATGTCGGACACGACCTGCTCGTCATCGGCGGCCAGCCGCTGCGGCTTGTAGGTCGCGCAGCCATAGCCGGCTTCCGTCACCGTTCGAACGAAGTGTCCGCCGCGCCAGACGCTCCAGTTGAAGCGCGGATCGCCGCAGAAGGCGAAGTGCCGGAAGCCGCGCTCGGAGAGGTGGTCGAACACGATCCGGGCGATGGCTCCATCGTCGGTTTCGAACCATGGAAGATCCGGGATCAGCCGCGCCGCGCTGACGTCGACCATTGGGACGGCTACATTTCTCAGCGCCCGGGCGATGTCCTCGTTCTCAATGCGCGCGATGATGCCGTCGCCGTCCCAGCCTTTGAGCCACGCAGGCGGACGGTCGCCGCGGCCGTGTTCGGCCAAGTAGATGGACCACGGACGATGTTCCCGGATATAGCCGACCATTCCCCGCAGCAATGCCCGCGCGTAGGCGTTCGATGTCTCGACGAGAAACGCGACGCGCGGCGCGGGTTTGGCGACGGGACGGGTCATTTTCCGTGGCAGCAGACATGGATCTGCGCTGGGTCGCTGGGATTCGGCACTGTGCCACGGCGGCGGATCCGCGAGGGGGCATGTCGCCGGAGCCGGTAATATTTCTCAGGAAATACTTCCTCAAAACTCATGGTCGGAAGGTGTCCGCCTCGTAGGTTGTGATCAATCACTTAAAGCAAGCGCGACGCTTCGTGCTTTTTCGCGTCACGAAAACCCATCTCCATGGCGTCCCGACATTTCTCAGGCTTCAGCATCCGACTCCGGCCCTGGAAGAATCTTTGATCCATTCCCACCGCCAGCCCAACTGCCCCATGAAAAAAACCTCGCTACTCCTCGCCTTCGCCGTGGTGCTGTCAGGCCAGCTCTGCCTGGCCCAGACGACCGAACCGGCCAACGATTGGAAACCCGCGCCGTCGAACCAGGAGGGCAAGCTCTATCCCCAGTTCAACTCCGAGGGCCGCGTCAAATTCCGCATCGTCGCACCCAAGGCCCAGAGCGTCGGCGTCAGCTTCCGCGACAGCAGCCCCTTCACCAAGGATGCGGATGGCGCGTGGATCGGCTGGACCCGGCCGCTCGACGTAGGATTCCACTACTACACCATCAACATCGACGGGGCCGAGGTGCCCGATCCGAACAGCCGCTTCTACTACGGCTCCAGCCGCTGGGGCAGCGCCGTCGAGATTCCCGCGAAGGACGCGGACTTCTACGCGCTCAAGAACGTGCCGCACGGACAGCTCCGCGAAGTCCATTACTTTTCGAAGGCGAGCAATACCAACCGCCACGCCTTCATCTACACGCCGCCCGACTACGACAAGAACCCGCGGAAACGCTACCCGGTCCTCTACCTCCAGCACGGTGCCGGCGAGAACGAAACGGGATGGGGCGCCCAAGGCTACGCTGGGCTGATCATGGACAACCTGATCGCCGAGGGAAAAACGAAGCCGTTCATCATCGCGATGGAATTTGGCGGCAATCCCTTCGGTGGTGGCGGTCCGCGGCCCGCGGCGGCTCCGCCGACTGGGGCGGTCTCGACGAACCGTCCTCCCCAGGGTCCGGGTGGTCGGGGTTTCAACTTCGGCGCGTTCGAGAAGACGCTCACCGAGGATTTCATTCCCTATGTCGACGGCAACTTCCGCACCCTCGCCAATCAACCGAACCGCGCCATGGCCGGACTCTCGATGGGCGGCATGCAGACGCGGTCTATTACCCTGGCGCACTTGGACAAGTTCTCCCACATCGGCGTCTTCAGCGGCGGCAGCATCGCCGTGACGAACGTCACCGACCTGAAGGACTTCAAGAAGAAGGTGAAGCTCGTCTTCATCAGCTACGGCAGCCGCGAACTCGGCGGCAACCGGCCCAACATGGGAGGCGATCCGAAGTCGAATACCGAATTCCTGAAACTGGCCGGCGTGAACAGCGTCTTCTACGAGTCTCCGGATACCGCCCATGAATGGCAGTCCTGG
>CANJSG010000157.1 GCA_947476875.1 Verrucomicrobiota bacterium | reverse complement strand
GCTCAACGCGACGTCAAACGGAAGGACGAGCGCGGCATCCATCCCAAGGTTCTCCATCAGTCGGAGGCGTTGCCGGAGCGGCGAGATGATCGGCGGAACGCGGTCCGGGGCGACGACGGCGTTGGGGTGCTGGTCGAAGGTGATGACAAGCGATTCGCCGCCGGAGCTGGCGGCCTTGTCCCGGATCCGTTTCAGGATTTCGCGGTGTCCCAGGTGCAGGCCGTCGAAGACGCCGATGGCCGCGCAGACGGGCTGCGAATCCTGGCGAAGTTCTCTGGCGGCGTGGGCGAGGCGCATCCGGTTACACGGTCTGTTCGTTCTGGGCGAGGGTCAGGAAGGGAATGACACGCTTCTCGAGTTCGCTCAAGGGCAGCTCCAGCAACTGGGCCAGCGGCATGGCATCCTTGATGTCGTATTTCCCCGAGGCGGTGCGACGGAGCGATTTGAGATACGCGCCACAACCGGCCTTCTGTCCGAGATCGTGCGCAAGGCTCCGGACGTAGGTGCCCTTGGTGCACGCGATGCGGCACTGCGCGTCGGGTTCGGCGTAGGAAAGGATGCTGAAGCGGTAGATGTGGACGAGCCGGGCTTTGCGCTCCACCTCGACGCCTTTGCGCGCCAACTTGTAGAGTGGCACACCGCCGATCTTCACGGCCGAAACCATCGGCGGCGTCTGGAGAAGGTCGCCCTGAAAACCGGCGGCGTTGGCGGCGATCTCCTCCAGCGTCATCGGACGAACCGGCAACGTGGCGACGACCAGGCCGTCGGCGTCGTAGCTTTCGGTGGTCACGCCGAAACGGATGATTCCCTCGTAGGTCTTGTCGCCGCCCATGATGCGGTCGGAAAGCTTGGTGGCCTTGCCGATGACAAGGATCAGCAGGCCGGTCGCGCTGGGATCGAGAGTGCCGCAATGGCCGACCTTGTTGAGCTGAAAGCCGCGCCGGATCTTGTAGACGACGTCGTGGGACGTCATGCCCGCAGGCTTGTCCACGAGCAGCGCGCCGTCGAATGGGTCAAATCCGGCCATAAAAATTTTCCAGTTTGTTCCGTGGTTTGGCGGATCGTTCAGCTCTTCCGAAGTCCCGCCTTGAGCGCGCGCCGCAGGACGGCCACGACGCGGCGTTGCACGGCCAACTGGGTTCCTTCGACGCGGGCGCCGGCGGCGGATTTATGGCCACCACCGCCGAACAGCTGGGCCACGGCGTTGACATCGATGCGGTCGTCCTTCGAACGGAGGCTGATCCGCGTCAGCTCGGGCTCCATCTCCTCGAAAATGCACGCGGCGATGACGGGTTCCATCTCACGGAGCTTGTCGATCAGCCCCTCGGCCTCCTCGCGTTCCGCGCCGGCGCGGGAGAAGTCGCGCTTCCGCAGCCAGCAATACGCGATGCGGTCGTTGGCGGTCAGCTTGAACTTGGAATAGAGATGCCGGAGCAGGCGCACGCGCGAGAGCGGATGCGAATGGTAGACCTCCTGGCAGACCGCGCCGAGGTCGGCCCCGGCCTCGACCAGATCGGCCGCGGTTTCGAAGGTCTCGGGCTTGGTGCTGCCGTATTGGAAGGAACCGGTGTCGGTGGAAACGGCGGTGAAGAGGCAGTTCGCGATCTGCGGGGTCAGCTTCCAACCGGCCCAACGGATCAGCTTGGTGATGAGTTCACCGGACGAGGCTTCCTTGGCGGAGATCCAGTTGATGTCGCCGTAACCCGTGTTGCTGGTGTGGTGGTCGACGTTGATGAGGACCTTCCGGTCCGCCAAGTCTTCGGCGACCGTTCCGATCCGTTCCCAACTCGCCGAATCGACGGCGATGACGCAGTCGAACTGCTGTCCCGACTTCGGCCGGTGAACGACACGGTCCGGATCGAGGAACTTCAGCTTCGCCGGGACAGGATCCTGGTTCCAGCAGACGACGTCCTTGCCTTCGGCTTGGAGGGCGAGGGTCAAAGCAAGGGTGGAGCCGATGCAGTCTCCATCGGGCCGGATGTGTCCGACCACGCAAAAGGTCCGGTGCTGGCGGATCGTTTCAAGGATCTGCCCGACGACTTTTGGTTGTTCCTTCATGCATCCGCGGGCGGCTTCGTCTCCTCCAGTTCGTTCAGGATCTGGAGAACCCGGTTTCCCTTCTCGACGGACTCGTCGATGAGAAACTTCAAGACAGGCGTGAACCGCAGGACGACGCTCCGGCCAAGGTCCGCCTGGATGTCCTTGCGGCGTTCTTCGAGCTGGATGGCGGCCTTCTTCTTCTGGCCGGTGCTGCCGATGCAGCCGACGAACACGAGCGCCTGCTGGAGATCGCGCGCGACCTTCACGCGGTTGATGTTCAGAAGGCCGACTTCGGTGACGGAGAATTCGCGGCGGATGATTTCGCTGAGTTCCCGGAGGAGCAGCTCTTCGATTCGTTCGGTGCGGACAGACATGGCGGTGGCAATGTAGGGACGATTCCCGGAAGGGCAACGCCGCCGGAGGACCGGCGGCGTGCGTTCCCGGAACGATCCCGGATCAGAGTTTCTGGGCGATCTTCTCGACCGTGCAGGTCTCGATGACGTCGCCTTCCTGGAAGTCGTCGAAGCCTTCGATGCGGATGCCGCATTCCATGCCGGCGCGGACCTCGTTGACCTCGTCCTGGAAGCGGCGAAGCGTCTGGGTGACGCCCTCGTAGATGAGTCCCTTCTTGCGCATGACACGGACCTTGCCACGGACAATGCGCCCGGACGTGACGGCGCAACCGGCGACCGCGCCACCCTTGGAAAGGGCGAAGATCTTCCGGACTTCGGCGGAGCCGACGACCACTTCGCGCAGGAGAGGATCGAGCAAACCGGCCATGGACTCCTTCACCTGGTCGATGAGCTCGTAGATGATCGAGTAGAGTTTGACCTGAACACCTTCACGCTTGGCGACTTCGGAGACGCCGTTGTCGATGCGGGTGTGGAACCCAAGCACGACGGCCTTCGAGGCGGAGGCGAGGATGACATCCGATTCGGTCACGGTGCCGACGGCGTCGTGGATGATCTCCAGCTTGACCTTGTTGGTCTCGATCTTGCGCAGCGCTTCGACGATGGCCTCGGCCGAACCCTGGGTGTCCGCCTTGACGATGAGCTTGAGGACCTTGTTTCCCTCGGCGGCAATGGTCTGGAAAAGATTCTCGAGAGTAACCCGCGAACTCCGCCCCTGCTGGGATTCTTCCCTGGCCTTGAACTCGCGCTCTTCGGCGAGATCACGCGCCGCGCGTTCGTCGTCAACGACGCTGAAGCCGATGCCGGCATCGGGAATGCCGTTCAACCCGAGCACCTTCACCGCATGGGAGGGACCTGCTTCCTTCATGCGTTGCCCGTCCTCGTTGATGAGGGCGCGGACACGGCCGTAGAAATGATCGCAAAGGACGATGTCGCCGACGCGAAGCGTGCCCTTGCGGACGAGGACGGTGGCTGTCGGTCCGCCGGGTTCCAGACCGGACTCGATGACGTTGCCCTTGGCATTGCGGTCGGGGTTCGCCTTGAGTTCGAGCAGGTCGGCCTGAAGCACGATCATCTCGAGAAGCTTGTCGATGCCGGTCTTGGTCAGGGCCGAGACGTCGCAGTAGATCGTTTCACCACCCCAGTCGTCGGGCACGAGCCCCTTTTCCTGGAGCTGCTGCCGGACCTTCAACGGATTGGCCGCAGGATGGTCGCACTTGTTGACCGCGACGAGGATCGGAACCTTGGCGGCCTGCGCATGGCTCAAGGCTTCGAGGGTCTGGGGCATCACGCCGTCATTGGCCGCCACGACGAGGATGACGATGTCGGTGACATTGGCGCCACGGGCACGCATGGAGCTGAACGCGGCGTGACCGGGCGTATCCAGGAAGGTGATCGGTGACAATTCCGTCGGCCGTTCCGGATGCGGAATCATGATCGTATAGGCGCCAATGTGCTGGGTGATTCCACCCGCTTCACCGGAGGCGACGTTGGCCTTGCGGATCACGTCGAGCAGGGAGGTTTTACCATGGTCGACATGGCCCATGATCGTGACCACGGGCGGACGCGGCTTGAGATCCTCGGGTTTCTCCGGGGCATCCGCTTCAACCACCATGACGGGTGTATGGACGACTCCGGCACCCTTCTCCCGCTTCTCAACCTCAAATTTGACCCCGTGCTTGGCGCAAACCTTGATCGCCGCCGTCTCATCGACCGTCTGTGTGACGGTGGCGAAGACGCCGATGCCCATCAGGTCTGCAATGAGCTGGAAGGGCTTCAGGCCCAGTTTTTCAGCCAGTTCACGAACGGTGATCGGTGGTTTGAAAATGACGACTCGAGCACTGCTGGGAAGAAACGCCCTCGGGTCTGTGGGCTTTGCGGGCGCCGACGGACGCTGCTGCTGATAACCACCACGGCCGGCAGGACCACCTTGGATGCCGCGGGTGTGGAAGCTCGTTCCCGGACCGCGCTGCGGACCGCCAGGACGCTGGGGAAATCCCGGGCGCTGCTGACCGGGAGGCGGACTGGAAAAACCAGGCCGTTGCTGGCCCGGAGGCGGACTCGTGAACCCGGGACGCTGGGGTCCAGCCGATGAAGACGGGAAGCCCGGCCGTTGTGGGCCAGAAGGCCCGCCCGGACCGGCTGGGCGGGGCGCACCACGCTCGGGAGGACGTTGCGGCTGCGGACGGGTCGGAAGCTGGATGAACCCAACCTTCTGGCCAAGAACGGTCTTCGGAGGCTCCACTGGAGCCACTGGGGCTGGCGGTTCGACCGGCGGCTCCAAGACTGGGGATTCAGAAACGGGTTCAGAAACGGGTTCAGAAACCGGCGCCGGTAGTTCGACGGCTTCCGGCTTGGCGGAAACAGTCTCCACGACTTTCGGAGGCGCAAGGGGGGGGGCTACCTCGGCCCGCACTTCCACAGGCGAATGGATCGCAGGTGCCGGCGCGACGGGTTCAGGCGCAACGAAAGCCGGTGCGGGCTCAGGCACGACTACGGGCAGAGGAGCAGGCGGAGCTTCTACCACCACCTTGAGCTCTGGCATCGCCGTCGGTGCCATAACAGCCTCGATCGCCGCCGGGGCGCCTCCCATTTGCTCGAAGAGATATTCAGCCGTGATCTTGTCGAGCGAGCTCGACGGAACCTTTGCGGCGGCGATGCCCAATTCCTTGGCTTTGACCAGAACGGTCTTGCTCTCGACTCCGAGCTGTTTGGCGATTTCGTAGATCCGAACGGGCATAGCAGTATTTCGTGCGCTTCAACCAACCCCACCCGGGGTGGTCGGGCGCGTCAGACGACCCCTCCCTCACGACGCGCGAGCTCTTCCCGCACTGAGGCGAGGATCTCGGCGGCCTGGTCTTTGATGTCCTCGAAGCCTTCCAGGTCCGAAGGCTCCGCTTGTCCGAGCATCTCAAGATTGAGGAACCCGTGATGAACCAATTTATCGGCGGCTTCGCGGGAGATTCCCGGGATCGCGGCCATCTCGTCGACGGCTTTGGCGACCTTCGAATCGAAGCCGACGTTGACGACGACCTCGGCCTCGATGTCGATGTGCCAACCGGTAAGTTTGGCGGTCAACCGGGCGTTCTGGCCGCGTTTACCGATCGCAAGCGAAAGCTGGTCCTCGCTGGTAAGGACCTTCGCCCGCTTGTTGACGTCATCGATCTCGAAAGCCCTGAGCTTCGCCGGAGAAAGGGAGTTGGTGATGAACTCGCGGATGTTGGTCGACCACTTGATGATGTCGACCTTTTCGTTGTTGAGCTCCTTGACGATGTTCTTAACGCGCTGGCCACGAAGGCCGACGCAGGCACCGACGGGGTCAACCTTATCATCGCGGGTCCAAACGGCGAGTTTGGTCCGGAACCCGGGCTCACGGGCCACACCCTTGATCTCGATCGTGCCATCGTTGATCTCGGAGACCTCGATCTGGAACAGCTTGATGACGAACATCGGGTCCGCACGGGACAGAATGATGTCGGGTCCGTGGGGTCCGTTTTCGACCGCCTTCACGTAGCAGCGGATTCGCTCGCCCACCTGGTATTCCTCAGTGGGAACGCGCTCGCGATTGGGAAGGACGGCCTCAAACTTGCCAAGATCAACCATGACGTCCGAACGCTCAAAACGCCGGACGACGCCGGAGATAATCTCGCCTACCCGGTCTTTGAACTCGGTGTAGATCATCGCCTTCTCCATGCGTCGGATACCCTGCATCAGCGACTGTTTGGCGTATTGGGAGGCGATGCGACCGAAGCCGGCAGGGGTAACTTCAATCTGGACCTCGTCTCCAACCACGACGTCGGACTTGATCTTCCGGGCATCAAAGATCGAGATCTGATCGTGCTTGGAAAGCACCTTGTCGGCGACCATCAACTTGGCAAAAGCCTTGATGTCGCCAGTCTTGGGATCGATCTCGCAACTGAGCTCGCGGGCAGGCCCCACGGCCTTTTTGGCGGCAGCAAGGAGCGCCTCCTGGACCGCGGCCACCAGCACTTCTCGGCTGATGCCCTTCTCGCGTTCCCAGTAGTCGAGGACGGCTATAAAATCGGCGTTCATAACTCAGGTCAAAGGCCCCTTCCGGGGAACAAAAAAGTCGGCAGAATTGGCTTCTCCGACTTCGGCGCTGGTCTGACCCAGCAGACTATTGCCTTTGTATGAACACACTGACAACCACCCAAAGCACCGTCAAGCGCCGCCTTCCCGCACCTTTGTCTCCGCACCCTTGAATCGACGTCTCAACGGACCTCGAGAAGCTCCACATCAAAAACCAGGGTCGCTCCCGGCGGAATCACCCCGGGATACCCGCCCGCTCCATAGCCCAACTCGGGCGGAACCGACAGGCGCACCTTGTCGCCGGTCCGCATCCGGCCCAAGGCCGCATCCCATCCGCCGATGACTTCCCCTGCTCCGACCACAAATTCGAATGGCTCGTTCCGATCAACCGAACTGTCGAACTTTGTCCCGTCGGTCAGGCGTCCGGTGTAGTGGACGGAAACCGTCTGGCCGTCCTTGGCAATGGGGCCGCCACCAAAGGAGAGAAACTCCATCTTTAGCGTATTTGCGGGTGCATTCATATTTCACCCGAAGCTGCGAAACGGCTTTCTCGAGGTCAACCTTGGGCTTTGCCGCGCGGATACAACGCGGCCATTTGCTCGGAGGCTCGCCGGACGGATGTCGCCAGCTCCACCGGCCCCACCACCATGCAATTCCCACCCCACCCCAGAACCCAGCGCCGGATCTCATCGAGGCTCGAAAGTTTCAAGCGCAGTTCCACTCCTCCGTCCGGGAGTTCCGAAAGTTTCTGGGACGGATGCCAGCGCTTCTCGCGGATGTAGTCGGCGACCAGTTCGTCGAACCGAAGCACGACGTCGAACTCCCCTTGTCCGGCAATCACCCCGAAACTGTCGCGCAACCGTCGTTCCAGCGAAAACTTCTCCGGCCTCTTGAACGCCTCGCCACTGGCTTCGACAGCCACCATTCGCGCCGGGGCAAACGTCCGGATGTCCTTCCGCAGATGGCACCACGCGAAGAGGAACCATTCCCCGTTGATGTTCGCCAACTGGTAGGGATCGACCACCCGAACCTCGGTCGCCTTCCGACCGGGCTTCCGATACGTCAGCCGCAAAGTCTGATGGCCGGCCGTCGCCCGCGCCAGTTTGTCGAACACGCCGAGGTCGAGGATCGGCTCCGCGCTGGTGCGGAAGGAGATGGTCTGTTCCCAGTCGGAGAAGTTGATCGAGATGTTCTCCGGCAACGAGGCGGCCAGCTTCTTGAACGCGGCCGAGAGGGGCTTCTCGAAGTTTGTGCCGCGATATTGCTGAAGCGCCTTTTCCGCCACAAGCAGCGCCAGAAGTTCGCCTTCCGTGATCTGCATCGTCGGAAATGCGCTCACCTCCGAGGTATAGGCAAAACCCTTGTTGGCACGGCTGTATTCAAGAGGAAGGTTCAGCCGGTCCCGCATGAACTCGATGTCGCGCAGGACCGTCTTGGGATTCACCTCCAGCTCGCCGGCGAGATCGGATGCTTTGGGGAACCTTCCCGCCTGAAGGGCTGCGTGGATCTTCATCATCCGCTCCAGCGGCGGCCGCGAGAGCGGCATGTCGCGGCGTGCTGTCTTTGACTTCATCGGCGCACACGATGCCGGCCAACGGGCGTTGGGCAATGGAAATGCCGGGCACAAAAAACGCGCGGTCCGTTTCCGGAGCCGCGCGTCTGAAAGGTTTCGGCCGGATCAGCCGAGCTTGGCCAACAGGTCGTGGTTGGTCTTCTGACGTTTCATCGCGGCCTGAAGGGTTTCCATGGCTTCGATCGGATTCAGGTCGACCATCATCCGGCGCAGCTTGCGCACGGGCTCCATCTGGGTGGCGGAGAAAAGTTTCTCCTCCTTGCGCGTGCCGGATTTCGGGATGTCGATGGCGGGATACAACCGGCGCTCGGCGAGTTTGCGATCAAGGATGAGCTCCATGTTTCCGGTGCCCTTGAACTCCTGGAAGATCAGCTCGTCCATGCGGCTGCCGGTGTCGACCAACGCCGTGGCGACAATCGTAAGCGAACCGCCGTGCTCTATCTTGCGGGCAGATGCGAACATCTTCCGCGGGATTTCCAAAGCCCGGGCATCGACGCCGCCGGTCATCGTGCGGCCGGAACCGCCATGCACGCTGTTGTAGGCGCGGGCCACGCGGGTCAAGGAATCGAGGAGAATGAAAACGTCCTTGCCCGCTTCCACCATGCGGCGGCAGCGCTCGATCATGAAGCGCGAGAGACGGACGTGCGTTTCGAGGTCTTGATCGTTGCTGGAGGCAACGACCTCGGCCTTCACGGAACGTTGGAAGTCGGTGACTTCCTCAGGCCGTTCATCGATCAACAACACGATCACGTGCACCTCGGGGTGGTTCGTCGTCACGGCGTTGGCGATCTGCTTCAGGATCGTGGTCTTGCCCGTGCGCGGCGGAGCGACGATGAGTCCGCGGGTGCCTTTGCCGATCGGGGTGACGAGATCGATGATGCGGGTCTCGAGTTGGTCGGGAGCGACCTCGAGGTTGAGCTTTTCGATGGGATCGATCGACGTCAGGCTCTCAAACCGGGTGGCCTTCACATAGTCGCTGAAGACCATGCCGTTCACCATCTCGACAGACCTGAGCTGCGGACTTGTGCCACGGTGCGGAGGCTGGGTCAGGCCGGTGATCTGGGCGCCTTCCCGGAGGAAGTTTCGCTTGATCGTGTCGGGGGTGACAAAAACGTCCGAAGGCTTGGGGGAAAAATGCTGGTCAGGGGTGCGCAGGAACCCGAATCCCTTGTCGGAGATTTCAAGATATCCCGACCCCATCACTGCCGGACCAGGAGGTTGGGCCTGATTCTGTGGCTGGCCCCCGTTTCCCGGGTTCTGGCCATGATTCTGATGCTGCGGGCGACCGTGCGCGTGTTGTGGCGCGTTACTCATAGATGTCTGTGCGTTCAGTGGCCCAAGACGAAAAGAAAGGTCCAAAAACCCACGGAAGTGGTGGAACTAGTGAAAGCCTGTCGGGACTTGGGGACTGTGAGAAACCTACACCCGACTTGGCAGACCTACTGAACGGCGAATAGGTAAACGCGCCCCGGCCAATGCGCAATCCCTATTTTGAAACAATCCCGCGACCACGGCCCTCGCCAACCGAGAGCGCCTCTAAAGCGCAGAGCCTCGCGGAAAGCACGGTCCCGGACTTTACTCCGCCTTAACAATTCTCCCGCGGTTCCCAACGAGAGCTTCACGATTCGTTGGTCAACTGGGACCACTAACCAATGAAGCCACTCGTTCTGCTCAACCTCCTCGCCGCTCTCACGGCAACAACGTCCTCAGTCAGCGCCACCGATCCCCGGAACGATTCATGGATCACCGGACTCTCCGGCCGCTACGCCCGCATCTACGCCAATGACGCCGCACTCGGTG
>CANJSG010000156.1 GCA_947476875.1 Verrucomicrobiota bacterium | reverse complement strand
GGCGGGGAGGTTCGTCTGGCCATAGAAATTGTCTCCCCACGCGACGACCGTCCCGTCGCTCCGCAGCGCCACACTGTGACGTTCGCCCGCGGCCAGGGCCACCACGTTGCCCAACCCGGCGGGGATGTCGGTCTGGCCATAGGCATTGCGTCCCCACGCGGCGACCGTTCCGTCGCTCCGCAGCGCCAGACTGTGATACAAGCCACCGGCAAGGGCCACCACGTTGCTCAACCCGGCGGGGATGTTCGTCTGGCCATAGGCATTGTTTCCCCACGCGGCCACCGTCCCGTTGCTCCGCAACGCCAGACTGTGATTCCAGCCCGCGGCAAGGGCCACCACGTTGCTCAATCCAGCGGGGATGGTCTTCTGGCCAGAGGAATTGTTTCCCCAAGCGACGACCGTCCCGTTGCTCCGTAGCGCCAGACTGTGATTCGCGCCCGCGGCCACCGCCACCACGTTGCTCGCTGAGGTGGGGAGGGTCCTCTGGCCAGAGGTGTTGAGACCCCACCCTGCGACCGTCCCGTTGCTCCGCAGCGCCAGACTGTGATACTGGCCCCCGGCCACGGCCACCACGTTGCTCAACCCGACAGGAATGTCCCTCTGGCCATAGCCATTGTTTCCCCACGCGGCGACCGTCCCGTCGCTCCGCAGCGCCAGACCGTGAGCATACCCCGCGGCCAGGGCACTGGGCCCGGAGAACGCTCCTGCGTCGGTGTAGGGGCTGTGGCACTCGTTGGTCACTGTCGCCTGCCCGTTCAAAGTCACCACCGCCAACACCAATTGCGGCCTCGCGTGGGCGGTAGGCGCGGGCAGGTGCAGGGCCACCACAAGTAGGGCCAAACGGAACAAGGAGCAGATTTTAATTTTCATGGTTTTCACAGCCGCGCGAACGCTGGCAATCCCAGTGGCAGCGAGAATTATGGTTCTCGCTGTTTCCAAAGACTGCGGAGTTCTTCTCACAATGCTCCAATTCAATACAAGTTAAAGATATTGGAAATTCACCATGCTGGCGTATGTCTGTTTATAGGACGAATAAGGACAGGACACGGCCGTGGTAGCCCCCGCTGCAGAAACTTCTGCTCTGCTGCGGCTAACGCTTCACGGATCGATTTTCTCCTCTCAGTCCGGTTAACAAGTCGAGCCGCCACGAAAAAGGGTTCCCTTCCCCACCCGACGGTTTCGCCGGCGAATGCATCACTGACGGTCCTGACCGGGCAGGAGCGCCGGGTCTTCGACAAGCTGCGCCCGGTCCGGCGTTCCCGGATCGGGGCGCTTTTGATGTCGAACGGGCGTTGGAACAGGTGAGCGACGCAATGTTCGCAAGACAGGATAGACGCCTCCAACCGGCCGCTACCGGCCAACCCCGGTTCGACCGGCGTGCCTGCTTTGACCTCCTATCCTGAGACCCAAACCTTCTCCAACACCCCGGAATCTGGACCCAACTCGTTCTTCAGGCGCCGGCCGCTGTCGCCTTGAAGTCTAAGCAACGCGCGGCATCTTCGCGGCGATGAACTCCGTGTGTATGCCCAGATGCCGGACGATCTACCCGGTGCTCGCCCGCCTCTGCGCTCTTTTCGTCGCCCTCTGGCTTCAGGCATCGCCGGTGATCCGCTGGATGGCGGGTGAGCTGCACTCGGGGAATCTCGCAGCGATCGTCGTCCGGATCGGAGGGGTTTCGGCGGCGCTGCTGGGAGGCGTGCAGGCGGTTTCGGGAGTATCGACTTCGTTTAACGGTCCGTTCTCGGTATCTGGGCAGGTTGGAGTCCTTCTCAACTATAGATTGGATGTCACGGTGATTGGTGGCGACCACATGATGTCCTTTACAGCCGACAATCTGCCGCCTGGAATTCTGATTGTGAAACAAGGCGAAGACACCGCGTTCCTAAGAGGAACACCGACGCAGGCTGGAACCTGGGATTCGACTGTGAGTGGTTGGGAGAAACTGGACGCAACAGGCGCATCCGCCAGCGATACTGTCGCTTTCACCATCACCGGCGGCAGCTCGCCTCCATCGATCTCCGTGCATCCCCAGGGCCAGAGGCGCCTTCCGGGAACCAACGCCACATTAGCCGTCACCGCGTCCGGCACCGGGACTTTGGGCTATCATTGGAGAAAGGATTCCAACCTGCTCGGTCTCGCTAGCAACGCGACGCTCACGCTAACCAACCTGACGACCAACTCCGCCGGGGCCTATTCCGTCATCGTCAGCAACTCCGCCGGATCGGTCACCAGCTCACCGGCCCTGCTTACCATCGCGGCCCGGGCGGTCCTTGCCCCGAGCCGGGGCGGTGCGTCCGTCCGGCTCGCCTTCACCGGGGAGACGGGCGTGACCTACCGCGTGGAAACCGCAACGAACGTCGCGACAACGACGTGGAACACGCTGACCAACCTGACCCCGATCGTGGACGGCCTAATTGCGGTCACGAACACACCGGCCTCCTCAAACCTGTTCTACCGCCTCCGCCTGCTGGGCCCCTGATCACTTGGCCACGGTCTTGGGCGCGCCGATCGGCCGGCCGTATTGATCCACTTCGACGTCGACCGGCACTTGGATGGTGCGGCCGTCCGTCGTCGTCTCTTGGCGCCAGGTGCGAACTACCCGACGGGTGTTGTCGAAAGGGACCTTGCCGGCCGCGACGGTGCCTTCACCGACCCCGACGACAGCGCCGACGACGTTTCCACCCACTGCCCCAACGGCCGAACCGATGCCGCGTCCGATGGCGGGCCCGGGCTGCGACGGGTTGGTGATTCCCGGACGGTTCGGATCCGACGCACAGCCTGCAAGGGCGAGACCGGCGGCCGAAGAAAGCAGCAGCGAAAGAGCAGCGTTGGGTTTCATAGGGTTCTCTGGTTCCGGCCCGCAGAATAAGCTTTCTCGTCGATCGCGCAATCTCGTGCTCGCACTTCCAAGGCTCCCTTCCCAATATGAGACCCATGCCCGCTCGCGTTCTGATCGTTGCCACGCGCAATCGTCACAAGGTTGGGGAGATTGCCGCCATTCTCGGTCCCGACGACCTCTGCCTGTCCCTCGACGACGCACCGGGGTCACCTCATGCGGTGGAGGACTCGACCACTTTCGAAGGCAATGCCGTCAAGAAAGCGATGACGTTGGCGGTCTGGCTTGCGGCAAATCCGTCGGCGCCGTTTTGGGAAAAGGCATCGGGGCTGCCCGGATTCGTGTTGGCGGACGATTCAGGCCTCGAAGTCGACGCCCTTGAAGGCGCCCCGGGTGTGCATTCCGCCCGCTTTGCCGCCATCGAAGCCGGAGCGCCCGGCAACAGTTCGGATGCGGACAACAACGCCAAGATCATCCGCATGCTCGTGAACCGCGGCCTTGACCACGCCACCGCCCGGTTCCGCTGCTCAATCGCACTGACCGCCGTCCGGCCCGGAGCCGGCTCCGCCGAACTGAGGGCCGCCACCCGGACGTTCGCCGGTGTCTGTGAGGGGCACCTGAACACGAAGCCGCAAGGTTCCACAGGTTTCGGATATGATCCCCTGTTCATCCCGCTCGGACACGATGAATCGTTTGCCCAGCTGACCCGGGACGTGAAGAACCGCATCAGCCACCGCAGGAAGGCACTGGACAAGCTGCGGAACGCCCTCGCCTAAGTCGCGGGACCGATCGGAAGAAGAAGTAGAAAGGCGTTGCTCCCCGTTTCGTGTTTAGGAGTAGTATCGGGGACTGATGAACAGTGCAGCCCTATCCGCTGAGCCGACCAAGCCCGCGACCGCGCCGGCGAGGCCCGGACCGTCGCTGCCGCCCGTGCAACCCCCGAAGAGATCGGTGTTCAAACTCTTGGGCGAAGTGTTGAAGCACGGCGGTCCCGGCTACCTCCAGTTCGCGATCACCAACGTCTGCAACGCCGATTGCGGCTTCTGCGGCTTCGCCCGTTCCAAGTTCGATCCCAAGGCGCGGCGCAGCGTCACCCTGCAGGAGGCCAAGGACGTCATCGACCTCTCGGTGAAGAACCACATCGGCTACCTGCTCTTCGTCGGAGGCGAGCCGCTCGTGCACCGGGACCTGCGCGCGATGACCCGATACGCGGCCGAACGCGGCATCCGGCCAATGATCTGCACGAACGGCGCCCTGTGGAACGAGCAGAACATGGCGGACCTCGCCGACGACGGCCTGAGCAGCGTCATCATGTCGATCGACGCCCATGACGTCTCCAAGCACGAAGCCAACCGCGGGCTGCCCGACGTCTGCCGGAAGATCAAACGGGCGAACGAATTCTTCCAAGCCCGGGGCATCCAGACGACCGCGAGCATCACGGCGAGCCGTTTGATCGAGGACTACGCGAAGCTTCCCGAATTCCTCGAAGCGCTCGGCTTCACCAGCTGCACCTTCAGCTATCCGCTCACGTCGCTCGCGAGCAGCTACCTCAGTTTCAGCGACAGCGGCCTGGTCAACTTCTCCAAGGACGAACTCATCCACCTGTTCGAACAGATCAAGAAGATGAAGCGCACCAGCGGCTATCCCGTCGTCAACCCGACGGAGTCGCTCGACGAGATGCAGCGGCATCTGCGCGGCGAGAAGGAGAAGTTCAGCTGCCTGGGCGGGCACAAATACTTCTACCTCGACTGGCATTTGAACCTCTACCGGTGCCATGCTTGGGAAACCCCGATGTTCCATGTCTACGATTGGGATGATTCGAAACTGATCCGCGACGGCTGCACGAAGTGCATGATCGACTGCTACCGCGATCCGAGCGTGCTCCAGTTCGTGGCCATCAGCGCCAGCGACGCGTGGAACGCGGCGAAGAAGGGCAAGCTGGTCACCGCGGCGAAGCACCTCTTCGACCCGCGGAACCTGACGTCCCTGAAGGCCGTCTGGGAGGACCGGAAGTGGATCGGCCAGGTCTGAGCCTATTGCCCGGATGAGAAGGATGCCGACATTGGAATGCCGGCGAAGAGAGGAATCTGATTGACCGTTTTTCGATTCAGGACCGACAGCTCGAGTCTCTGATCGTTATTGTTTTTGAAGCCATGCCGAGAAGTTCGAAGAAAATAGCCGTAACAACACGCTCCGCCGCGGCGGCGCGTTACGACGCGAACCACACCGTCCTCCAGAAGACCTACGGCGCCCTCGCCGATCTTCGCAAGGAACTCGCGGAGTCCAAAACCGCCGTCGCCGAGCGGGCCGAGGTGCTGAACCTCTTCGGAACATGCGCGGACTCCCAACGCGCCTGGCTGCTGCTCGAGGACTACTTCGAGAAGCTCCATCTATCGCGGAAGGATTTTGTCACGAGCGAGTGGTGGCCGAAGATGATCGGCGCGACCGGCAAGGTGCGCCTCGAGGAACTGGCCCTGCTCTTCATGCGCTCGAACCGCTCGCTGCCGAACGAGCTGATGGCCTACGCGAACTTCGACCGCTTCGCCGAAGTGGAGAAGGCCGAGAAGGAACAGGAGATCGTCACGGAGCTGGAAAACTGGATGTTCCCGCCCGCTCCCGCCCACCTCGACGCCCCGCGTGCCACCTTACGGGTGGTTTGCAGCCCGCGTCCGCTGGAGGAGAACAGCTCGGTCCACCGGCTGCACATCGACTTCCACCTGTTCCGTCCCCGCACCGGCGACAAGCTCAAGACGCTCGCCGAACTGATCGAGCTCACCACCCGCGCCACGCACGAGCAGGAACTCTTCGCGCCCGGCGACTGGGAATTCATCCAATGGCTGGCGAACGAATTCGCAACCGAGGACATGGACGAAGGCGATCTCTTCATCTCGGGCCTCCAGCTCCTCCAGTGGCTGGCCCGCTGGGGCGATACCCGCCGCCTCGAGATCGTCAACACGCCGAACAGCCTCCACTTCCATGGCCAGGTCGCAGAACTGAAGCCCCACCTCGAGCCCGTCTCCGAAGGACCGGTTTTCACCCATCGCGTGGCCCTGCCCGGCGGCCAAACCGTCGGGCTCGACACGGCGAAGTTCTTCGTCGGAAAACCGACGCTGGCGCTCGTCGGCGAGACGTTCTACCTGCTGCGCAACGCGCCGAAGGACACCTTCCTCGCCCGTTGGCTCCAGCAGAAATCGGTGCCCGTCACCAAGCTCTCGCATCGGACGTTGAACCGCCTGCGCCAGACGCAGCCGAACAACGGCGTCGACTGGAGCCAGCTCTGCGAAGCCCACACCGCGACGCCGCAGTTCGTCTTCGAACTCGCCGACGACGTCGTCCGCCTGCGCCTCCTCGCCAAGAGCGAGAAGGACGGCAGCGAATGGCATTGGACGGGCCACGAATGGCAGCGCGACACCGGCGGCCGCAAGAAGGGCGAACGGCCGGAAATCCTCGACGATCCCCGGCTCGAGCTCGCCACCCACTGGCTGAGGCGACTTGACTGGTTCACGCCCGATCCCGGGCTCTGGGTCGGCGACGCCAACGACAATTTCCTCAACACCCTCGCCGCCGCGTGGCCCCACAAACCGGCCGAGGCCGAATACCTCGGCAACGAACCGTTCCGCCGCCTCTTCCTCTCGCCCAAGAAGCTGAAGCCCCTGCTGATGGTCAAGGGCAGCGGCATCGACTGGTTCAGCGTTTCCGCCGAATGGGAGGCCGAGGGGATGCGCCTCAGCAAAACGGATCTGCAACGCCTCGCCGCGTCCACGAACCGCTTCGTCAAGCTGCCCGACGGCGGCTGGGTTGAGCTGGATGTCGAAGCCGTGCAGGCGGCGCACGAAGCCCTGGCGGATCTCGGCCTCGACGGCCTGAACAACGAAGCCCAGAAGGTCGGCCTCGAACAGGCCGCGCATCTGGACGACAAGGCTCTGGCCCGTTTCGGCGACAGCCCCGCAGCCAAGGCCCTCCGGCTAAGTCTGGCGAACTTCAAGGGCGTGCCCGATTGCGGCCTGCCCAAGAACATCCACGCCGACCTGCGCCCCTACCAGAAGGAAGGCTTCGACTTCCTCGCGCACCTGTCCTGCCACAAGCTGGGCGGCATCCTCGCGGATGACATGGGCCTCGGAAAGACGCTCCAGACGCTCACATGGATCGCGTGGCTCAACGAACAGCACAAGAAGAACCCCAAGCCCTGCCTGGTCATCTGCCCCGCCTCCGTGCTGCACAACTGGCGCCGCGAGTCGGAAAAATTCACTCCGCACCTCAAGGTTCTCATCCTCCAAAGCGGGGCGGCCCGCCACAATCTCCGGAAACAGATTCCCGAGAACGACATCATCGTGACCAACTACGCCCTGCTCCGCCGCGACCTTGAAGCGCTGCAGAAGTTCGCGTTCCGGGCCATCATCCTCGACGAGGCGCAGTTCATCAAAAACCCCGGCGCGCAGGTCACGCAGTCCGTCAAACAGCTCAAGGCCGAGCAACGCCTCGCGCTCACGGGCACGCCGTTGGAAAACCGCCTGACGGATCTCTGGAGCATCGCCGACTTCGTCCAGCCCACCTATCTGGGCGACCAGGAACACTTCTCCGCCACCTACGATCCCAAGGGCTCCGGCGAGGAGGCCGATTCCGCCGCCCGCATCGCCCGACGCCGTCTCGCCGCCAAGCTCCGCCCCATCATGCTGCGCCGGCTCAAGAAGCAGGTCGCGAAGGATCTGCCCGACCGCATCGAGGAACGCCGCGACTGCGACCTCGGTGAACCGCAGCGCAAACTCTACCTCGCCGAGCTGCGCCGCAGCCGCGAACAGGTCATGCAGACCGTGCAGGAAAAGGGTCTCGCGAAGAGCAAGATGCACGTGCTCGCCGCGCTCACCCGCCTGCGCCAGATCTGCTGCCATCCCACGCTCGTCGGGAACGACTCCGCCTCCGGCAAGACGGAGACGCTGTTCGAATTGCTCGATCCGCTGATGGCCGACAACCAGAAGGTCCTCGTCTTCTCGCAGTTCGTGCAGATGTTGAAACTGCTCGAAGCCGAGTGCGCCAAGCGCGGCATCAAGACATACATCCTCACCGGAGAAACCAAGGACCGCCAGGAAGTGGTCAACGCCTTCCAGGACGAGAAGGGCGGCGGCGTTTTCCTGCTCTCGCTCCGGGCGGCCGGCACCGGCCTCAATCTCACGACCGCCAGCTACGTCGTGCTCTACGATCCGTGGTGGAATCCCGCCGTGGAAGCGCAGGCCATCGACCGCTCGCACCGCATCGGCCAGACCCGCACGGTCAACGCCTACCGGCTCATCGCGCCCGGCACGGTCGAGGAAAAGATCTGGGATCTCCAGCAGCGCAAGTCGCAGACCATCGCGGACGTCCTCGGCGAAGAAGGCTTCGCCAAAAGCCTGTCGCAAACGGATCTGGACTACCTGTTCTCCGAGGACTGAGACGGCTTACCCTCGGCACCATCCGCCGGAAGGGGATCAGCTCCCCTTCCGGCGGAAGACCACCATGCCGAGCCGTTCCTGCGACAGCTCCGTCGCCAGGTAGGTGGAGGAAACATCGTCGAGCTTCATGAGGATCCAGGGCTGGTTGGGCGTTGCACCGTTCTTCGTGAAGACGAGGTCCTCGACCAGATGGACGCACGCGTGGATGGGTTTCCCGCGGGAATTGAGGAACGTCACGACGTCGCCGAAACGGTAGGGCCGTTCCACCGGCGAATAGTCCGCCCGCAAGGTGGCGAGGGATTGGTCGAAGCTGTGGAACCGGGCATCGGGCGTCTCGCTGAAGAAGTTCATCGCCGTCCAGAAACAGTCCTCCGGCACCTCACCGGCCGATCGACCAACATTGGGATAGGTATAAAGGCGTGTCCGGGCGAAGGCCGGCAACAGTTCCGACACATCCATGACCGCGCCGCCATTCAGACGGGTGAGGGACTCGATCAGCGGTTTCAGTTGCCGGCCGCGACCCCGCGGCCCCCAGTAGGCCGCGATCGCCGCCGGATCGGAGGATTGGTCGACATGGAGTTTGGCCACCAGGGTCGGAATCCTGGAAAGGGTCTTCATCACGCGGAACTTTTCCCCGTCCTCCAGCCCGGTGATCACCTGCGGATCGGCGAAATGGACCAGGTTTCCGCGTTGATACATCAGGCTCCGCAGGAGCTTTTCCGTCGCGGGCGAGAGACCGCTGTGCTCCAGCCATTCGGACGGGCTGGACGCGGTCACAAAGAAGGGCTGCCGATGATATGGATTCTCCACCTGCGTCCCGAGAGCCGTGTAGATGATCCGGCGGACATCGGGCTTCAGTCCCAAGATCAGCTCCGCCGGCGGGGCTATGACCACGTCGCGCCCATCGACCGCGAGGTGGTTGGTCGCCGACAACACGGCGACCTCTGCCGGCGTCGCTCCGGCTCTCCGGAGGTAGGCAATGACGTTGGAAGCCGTCTGTTCAGGAAAACGCCACTCGGGAGGCGGGAAGTTCAGCTGCCCGACGACGATCGTGTCATCCGGCCGTTCCAATGTGATGGAGATCGTTTCCAGCCTGCCTTGGACACCCGCGGCGGGCTTCGTCCCGACCCTCGGTGATGCCGGCAACTCGGTCGTCCCCGGTCGGGCCAAAACTCCTCCAACGAACCCGAGGTGGAGACAAAGGATCGACACCAGCCCGGCAGCCCAGCGGGACACGGACCACCATCGGCCGTAGGGAGATGCTCCAATCACGGGACTTTGCTTCACTTGTTTTGTAAACTGGGAACCACGAAAACCACATGCCGGATCCATCGCCAGCAGAAGACGACTGGAAAGCGGCCTCGTATCCTGGAAAATCCTGCGGAAGGAATTGGTTGTCCGACATGGATTCGAACCATGACTAAAGCCTCCAAAGGGCTCTGTGCTACCATTACACCATCGGACAGACCGGGGCAGATGAAACGTTTCGCGAGGCAGACTGCCAAGACCTTTCTGCACGAGGTTCTTCAAGATCGATCGAAGCCCCGTCATGATCCTTTCAGCCGATAGGCGATCACCTGGAGCCGGATACCAGTCCGGAGATGGGCCAGATACCCCTGCT
>CANJSG010000155.1 GCA_947476875.1 Verrucomicrobiota bacterium | reverse complement strand
ATTGACTGCGACATGTGCAGGGAACACGCGCCGAACATCTACAGACGCGACGACGCCATCGGCCTGACCATTGTCCACAAGCAACCGACGGGTCCGGCAGAAGAGGCCGCCGCATTGGAAGGCCTGGAGGAATGCCCCGTGGAAGCCATCGGGCGGGAACCTGCGGACCCGACGATAGGAGGCTGCTAGGCCTTCGACTTCCGGCCTAAATACTTCCTCAACGTGCCGAGGGGCAACCGGGCCCAGGCGCGTTCGTGGACGTAGTAGAGGAAGATCTTCGTGAACACTTCCAGCGCCGCGATGCTGCCGGCGGTTTTGGCGGCGTGGGAGGAACTGACATTTGAACCGATGAAGTGCAACGCGACGAAGCTCACCATGAAGGTGTCGATCGTCCCGATGACGCGCCAGCTGATCGCTTTCAGGATGCTGCGGATGTGGGAGTCGCGCAGCTGCTGCTTCTCGGCCTGCGCGGCGGACTCTTCAGCGGCTGTCGTGTCGGATGTGGAGCTCATGGAAGGAGAAATTGGCAACGGTGGAACTCGGAATCCTGCGCTCAGGAAAAGGATCGAATCAAGGTGCGGATGCTCAGGACCATGACCAGAACTCCCACAAGAACCATCATCGGTTTCTGCGGGACGCGTTTGCACGCCCAGGCTCCGATCGGCGCGGCGACAACGCCGCCCAGGGCCAACCCGAGGATGATCTGCCAGTTCGTCAGCCCCATGGTGAGGAAGAAGACGATGGACGACGAAAGGGTCACGAAGAACTCGACGGCGTTGACGCTGCCAATCGTTTCCCGGGTCGAGTTGCCGCGAGAGATGAGGTTGGAAGCGACGATCGGACCCCAACCCCCGCCGCCGATCGCGTCGATCATGGCACCGAAGAACGCCAGCGGCCCCAGATGGGTCGTGACCTCCTTCGACGGGATCTGCCGGAATGTTTTCAGGACGATGACAAGGCCCATGATCAGGAGGTAACCGGCGATGAACGGCTTAAGCTTTTCACCCGGAAGCGAACTCAGGATATAGGCGCCGATCGCGGCCCCGATCACACCGGGGATGAGCAACCGCTTGAACAACGTCTTGCTGACATTGCCTAAGGCGTGGTGCGACAGCGCCGATGCGCCGGTGGTGACACATTCGGCGGCGTGGACCGTGGCGCTGGCCGCAGCCGGAGGCACGCCTGTGCCGATGAGGATACTGGTTGCGGTGATGCCATAGGCCATGCCCATCGCACCGTCGATCAGCTGGGCCAAGAACCCTGCAAGAACGTAGAAGCCGAACTCCGCAGTCAGCAGATCCGCCGTCATATCGCGAAGTCGTTATACTCGGGCTTCACCGCTTCGAGCGGCGGCTGGAGCATTCCGGCGGCGACGGTGGCGTTGGTGCCCTGCTCGATGAGGATGAAGGAACCGGTCAGCCGGTTGGTCGCATAGCCGTCGTAGATCAACGGCTTGGCGGTCTTGATGCGGATCTCGCCAATGTCGTTCAACGCCAGTTCCGCCGGTTCGGGCTGCACATCGTAGTTGTTGATGTTGATCCGGCTGTCGATCGAAGTAACCACGGCCTGGACGCTCTGCGTGGCGTGTTTGAGGAAGTATTTCTTCCCGCGTTGGAGCGGTCGCTGGTTCATCCAACAAACCTTGGCGTGGAGTTCGGTGCCCATGCCCGGCAGCACGTCCAGCCCGACGACCATGTCGCCGCGGCTGATGTCGAGGTCGTGCTCGAGCTGGATCGTGATGCTCTGGGGGCAAAACGCTTCCTGGAGTTTGCCGTCGTAGGTCCAGATCTCCTTCACGGTGCTCTTCATGCCGCTGGGCAGGACCATGACCTTCTGGCCGACCTTCACGATGCCGCTGCCGATCTGGCCGCTGAGACCGCGGAAATCGTGGAGTTCCTTGTTCGTCGGATTGTTCGGGCGGTTGACCCACTGCACGGGCAGGCGGAAGCCATTCAGATTCCAGTCGCTCGCGATGTGGACGGTCTCGAGGTGGCCAAGGAGCGTGGGACCGACATACCACGGCGTGTGCTTCGACGGCTCCACGACGTTGTCGCCATTCAGCGCGCTGAGCGGGATGAACTTCACGTCTTTGATGTCGAGCAGCGGGAGGAATTTCTCGAACTCCGCGCGGATCTCGAGGTAGCGCTCCTCGCTCCAGTCGACGAGGTCCATCTTGTTGATGGCGATGACGAGGTGCGGGATGCGCAGGAGCGACGCGATGTAGGTGTGGCGCCGGCTCTGCTCGATGACTCCAAGGCGCGCATCCACGAGAACGATGGAGAGATTCGCCGTGCTCGCGCCGGTCACCATGTTCCGGGTGTATTGAACGTGGCCCGGGGTATCGGCGACGATGAACTTCCGGCGCGGCGTGGCGAAGTAACGGTAGGCGACATCGATGGTGATGCCCTGCTCGCGTTCGGCGCGGAGGCCGTCGGTCAGGTTGGCGAGGTTGATCTGGCCGCCGCCCGTGATGTCGGCGGAACGTTCCAGCGCCTCGATCTGATCCTCCATGAGCGACTTCGAGTCGTAGAGGAGCCGGCCGATGAGCGTGGACTTGCCGTCGTCAACGCTCCCGCAGGTGTTGAAGCGGAGAAGTTCGATGGGGTGATTGGCGGACATGTTGTCTTCGAAAAATTGCTTCAATGAACTCGGCTCAGAAATAACCGGCCTTCTTCCGGTCTTCCATCGCGGCTTCGCTGGCCTTGTCGTCGGCGCGGGTGCCGCGTTCGGTCACGCGGGCGGCGGCGACTTCGCCGATGATGTCGTCCACCGTGATGGCGGGGCTGTCGATCATGCCGGTGCTGATCATGTCGGCGATGGTGCGGACGCGGCAGACCATCGACTGGATCGGCTCGTTCGGCTTCGGACGGCCGCCGGCAAATGGATCGGGCTTGGAGGCGTCGGTGTGCGGCGGGGGCACGGGCAACAATTGGCCTCCACGGCGGAAGACGTCGCGGGTGTGGCTGAAGTAGATGTTGGGCACCTCCAGCTTCTCCTGACGGATGTATTCCCAGACGTCCATCTCGGTCCAGTTGGAGAGCGGGAAGACGCGCATGTTTTCGCCCTGGTTGAGGCGCCCGTTGTAGACGTTCCAGATCTCGGGGCGCTGGTTCTTCGGATCCCATTGGCCGAAGGCGTCGCGGAAGCTGAAGAAACGTTCCTTGGCGCGGGCCTTCTCCTCGTCGCGCCGGGCGCCGCCGATGGCGCAATCGAAACGGAACTCCTCAATAGCGCCGAGAAGCACGGGAATCTGGAGTTTGTTCCGGCTGACTTCGCCGGGCGCGGGAGTGGCGGTGCCGTTGGCGATGGCCTGGTCCACCGTGCGGACGATGAGTTTTGCGCCGAGCTGCTTGGCGCGGCGGTCGCGGAACTCGAGCAACTCGGGGAACTCGTGGCCGGTCTCGACGTTGAGGAACGGCATCGGGATGTCCGACGGGCGGAAGGCCTTTTCAGCAAGGCGAAGAAGGCAGATGGAATCCTTGCCGCCGGAGAACAAAAGGGCCGGCCGCTCAAATTCCGCAGCGACCTCTCGCATGATGTGAATCGCTTCGGTCTCCAAATACTGGAGGTGATCGAGATGGTAGCTGCTCATGGGGGAAAACTCTTAACCACAGATGGACACGGATTCACACAGATGGGGATGAACGCCGACATCCGCCTCATTGCCTCGTCGGCTGCGGGATCTGTGTCCATCTGTATGCATCTGTGGTTGGAAAAAATCAGGCTTGGGCCACGGCTTTGCCGCCCCAGGCGGCGTGCAGGCCGCACTCGCGTTTCTCATCGGCCTTGGCGGGATCGAAGTAGTCCCACTCGTTGGGCAGGTCGTGCTGCTTCAGGTAGGCCTCCATCTCGGCGTCGCTCCAGTGGAAGACGGGGCTGAGCTTGAGGGATCCGAAGTTGCCGTCGGGCGACACGATGTCGAGGCCGGCGCGGTTCGGGTTCTGCACCTTGCGGAGCGCGGTGATCCAGACGGTGGGCGCCAGTTCCTTCATGCCGCGATGGAAGGGCTCGAGCTTCATGGCGGTGCTGAAGGCTTTGATCCGTTCCTCGTTCTCCGGAGCGGGCTCGGGCATGCCGCCGTAGACGGCGTCGTAGTGGGCGGCGGTGAGCTTCGGCAGGTAGGCCTTGATGTTCAGCTTCAAGCGCGCCTTGAGATCCTCGGCGTGTTTGTAGGTGGCGGGACGATTGTAGCCGTGATCGACCCACAGCACCTGGATGTCCGGCTGCACCTGCGTGACGAGGTGGAGAACGACGGCCTCGAAGGGCCGGAAATTCGTCGAGACGATGGCGCGCCCGCCGGCCTGGGCGAGGCCCCACCGAACGATGCCGAGGGCGGACTGGTTCCGGAGATCGGCGTTGGCCCGGGCGATTTGGTCGGGAGTCATGGAATTAGGCTTCGGGCAGGTTTTCGAGATCGGCGAGATCCTTGTAGCGGCCGCTGGCTTTCTTGTTGGCGCGCAGGTCCGCCAGGGCAATCACTTTCACCGGCGTGCCTTCGATCTCGATTTCGATCCTGTTGGGATAAGCGTTGGAAAACGTCACACCGGAGGCGTTCTGGATCACCTCGATCTTGGTCGGAACCCGACCGAGATACAGCGTTTCGTTGTTCTTCAAAAAGTTCATGTCCAAGCCGGCGAGATCCTCGCCGAAAAAGAGCCGCACGGCCTGAAGCAGGCGTTCAAAGTTCGCGTCGGAAACCGCGATCCAAAAGTCGATGCCCTCGGTGAAACGGTGATAGCCGTAATGGTTCACGGCGAAACCGCCCACGAGCAAGTATTCAACTCCGGCGCGGTTCAGACACTCCAAAAACTCTCTGAATTCGTGCGTTAATTGCCTCTTCGCCATAGATTCGGATTCGTAGCTCTTCGAGAGCTTCCATTCGTTCCAGGGGAGTCTTGGACAGCCAGTAGTCTCGCAGTTCCGTATCGGCGTCGGACAAGCTGCGATACGAACCGAAGGTCCGATACGCACCATGCAGCTTGTCCGGCTCCGAGGAGTTCATCGGGATATCGCGCGACTACTCAATTCGCAGCGACCGCGACAGGTGGTTGTTCCTTCCAATAAACACGATCGACCCAGTCGCCGAAGCGTTCGCCGGCGAGGCGCTCGGCTTTGAAACGGACGAGCAGCGGGCGCAGTTCGGCTTCGGTCTCGGTTTCCTTGAGCAGGTCTTTCCAGACCTTGTTCAAGCGGGTGCCGTTCTGGTTGCCTCCGAGCCAGACTTGGTAACGGCCGGGGCCTTTGCCCACGAACCCGATCTCGGCCATGTAGGGACGCGCGCAGCCGTTGGGACAGCCGGTCATGCGGATGATGATCTCCTGGTCGCTGATGCCCACGTCGGCGCAGACGGCTTCAATGCGGTCGATCAAGGTCGGCAGGAAACGCTCGGACTCGGCCAAACCCAGGCCGCAGGTCGGCATGGACGGGCAGGACATCGCGGCGGCGTGCAACAGGCTGGCCTGCTTCTCGGTCTTGACGCCGTGTTCGTGGAGCAACGCGGTGATCGCCTCCTTCTCGGCGTCGGTCACGTTCGCGAGGAGGATGTTCTGGTTGGCGGAGAGGCGGAACTCGACGTTGCCGAAACGTTCGGCCACGCGCCGCAACGCGGTCTTCTGCCGGCGGGTTTCGGTGTCCTTGATGCGGCCGGATTCGACGAAGAGCGTCAGGAACCAGCGGCCATCAAGGCCCTTTTGCCAGCCGTAGGTGTCGGAGGTGGTGATGAACTTGAAGGGTTTCGTCTCGTCCAGCTTGGAGCCGATGCGCTGCTCGACTTCGGCGCGGAACCACGCGGCACCCTTCTCTTCGAGCACATACTTGAGGCGGGCGCGTTTGCGGTCGGTGCGGTCGCCGAAATCGCGGTGGACGGTCAGGACGGCCTTGGCGACATCGACCAGTTTCTCGCGCGGGAAGAAGCCGATCACGTCGGCGAGGCGGGGATAGGTCGTGGTGTTGCCATGGCTGCGGCCCATGCCGCCGCCGGCGGTGAGGTTGTAGCCGACGAGTTTGTCGTTCTCGATGACGGCGACAAAGCCCAGGCAGTTGGTGAAGACGTCCATGTCGTTCACCGGCGGGATGACGAAGGCGATCTTGAACTTGCGCGGCAGATATTGGCGGCCGTAGAGCGGATCGACGAAGTCCTTGTTCTCCGGGTCGTCGATGTTGAGCTGCACGCCGTCGATCCAGATGGCGTGGTAGGCCTTGGTCGTCGGAAGGAGAGCTTCGGAAACTTTTTTGGAATCCTCATACACCTGCTGGCGCGCCGAGGTGATGGCGGGCGCGGGCGAGGCCATGACGTTGCGGTTCACGTCGCCGCACGCGGCCAACGTGTCGACCATCGCCTGGTTGATCTCCTTCATCAGGGGCCCGAGGCGATCCTTGACGACGCCATGGAACTGGATGCTTTGGCGCGTCGTGACGCGCAGGGTGTTGTTCGCGCGGTTGGTCGCAAGGTCATCCATCGCGATCCACTGCTTCGCGCTGAGCACGCCGCCGGGGATGCGGCCGCGGATCATCCAGATGTAGAGTTTGCCAGCCTTGCGGAGGTCGCGGTCGTCCTGCTGGTAGATGCCGTGGAACTTCAGGAACTGCTCGTCATCGCCGGAAAAGCACGCCAACGAGTCGTCGGCCAAGGTGGCGGCAATGTTTCCGGCGAGGGTCGGAATGGCGATCTTCAGGTGCTCGTTCTTGACGAGCGGCTTTTCGGAAACAGGGGCTTTGACAGCGACTTCGGACATATACTTAAGTTAGTTACAGATGTTAAGTAGGTAAAAGAAAACCCACCCAGTGGATAAAGGCAAGTGAGTTTGCGGCACCCGCCCTCCGGAAGCAATTGGGGATTCAGTCCGCAGGGGACCGCTGAAACTCGACGGGAACAGATGATCGCCACCCCGGACTTGCGTCAAGCGGCTCCCCCCCTAAGGTTACTGACCCGGTGGCCTTCACCCGTCCCAGGCCACCAAGTCACAGCCAGATATGAGCGCACAGCAGAAGTTCTACTATTTCGACAACAACGCCACGACCCGCGTCGCCCCCGAGGTGGTCGACGCCATGATCCCTTTCCTGCGCGAGATGTGGGGCAATCCCTCCAGCGCCTATTCGTTCGGGGCCCAAGTCCACGGCCATGTCGAGAAAGCCCGCGAACAGGTCGCCGCGCTCATCCACGCCGACCCAAAAGAAATCGTCTTCACCAGTTGCGGCACCGAGTCCAACAACTCGGCCATCCACAGTGCATTGGCCACAAACCCGACCAAGAAACACGTCATCACCACGGCGGTAGAGCACTCGGCGAACATGAACTTCGGGGCCTACCTCGAAAAGCGCGGTTACGAAGTGACCTATTTGCCGGTTGATTCCGACGGCCATCTCGACCTCGGCCTGCTCGACAAGTCCATCCGGCCCGACACCGCCATCGTCTCCATCATGTGGGCGAACAACGAGACCGGCGTCATCTTCCCGATCGAGGAAATCGCCGCGCTCTGCCGCAGCAAGGGCGTGCTCTGTCACACCGATGCCGTCCAGACACCGGGCAAGCTGAAGATCGACGTGAAGGCCCTCGGAGTGGACTTCCTGAGCCTGTCCGCCCACAAGCTCCACGCTCCTAAGGGCATCGGCCTGCTCTACGTGAAGCGCCGGACGAAGTTCCAGCCCTACGTCATCGGGGGCCATCAGGAACGCGGCAAACGCGGCGGCACCGAAAGCGTGGCCAACATCGTGGCCTTCGGGCGGGCCGCCGACCTCGCCGTCGCCACCCTCGATGATGAGAACACCCGGGTCCGCGCGCTGCGCGACCGCTTGGAGAATTTCATCCTCACCAACATCCCAAACACGATCCGCAACGGTGCGAAGGAACCCCGGTTGCCGAACACGATGAACATCTGCTTCGAGTTCATCGAAGCGGAGGCCATCCTCCTGTTGTTGGACGGCGTGGGAATCTGCGCGAGCTCCGGTTCCGCCTGCACCACGGGTTCGCTCGACCCGTCCCACGTCCTGTCCGCGATGGGACTGACTCCGATGCGCGCCCGCGGTTCCGTCCGCTTCAGTCTCGGCATCTACAACACCGAGGACGAGGTCGACTATTTGATCAAGCACCTCCCGGGCATCATCGCCAAGCTCCGCGCCATGTCCCCCTTGAATCCGTCCCATCCGGACAACGACCAATACGACGTCGAAGGCGCCCGCGAGAAACACGAGAAGGACCTCGCGGAAGCAACCGCCAAGGAGTGATCCGACCTTGGGTCCGGAACCGACTTTCTCAAGGCCGTCCCCCGGGACGGCCTTTTTGCTGCAGCCGTGCCCCTTCAAACAAAACGGAACGTCACCGGCGCCAAAGCCGGAAGGGCGTTCGCGAGGTCGCCCTTGATCTGGGGCGATCCCTGAATAGTTTTCGCCGCCATCCTGCCATGAAGACCTCCACCAAACTCGCCACCCTGATCGGAGCCGTGTGCTTGACCTCCCACGGCCTTTCCGCGGCCGACCTAAACCTTCTCGACCAATGGCCCGGTTGGCGAGGCCCCTTGGCAAACGGTGCCGCTCCGACTGCGACGCCGCCCACCGAGTTCGGCGAACAGAAGAACCTCAGGTGGAAGGTGGCCATTCCCGGTTCCGGCACCGCCACGCCGATTGTCTGGGGCGACAAGATCTTCGTCCAAACCGCCATTCCCACCGGCAAACGCGCCAACGGAACGCCGGTCGCCGCCCTAAACATCACCTCGCCCGTCATGGCCCAAGCGGGACCGCCTCCAAGTGGCCCAAACGGCCCCGGTGGACCGGGCGGTGGTCGTCGAGCACCCGGCGGGCCGGGCGGGGGCGGGATGCGCGGCGAACAACCGGTCGAAGTCATCCAGTTCGTCGTCCTTTGCATCGACCGTAACACGGGCAAAACCCTTTGGACCAAGGTCGTCCGCGAACAGGTTCCCCATGAAGGGCATCACCAGACCCACGGCTATGCATCGGGCTCGCCGGTCACCGACGGCAAGATGCTCTACGCCTATTTCGGTTCGCGCGGGCTCTACGCGATGGACTTCGATGGAAACATCAAATGGGAGAAGGATTTCGGCGATCAAAAGACCCGCAACGGATTCGGCGAAGGCACGTCGCCAGCCCTCGCCGGTGATCGGCTAATCATCAATTGGGACCACGAAGGCGAAGACGATTTCATCGTGGCGCTGGACAAAACCTCGGGAAAGGAACTCTGGCGCAAACCGCGGAATGAACCGACGACATGGTCGACACCGTTTATCGTCGAGCACGCCGGCATCACCCAAGCCATTGTCAACGCCACCGGCAAGACCCGCTCCTATGACATCAAGAACGGCGACCTTTTGTGGGAGTGCGGCGGCCAATCGGCCAACGCCATTCCGTCCGTGGTCGCCATCGACGGAATCGCCATCGCCATGAGCGGATTTCGCACCTACGCCGTCAACGCCATCAAGCTCGGTTCCAAGGGCGATGTGACGGGCACGGACTCCGTGGTATGGAGCTACAACAAAGGCACGCCCTACGTGCCGTCTCCCCTGCTCTACGGCGGGAAACTCTACTTCTTCGGCGGCACCGAAGCGCGCCTTTCCATCTTCGACGCCAAGACCGGAGAACGGCACGTCGACGGGGAACGAATCGAAGGATTGACCGGCGTCTACGCGTCCCCATTGGGCGCCGCCGGATACGTCTACATGGCCGGCCGAGATGGCGGCGTTGTCGTGATGAAACAGGCCAGCAAGGTCGAGATCGTCTCCAAAACCCGCCTTGACGAGCCCATCGACGCCCAACCAATCGCCGTCGGCAAGGAACTGATCATCCGCGGCAACAAGAGCCTGTATAGCTTCGCGGCGAACTGATCGACGGCCACCCGTTTCGCAGGCGCCGCCCAACTTGGCCGGCGCTTTTGCGTTCAATGAACCGGGTTCGCCCCAATCACGGCCGGGCTTGGGCAGTCCTGGCTCCCAGATGCGCGTTGACGGTCT
>CANJSG010000154.1 GCA_947476875.1 Verrucomicrobiota bacterium | reverse complement strand
GCTGTAGGCGGCGACGCGACCCTTGCCCTGGACCATCAGTTCCTCAACGCCATCGTGCCGCCAGACCATGGGCGTCGAGTAACACGCACCAGCCAGTGGACGTGGCGATTCCCACACCGTTTTTCCAGTCGCCGGTGCGAGGGCGACGAGGTTCGCGTTGGTGCTGTCGCCGTCGCGTTGCAGAATGAGGTGGCCGCCCGCGAGAATCGGCGATGAGGCGGTCCCGTATTCGGAGGGCAACCGATCAAATGGGTGCCGCCAGATTTCTTTCCCTGTGAAGTCGTAGGCGATCACCCCGAATGATCCGAAGTAGGCGTAAACGCGCTGGCCATCGGTGCAGGGAGTGGACGCCGCGGGCGAACTGAATTGATGACACGGCTCGATTGTTTCCGTCGGTGCGATGCGGCGCCAGAGTTCCCGGCCACTGCGGGAATCGTAGGCCAGCGTGATCAATTGCTTGTTCTCCAGCGCCGTCAGAAAAATCTTTTCACCCCAAACCACGGGTGCGGACAAGCCCCCAGGGACGGCTGTTTTCCACAGCAGGTTGGTGTCGGGTCCGAAGTGTATCGGCGGACGCCCATCATCAGAGACACCCGAGGTATCCGGTCCGCGGAACTGGGGCCAGTTCGCAGCCGCGGCGGATGCCGACTGGATGGCACTGCCGAGGAGGGCAACGCAGAGAGCCGTGGTGATGTGGGTTGGCTTCATGGATTACGGAGTTTTGGATTTGTCGTCGCTGACTCTGTCGGCTTGCTGGAATGGGGCCAGTTTCATTTTTCCACTCGGCGGATCGGGCGGGTTTTTCCCAGGCGTTCGAGGGCTTCCGTGGTCCGGCTCGGAGCGTTGAGAGACGGGGGCAAGATGGCTTGGCGCTGTTGAAGTCCCTGGCAGCTATCGAGCAGGAGCGGTCGACGACCTGCTTGGTGTCCATGCCGAGCTTGATGACCTTCAGCGCCACACGGCGCCGGACCGGCTCGGACTGCTCGGCCATGAACACCGTGCCGCACCCGCCCTCGCCAATCTACTGGAGCAGCTTGTGGCGGCCGAGCATCTGACCGACCGCCTCGTCGGGAACGGCGGCGATGTTCGACAAGAACGACGGCTGCTGCGCATCCACCTTCGTCGCCATCAGCGTCTAGGACTGCTCATGCGCCGCGAGCAGGGCTTCGAGGCGGGCGCGCAGGGCGGAGTCGCCCGTGCAGGCACCGCCGAGAAAGGCAGCGCGCGCCGGCGCAGGCAGGAGGAGTGCGGCTTGGAACAGGGTCTCTTCGCTGCTGAGCTTGGGTTTCATGGCTGGGACTTGCGAGTGCATCTACCCCATCCAACGCAAACCAGCCGCAAAAAGGATGGGGAAATCTTTCTCGAACCCGTGCGGGACCGGCGCGGTAACCGTCTACTGCGCCGCGGGCGGGCCGCCAAAAGTCAGGAAAGCATGTTCTCCTGCGAAACTGGCGACCGGGTGTTGGCCGAGCGGTGTCGTCGGAAAACCGGGTCCTAGCAGCTGGGCCGCCAGTTCGCTCAGGAACCGCGACTGGCCGAGCGAGCCCGCCAGCTTCTCCATCCGGAAGACGAAGTTGACGCCGACACCCGAAAGGCTTTCTTCGCCGAGCGAGGCCATTCCACCCATGACCACCTGGTCGCAGTGCAGGACGATCCGGAAGCCGGGTTCGCCCTGTTCCTGTAGTTTGCCCAGCGCTCCAAGCGCCGCGATAACGCGGGGAGGTGCGGTCTGGGTCGCTGGCCAGTAGGCAAAGAAGCCGTCGCCGAGGTATTTGTTGATGACGCCGCCCTGGCCTTCGATGGCCTCCTTGCAGCGGGCGAACCATCGGCCGATGAGCACGGCCAGCGCTTCGGGATCGAGCTTTTGGCTGAGATGAGTGGAGCCCTCGATATCTGCAAGAAGAAGCCAGCAGGGAGAAGATTGGACGGCCACAATCGTCTGGTCCGACGTCGTGGTCGTGGCGGAGATCTCGTGGCCGCGGCCCCCCGCCTCGCGGAAGACCAGTTCGAAGGAGCCGATCTTGATGACGTCGCCGTGGTTGAGCCGGCCCGGTTGGCTGAGGCGACGACCGTTGACGTAGGTGCCGTTGCTGGTGCCGAGATCGACCAGCCAGAACTCGCCGCCGCCCTGCGCGTGGATGACGGCGTGGCGCCGGGAGACACGGTCATCGGTCAAAATGACCTGATTGCCGGTGGCCCGACCGATCGAGCAGTTCCCTTCGATGTCCGCACGTGTGCCGTCGGGCCTATCCAGCCAGGCGGTAGATTTAACGAGATCGGACACAGGTGTGCGAAAAGTAGAGGCGACGGTCTGGAGGGGAAGCGCGAAGGCGATCCGGCGTCATTCCTTGCGGCCGATGAGCTGGGGACGCTTGGTTCCACCGAAGCCCACGTTGGCTTCGGCGTCGCGGGTCACGGTGTCGCCATCGAAGCGCAGCCGGAGCGTGAGATGGAACGGCGATTCGTAGAGGCACAGCTTCACGACCAGCGTTTCGTCATTGGCCCAGGCGGCGCTGGCGGCGACGGGCTCCGGCGAAGTGACCGCGCCGACGGAGGTCGCGTAGTTGATCGTGCCGGTTTTCCAATCACCGGAGCCGAGGGCAAGGCGGCTTTCCTTTCCGGCCGTCCGGGTCACGAGTATCAGGTTGGCGCCCGCGGAACCGGGCTCCAGCGATAGCGATTCGAGCTTCTCTTCATTATCCGAGAACACAAAGCGGCGACCGGAGATCTTTGACGCCATGGGCGAAGTCGCTGCGCCTTCAGGCCGGCGGACGGTGAGATGGGCGAGTTTGCTTTCGAGTTTCTTGCGACTGGCCGAATCGGCTGAAAGCGCCTTCGGTTTCATGGCGGGAAGGAGCTTGTCCCAGACGACGTTCAACACGCCCTGCATGTCCTTCACGCCGCTCGTGATGGCGATCACCGCGTCCTGCTCCGGCAGGACGAGGCAGTATTGACCGAAGGCGCCGTCGCCGCGGAAGGCTCCGTTCCGGCTGCGCCAGAACTGGAAACCGTAGCCCTGGTCCCAATCGCTCTTGGGATTGCTGCCATTGGAAACCTGCTTGGCCGTGGCGGTCTCCACCCACGCCTCGGGCACGAGCTGTTTGCCGTTCCACTTGCCCTTTTGGAGATAGAGCTGGCCAAACTTGGCGATGTCCTCGGTGCGGACCTTGAGGCCGTAACCGCCGAGAGAGATGCCCTGGAAGTTCGTCGCCCAGGAGGCGCCGACAATGCCGAGCGGCGCGAAGAGACGGGGCTGGAGATAATCGAAGACCGGCAGGCCCGTCTGCTTCTGCACGATGGCCGACTGCATGAAGGTGGCGGCCGTGTTGTATTTGAAATGCGTGCCGGGCTTGTGCGGCACAGGCTGCGCGAGGAAGGACTTGGCCGACACTTTGTCGGGCGCACTGGAAGGCTCGTCCTGATGGCCGGTCGACATCGTGAGCAGATCGCGCACGCGCATGTTCTTCAGGTTGGCTGCGGGATTGGCCGGAGCGTCTTCGGGAAAGAACTTCAGCACCTCGTCGTCGACGCTCAGCTTGCCCTCGGCGACGGCCAGGCCAACGGCGGTGGAGGTGAAGCTCTTGCTCAACGAGAAGAGGACGTGCGGGCTGTCCGGATTGTAGGGCGTCCACCAACCCTCGGCCACGACCTTGCCGTGACGCACGAGCATGAAGCTGTGCATCGCGTCGATCTTGTCCACCGCCTCGACGAATTCGAGCACGCCAGCCGAAGACACGCCCTGCGATTCAGGAGTGCTACGAGGGAGGGAAACCGCCGGAGCGGCAAGGAGCGCGCCGCCGCACGCAGTGGCGACGGTCAAGTATGCGCAGAGTCGGGGGAATGGATTCATTGGGAAGCGTCAAAACGATGCCGGGTCTTCCCAATGAGCGCAACGGCTGGATCAACAGGCCGTCCACCGATTCGTGTTCGAGTCCCTCGTCACATCTTCCGGCACCACTCGGGCGCGTTGTTCAGGCGGTAGAGCATCTCGCCGGCCTTGGGCACGAGCAGGACGCCTTCGGCTTCGCGGTTGGCAAAGTCGGCGGGGTTGATCGTCTTGGGATCGCGGTAGCCGAGGTTGATCTGCTGGCAGAGCGCTTCGGGAATGCCGGTGGCGAGCGTCACCTGGATGCGGCACTTCTCGACGCCGTTCTCATACGTGCCGATGCCGCGCACGTGGGTGCTGTGGGCGACGACGCCCCACTGGAAGTGTTTGAACTGGTCCCACTGCTTCAGGAAGTAGTCGCGGCAATGGTAGCCGATCTTGCGGATGGTCTCGCCGTGGGTCGCGCTGATCTCGTGGATGTGCGGGGCGTAGATGATGAGTTCGCCGCCGTCGGCCACGACGGGCTCCAGCTTATACATGCCTTTGCCGCCGACCCAGAGCTCGTCATACATCGCGGGCATGACGGAGAGGACGGTCTTGAAGGGCTTGTCCTTGTAGAGCACGTGGTGCTTGTCGGAGAGGTTGCTGGCGGCATCCCACGCCTTCTCGGGCGAACCGGCGTAGAGGCCGACGAGGCTCTTGTCCGGCGCGACGACCATGCAGAAGCAGAGCTTCGAGATGGGCACGAGCGACGCGGCCTTGTCCACGGTCTTGCGGACGGGCGTCCACTTGTTGCCGATGGTCAACGGGTTGGTGACGACGGCGCCGAGCCAGTGGAAGAAGTTGAGGATGTCGGGCCCGCCGATGCCGGGGAACAGATACTTGTTGCCGCCGGAGAAGCCGACGACCTCGTGGGGAAACACCGGGCCGACGATGACAATCTGATCATAGTCGAAGACGAGCTTGTTGATCTGCACGTCCACTTCCATTTCGAAGCGTCCTTCTGAAAGCTCGCGGATGTCGGACTTCGTGAGCTTGCCGACGGAACGGAGCGCGGCGGGGTTGTTCCAGTCGTGGTTGAAGAACTTCACCTTGCCGTAGGTGGAGCGGCGTTCCTCGGCCGTGATCTCCAAGCGGCCGCAAATGGCTTCCTCGCTCATCGGCTGGTGTGTGCCAAGGGCGATGATGATGTCGAACGACGCCGTGACGTCGCCGATCTGGGCAAAGAGCGTCTTGAACATCAGCCCCACCGGCGCGGTGCGCGTGCCATCCGGCACAACGACGAGCACGCGTTTGCCGCGATAGTCCTTGGCCGGGCAGGACTGCGCGACGACATCGGCGGCCTGCGTGGGCGTGACAAAGGCGCTGCCATCGGAGGGAAGGGCGGAGGAGACGAGGCTCATGGTCGAATGCGTTGGGAGGTCAGTTCGCGACGGTCTTGAGGATGAAGTCCTTCATGTCGACGGCGGACTTCTTCAGATCGGGCGGGTTGAGGTAGAGCATGTGGCCGGCTTCGTATTCCTCGATGCGGATGTTGCCTCGGATCTCGGCGGGAATGGCCAGTTGGCGGAGGCTGTGCTGGATGCCGTCGGGCGGGCAGGCGAGATCGCGCCAGGCGCATTGGACGAAGATCTTGAGATGGGGATTCTCCTTCATGGCCGCCGCGAGATCGGGCCCCGTGCTGGGATAACCGCTGTTCCGCGCCCACGGCCAGGGCTGGACGCCGGTGAGGATTTCGTAGGGGTTATCCCGTTCGAACTTCAGGTCTTCGCGCACGTAGCTGTTCATGGCCGAGGAGAACACGCCGCTGACGAGGACGTGGCTGGGGTCGAACTCGGGCGTGGCCGACGCGGCATTGCCGTCACGGGAGACCACCCGGGCGTCGAAGCGGCCGATGATCTTGCCTTCGGATTTGAGCAACTGCTTGCGGAACTCGAACGCCGAGACGCGGAGATCGTGATCGTCGATGTAGGAAGTAGGAAGGCCTGTGAGGCGGGCAAGTTTCGCCACAGCGGCGGTGCGCTCGGCTGGCGGCAGCGCTGCGCCGAGACGAAGAGCGCGGGCGTAGTCGCCTTCGGCAAAGGCGCGCGACTCGGCGATGGCTTTCTTGAAATCAGCCTGGAGATCGGCAGGAAGCTTCTGGTGGTAGTGGGCCGACGCCGTGATCGCGGAAAGGAAGCAAAGATACGGCGTGTCCGTCAGGCCCTCGGCGCGGATGGTTTCGAAGTCGATGACGCCGGAGACGAGCACGAGGCCGTTCAAGTAGAGGTTGAACCGGCTCTGGAGGTAGTTGGCCAAACCTGCGGCGCGGAAAACGCCGTAGCTTTCACCGGCGAGGAACTTCGGCGAGCGCCAGCGCTTCTCACGTGTCGTATGGAGGCGGATGAATTCCGCGACGGTGGCGATGTCGTTGTTCTGACCGTAGAAGTCGGCGGCCTTGTCCGGTTGTTCCGCTCGGCTGTAGCCGGTGCTGACGGGATCGATGAAAACGAGGTCCGTCACATCAAGCAGCGAATACTCGTTCGGAATGAGCCGTCCGGGCGGACGCGGCGGCGTGGTGCCGTCACCGGGAAACTCCACGCGCTTGGGCCCGAAGACGCCGAGGTGCAGCCAGACAGAGCTGCTGCCGGGACCGCCATTGAAGCAATAGGTGATCGGCCGATCGGCGGCGTCGATGTTGTTGGTCTGTGTGTAGGAGATGTAGAAGACCTGGGCGGTGGGTTTGCCGTCCTTGCCGAGGATCGGGAGCATTCCCGCCGTCGCCTTGTAGTGGACGGTCTTGCCGCCGATGACCACCGATCCTTCGGTGACGACCGGAGCGTTGGTGTCCTTCTTGGTTTCAACCGGCGCGTTGGTCGAGGAACTCTTCGGGGCGTCGGCCGCTTGGGTGGGCGCGATGCCGGCAAACAGGAGCAAGGCGACGGTTGCGAAGAGGGTTTTGGTTTTCATCGGTGGGAGGGTGGGCGAATCAGATCGTCTGCGAAAGGAACCCGCCGTCGACACGGATGTCGATGCCGGTGACGAAGCTGCTGGCGGCGTGGCTCGCCAGGAATACGGCCGCGCCTGTGAGTTCGCGGGCTTCACCCATCCGGCCCATGGGCGTGTGGCCGAGGATGGAAGCGGCGCGTGGAGTCGGAGTGCCGTCTTCGTTGAAGAGCAGCTTGCGGTTCTGTTCCGCCGGGAAGAATCCGGGTGTGATCGTGTTCACGCGCACGCCGTCCTTGGCCCATTCGCGCGAGAGGAACTGCGTGAGGCTGAGGACGGCGGCCTTCGATGCGGAGTAGGCGACGACGCGGGAGAGCGGGATGTGGGCGGAGACGCTGGCGATGTTGATGATCGAGCCACGTTTGCGTTTCACCATGCCGGGGCCGAACTCCTGGCAGGGGATCACCACGCCGCCGACGAGGTTCAGGTCGAAGTTCGCACCCCAGTCTTCGAGGGCGATGTTCTCAAACTTCTTGTCGCCGACGACCGTCACCTTCGGATCATTGCCGCCGGCGGCGTTGACGAGAATGGTCGGTGCGCCCAGGGCGGCCTCCAGTTTCTCGTGGGCTTCCGCAAGGCTGCAACGCGACATGGCATCGGCCGAAAAGAACTGGGCGGTGCCACCGGCATTTCGGATCGACGCGACGCGCGCTTCCCCCCGTTCCTGGTTACGGCCGAGCACGGCCACCTTGGCCCCGGCCGCAGCCAGGCCTTCGGCCAATCCGCCGCCCAGCACGCCCGTGGCGCCGATGACCACGGCGACTTCTCCGGAAAGATCGAACAAGTTCATGTCGAAGCGACTTTGGAAACCGCGTCGCGCCCGTGCAAGTCATCCGTTGGGGCGACGAGTGGCCGCGAAGGGATGCCCGGCTGCGTCTTGATCAAAAGTTCTCAAAAGGTCTCTGGAGTTGAAACCATGGGACCGGTAGGCTGGCCGGATGCTGAATTTCGAAAGACCCGCCGTGATCCTGACGCACGAGAGCGATCTCGACGGGTTGGTGGCCGGGCTGTTGCTCCAACGGCTCGCGCGGAAGCTCTACGGCGCGGAGATCACGCTGGAGGCCTACCACTACACGGCCTGGAAGATGCGGGATCTGCGCGAGACCGCCGCATGGGCGACGGACTTCTCGTTCGAGAGCCGCCTGGACCGCAGCCATTGGCTGGTCATCGACCATCACGCCACGAACACGACGGCGCGTTACGCCCGGTTCATCCACGATACTTCCAAGTCCGCCGGTTCGCTTTGCTACGATCTGTGCGTCGAGGCCGGGATCGGTTCACCCAAGCTGGAGCGGCTCGTCCATCTCAACAACGTGGCCGACCTGTTCCTCCAGGATGATCCCGATTTCGAACTCGCGATCGACTACGCGAGCCTCGTCAAGATCTACGGTTTCTGGCCGATGGCCGGGCTGGTCGGCAACGATCTCGAGAAGCTGATCGACCACCCGCTCCTCGCCGTCATGAAAGTGAAGCGCGAGATCGAGGATCCGATCGGCTTCGACTGGGCGGTCAGTCATGTCACCGAGATCACCGCGGGCGTTTGCCTTGTGGACGCGCCCATCGGCAACAGCAACCTCATCATCCACCGGATGCTTGAGCGCAAGGCGGTGCCGCATCCCGTCCTCATCACCGCGCTGAAGAAAGGGAACAACCACTTCGTCGTCAGCCTGCGCAGCAAGGACGGCACGGCCCTGAAGTATGCGGAGAAGCTGCAAGGTGGGGGACATCCCAACGCCTGCGGCGCCACTTTGCCCAAGTCTGTCCGCAGCATCTCGGATGCGGTCCAATACATGGGCGACCTCTTCAATCCACCGACTCGCCACACGAAGACCGACAGCGGCATGGAAGGCCTGCTCGAGGCCTTCACGAAGGCGATCTGACGCTCGCGGACTCATCCCCGGGGCCAAATTCGAAAGGCCGGAGAACTGCATGTTCTCCGGCCTTTCGTGTTCGTGGATGGACTTCGGCCTACTTCTTCTTGAACAGGTTCTTCAAGCCCTCACCGGCCTTGTCGACCGCTCCGCCCGCGGCGTCTTTGAGTAGACCACCGCCTTTGGTCAGGCTCTCGGTGACGGCTTTGGTGACGCCCGAGAGGACTTGCCTCAGGACCTCCGCGGTCAGTTCGCCGGCCGTGACCCCGGGGCCGGTGGTGCCGATGTTCTCGATCGTGATCGGGGGCAGGGGGATCGGCAGGGCGGTTCCGCCGAGAATCGTGGCGCTGACTTTGACCGTGGCGCCTTCGACGCGCACAAGCTTTACGCGGAAACGCTTTTCGGAGGCCGGTGCTGCCGGCGCCGACTTGTCTTCCTTCTTCGCCGGTTCCTTGGTGCCGGTGAGCGATGCGGTGCTCTCGTTCACATTCGCGAGCAGCTTGGAGAGGTTGTTCCCGCTCATTCCTTGCTCGTAGGTGATGACCGGAGCCTTGATGGTGATCTCATCGATCTCCACGACGTCGCTGGCCACGGAGCTGGGTTTCACCTGGAGAACCACCTCGCCCACCGTGATGGCGGACTCGCTTTTGAAGCCTGTCGGATTCCCAACGGACAGCCCGTCCAGTTCCGCCCGTCCGGCGAACAGGCTGAAGCTGGCCTTGTCGAGCTTCAGGGTGGTTTTGGTCAGCGTGGGACCGACGGTTTCGACGCCAGCCTTCACGATGGAGCCGAGGTTCATGGCGACAATCAGCAGGCCAATCACGGCCAACGCGGCGAGGACTCCGGCAACAATGAGGATTTTCTTCATAGGTTTTGCCGAACCGTAAGTGCCTCCGGATCGGATTGGGAGCGTCTTTTCGTCGTGGCAGGCGTCTTGACCCCGCCGACGCCGTGGGCATTGTCTCTTCTCAATCCGGGGAGCCAACCGGTCCGTCGCCCAGCGCGGCGGACAAAAGGCTGAGAGGCACGCGCGGGAGCGTTTGCGACCCGTCGAACCTGCACCGGGTAATGCCGGCGAAGGAAGGGTCCTGGCGGACGGCCACCAATGCGGAGGCTTGGCCGGGCAAGCACCTCTTCTTCCGCCCTTTTCCCCGCAGGAAAACACCGAGACGGCCTTGGCCGTTTCCCTGATGACGACCGATAGCCGGACAAACTGAATCTCATATGATCGCCGACCCGAAATCCTCCTTCGAACCGCACAGCAGCGAACAACTGCCCGCCAGCAAAAAGGT
>CANJSG010000153.1 GCA_947476875.1 Verrucomicrobiota bacterium | reverse complement strand
GAAAAAACGATTCACTATTGGAGGAGCGATAGCCGGGTTGCTCTACGGCGGCGGGGTCATGGTCTTTGTATTGATCAAAGGACCAGGCCTCCCCGGTGTCTTTGAATTGATTTTGCAGGCGGCCATCGTCGCAGTGTTGGTGGTGGCAGGCGCGTTGGGCGGACTTCTCTTGGGCTGCCTCGTCAGCTTCTGCGTTCGGAAGAAGTGAGCCGCCATGAATACGCCTCCTAAATAACAGAGGATCCAAGGTGGTAGGCTGGAACGAGGGACACATTGAGGGCCTTGGCTTGGTTCTGGAGGTGTTCAAGGCGTCTGGCGGTGCTGGCCGGGTCAGCTGAAAGGCTTTCATTTCGTCGTTGAGCTGCCCGATGGCGACTATCGACCAGATGATGAGGGCGAGCGTGTGGGCCCCGGCGACGATACCCTCAGCCTTGCCGAGGCTTCCCTTCATGCGGCGGACACGGTCACGCCGCCGATGGCTATTGGCTATTGGATGTTTCCCCGATCCGCCTCAGTAGCCCCGCACGGTTCCGCCGCGTGAGGGCGGGGTCGGCAGGGTTCTCCAACTTTTCACCACGGCGTTGGTGAAGACGATCTCGGCGGAGATGAAGTCGCGGATCTGGTAGTCGCTCTCCAACACCCGCTCCAGCCGGGTCGAGCCGTCGCGCTCACGGTATTCGCGGAAGGTCCAATACCGGTAGTCGTCCAGCGTGGACCCGCTGTAGAGCCACGTCTCGGTCAGTCCCTCCGCCCCTTCGGCCTGGAGTTTCTGCGCGGGTTTGCCCCAGGCGATGTAGACGGCGTCCTGGTTCATCCCGCTGCGGATTTGTCCCTGATCGACCAGCGCCCGTTGTTCGGACACGAGCGCCTGGTAGGCCGGTTGCCGTTCCGTCCGGCGCTTCTCGATGGTGCTGGTGGCGCAGCCGGTCACGACAATGGCCGATGCCAGAGCGATGAATGACGAAGCGCGAAGCCAAGAAGGCCGGAAGAAACCCGAGAACCGAATTCCGAAGCGGTGTTTGAAGTTCGGACTTCTTTCGGCCTTTGGCCTTCTGGCTTCGAATTTTGATTTCATGCGCGCTGGTTGGACGCAAAAGGCGCGTCCGAATTCGGGCCGGGAGCGTGTTCGACAAACCGTTTGAAGTAAAGGGGACCAAACCCTACCCTCCCCTTGCGTATGAATTCTCCTGCCGCCGCCGCGGCTCCCAATGCCGGCAACACTTGGCTGATCTACACGATGCTCACCGTCCTTTCCTGGGGCGTCTACGGCATCCTCCTCCACAAAGGCCAGACCCTCATGCGGTCGGCTCCGACCGATGACCCGACCATTCTCCGCTACAAGGCGTTTCTCTTCGTCGGCATCGCCTACTTCCTCACCGCCGTGCTGGCGCCGCTCTTCCTACTCATGAGCAAGGGGCAGGCGTTCAGCGGCTACACCAGCAGCGGAGCGTGGTGGTCTCTCATCGCCGGCATCGCGGGCGCCATTGGCGCTTTCGGCGTGCTGCTCGCCTTCGGTGCGAAGGGCACTCCGGCCGTCGTGATGTCGATCGTCTTCGCCGGCGCTCCGGTCATCAACGCCGTCATCGCCTCGCTGCTGCACCCGCCCAAAGACGGCTGGGGCCACGTCAGCCCGCTCTTCTTCGCTGGAATCGTCCTTGCCGTGACCGGCGGCTACATGGTGGCCCGCTACAATCCGGCCAACATGGCTCCGCCCAAGAAACCCACGGCCGAAGCATCCGCCAAACCCGCTGCGGCGAGGCTCTAAACCGGCGGCCAACCCCGCCTGTTGAAGGAACGGATGCCCGCGTTTCCGTCGCACGCCGAGATCGGAGGGCGCCAGCTTTCACAGCTCAGGACGCTGCTGGCGGCGATGGAGACGAACGCGTTTTACCGCGAGCGGGTTCTGACATTCGCTGGGACCTCGGGCTGCGGCTCCATCGCTGAACTGAACGCGGCCACCCGCCTAACGCTGGCCGCGTTCAGGGAGCGGTTTCCCTTCACCACCAAGCCGGATCTCGTGGCCGATCAGGCGGCGAATCCGCCCTACGGTTCCGACCTGACCTTTCCGGTGGCCGACTACTCACGTTGCCACGGCACCAGCGGCAGCACGGGCCGTCCGCTTCGCTGGCTCGACACGCCGGAGAGCTGGAACTGGATGCTCGGAAACTGGGCGGAAGTCTATCGCGCAGCCGGTGTGAACTCGGTGGACCGGATTTTCTTCGCGTTCTCCTTCGGGCCGTTCCTCGGCTTCTGGACCGCGTTCGAAGCCGCGTTGAAGCTCGGTTGCCTCGCGCTTCCGGGCGGCGGCATGGCCACCTTGGCCCGGCTGAGATCCATCATTGACCACGGGGCGACGGTGCTCTGCTGCACACCGACCTATGCGATCCATCTCGGTGAAACGGCCGCCAAGGAAGGCATCGATCTCGGCACGTCCAAGGTCCGCGTGATCTGCGTCGCCGGGGAAGCCGGAGGAAGCGTCCCCGCCGTGCGTCAACGCATCAGCGAGCTCTGGAACGGCGCGCGGGTCATGGACCATCACGGCATGACGGAAGTCGGGCCCGTGAGCTACGAATGCCCCGATCGTCCGGGGGTCCTCCACGTCATCGAGACGTCCTACCTCGCGGAGATCGTCTCCTCTGAAACGGGCCATCCTGTTCCTCGCGGCGACGTCGGCGAGCTGGTTTTGACCACGCTGGGCCGAGTCGGATCGCCGCTGCTGCGTTACCGCACGGGCGACTTGGTCCGCGCGTCCCAAACCGGAACCTGCACCTGCGGCCGAAGTGAACTGGCCTTGGACGGCGGCATCCTTGGACGGGCCGACGACATGGTCGTGGTGCGCGGCGTGAACATCTTTCCGGCGGCCGTAGACGATGTGCTGCGATCGTTTCCCGAAGTCGCCGAATACCAGGTGCGCGTCTTCAACCGGGCTTCGCTTCTTGAACTGGAAGTGACCGTGGAACCAGTCACCGAATCAACCGACACCACAACACTCGCAACTCGGGTGCAGAAGGCCTTCCACGCGGCCTTCAACCTCCGCGTGCCGGTCAAAGCGGCGACCATCGGCGCCCTGCCCCGCTTCGAGCACAAGGCCCGGCGCTGGGTGCGCGATACCTGATCCCTCGACACCAGGACCCTTAGAACCGACACTTCGCCCACGATGGACAAGCTGCCCAATCCGCATCTCAACAAACTCAAAGCCATGGCCCAGTTGATGGAGCCGTTGCTGAAGGTCGGCAAAGCCGGCCTGAGCGAGGCCTTTGTGGGTGTGGCCAACGAAGCGCTAGAACGCCATGAACTGGTGAAGGTCCGTTTCGACGAGTTCAAGGACCAGAAGAAGGAGTTGTCCAAGCAGTTGGCCGAATCAACCCGCAGCCTCCAGATCATGGCCGTCGGCCATGTGATCGTCCTCTACCGCGAGCAGCCCGACGCGGCGAAACGGAAGATCAAGTTCTGATCCCTTCCGAAAACTGGCAGGACTAGGTCCTGGCCCAAATTTGGGCCCAAAGCCGAAGGCCGCTTCCCCTCAGTTGCCTTTCGTGGCCTTCCGAAGAAACATTGGTTGAAAGCCATGGTGCCGCCTCCCTTTCTTGTCGGAGGAGCCATCCTCTTCTGGGGATGGGCGACGGGCTTTGTCTGGGTGGCCGCGCTCATGGCGGCGATCATCGAGCTTCCCCGCCTCTTTCGCCTGCGCTGGGATTTCTCGGAGGATGACTTCCAACGACTTTGGGCACTTTGCTGCATCATGTTGCTGGGGGTGCTTGCCGTGCGCAGTTTTATGGGCGATGCCCCGGGCCCGGGATCGCGCGAGGCGGTCGCAGGGGTCAACGTTCTTTCGGAGCCTTCGACCGTTTCCCTCGCGCTGACACGCTGGATTCCGCTCATCTTTTTCCCGATCGCGGCGGCGCAAGCCTATAGCTCGCGGCTGAGCATCCGGGTGACCGCGTTCTTCTGGATGTTCCGGAAGCGGCTGGAAAAAAGCTGGTTCCAGCCCTCGATCAACGTGGGTTTTCCCTATGTCGCCATCTGCGCCTTGTCGGCCAGTGCGGCGAACAACCGGACAATCTGGTTCTTCGCCGGCCTCGCGGCCATCACTGCCGGGGGACTATGGGTCCTGCGACCCAAGCGCTATCCGGTCGTTCTCTGGATCCTGATGATGATGCTCGCGCTCAAGGCGAGCTTCTGGGCCCACGAGGGCATGCTCGCCCTGCACTCCTATCTGGAGGGGAAGACCAACGAACTGCTGGCGCGCTTCTCGGACCGGAACGTCAACCCCGTCGAGAGCCGCACGGCCATCGGCCGCATAGGCCGCGTCAAGCTCTCGGGCGAAATCGTCATCCGCGTCGAGCCGATGGGCAAGCCTCCTGCCCTGCTACGCGAGGCGGTCTACAACAAATACAATGGCGGCATCTGGACCGCGAACCGGGGCGATTTCCTGGATGCCTCGCCGGAGGCGGACCTCGAATCCTGGCGGCTGCAGCCGCCGCAGGTCGGCACTGAAGGCGTCTACATTTCCCAATACCTCGACGGAGGCCGCGGACTTCTCGCCGTGCCTACGGGCGTTTCGGAACTGCTGTCGCTTCCGGTCGGAACGCTGTCAACAAACCGACTTGGTGCGATCCGGGCCCGGCAAGGGCCCGGCCTCGTGCGGTTCCGCGCCCACTACACCGACCGTCGAACCTTCGAGGTCGGTCCCGTGCCGGTCGACTTGGACCTTCCGGAAGGTTCCGAACGCACCGCGTTGAAAAAGACCGTCGAAGAACTGGGCCTCGAAGTGGGGACGGATCCGGCTATGGCCGTTCGCGTCCTGGAGCAGTTCTTCGGGCGCAACTTCAGCTACACCACCTTCTTAAATATCCCGGACTACAACTCGAAGAACGATGAATTTCCCCTCTCCCGCTTCCTGCTGAAGGAACGAACCGGGCACTGCGAGTATTTCGCCACGGCGACGGCTCTCCTCCTCCGTCAACTCGGCATCCCGACACGCTACGCGACCGGGTTCGCGGTCGACGAATTGGCCAAGGACGCCAAGACCTACATCGTCCGCCAACGCCACGCCCACGCCTGGGTGCTCGTATGGATCGATGGCGCCTGGCACAACGTCGACACCACGCCGGGCGGCTGGTTCAACGAGGAGGACAAGCTGAAATCCTTCTGGGAACCATTCAACGACTGGATCGCTGCCCTGAAATACGGCTTCGCGAAGTTCCGTTGGCTGAAGGAAGAACGTTCCTGGCAGAAGCTCCTGCCCTACATCCTCGTTCCCATGTTGCTCTACGTCGGCTGGCGTGTGAGCCGCGGTCTGGGCCGCAGCCGCCAGCGCCAACTTGAAGCCGCCGCCGCTCGCCGTAACTGGCCGGGCGAAGACTCGGAATACTTCAAACTCGAAGCCGTCCTCTCGGAGCAGGGTCTCGACCGCTCGGAGAACGAAACGATTGCTGAGTGGCGCAATCGGCTTCGTAGCTCGCTGGGAGACAACCTCGAGAACTCGCTCGTCCTGCTGCGTCGCCTTCATCTGCGGCTACGCTTCGATCCGGCCGGGCTTTCAGCCGATGAGCGCGCCCAACTGCGCGAAGGCTCCGTCCAACTCGCCGACTTCTTCCTGAAGAAAGTGGCCACCAAGACTCCACAGCTCTCCGCAGGCCGATAAGCTCGCACGTCCTCTTGGCGGAGTCTCAGTCCTCCTTCTCGTCCTCCTTCTCATTCTCCTTCTCATTCTCGTCCTCATTCTCGTCCTCGGCTCAATCCTTCGAGAAGGAGAACGAGCGCGAGAATGAGAAGGCCCAAGACCCAAGCAAACCGGGGTTTGCTTCCCCGACCGCGTCCTCTAGGCTCCCGCGCTCGCGGATATGAAGTCATCGAAGCCCCTGTCGCCAATACGTCCCCTCCGGGTCGGCCTGATCTCCCTCGGCTGCGCCAAGAACCTTGTCGACGCCGAGATCATGCTCGGCTCGCTCCTCAAGGGCGGCGTCGAGATCACCAACGACCCGTCCCAGGCCGATGCCGTCATCGTGAACACCTGTTCGTTCATCGACGCCGCGCAGGAGGAGAGCGTCGACACGATCCTCGATTCCAACGAAGTCCGCGAAGCCGGCAACCGCGGCCAGGCCCTGATCGTTTCCGGCTGCCTCCCGCAGCGGTTTCGCGACGATCTCCCGAAGCTCATTCCCGAAGTGGACGCCTTCATGGGCATCGATCAGGTCGCGCAGGTCGGCCAGATCGTCGAACGCGCCATCGCTCTCCGCGCCGAGAAGCTCCTCAACCCGCCAACTCCCCGGAAACGCAAGACGGCCGTAAAGGCCAGGCTCACCGAGTTGCACGCCAAGGCCGGCCACACTCACGACCACGAGGAAACCCTCCGCGGCACCGACAAGTTCGGCCAGACCAAGAAAGTCCTGGCGCTGACGGCCGAAGCGCCTTCCGGCCCGTTGATGGATGTCCACGTCCGGCCCAACTACATCCCGAGCTGGGAGACGCCGAGGTTCCGCCTCACGCCGAAGCATTTCGCCTACCTCAAGATCGCCGAGGGCTGCAACCATACCTGCAGCTTCTGCATCATTCCCCGCATGCGCGGCACGCATCGCAGCCGCCAGCAGAACGACGTCGTCGAAGAGGCCAAGCGCCTGATCGCCGACGGGGTGAAGGAGATCAACCTCATCTCCCAGGACTCGACCTACTACGGCCTCGACCTGCGCCCGAACCATTCCCGCGCCATCGCGTCGCCGGAGAAGTTTACCGCCGCCACCAAGGCGCTCGCGGTCGACGCCACCACGCTTTGCACGCTGCTGCGCGAGCTGAACGCGTTGAAGGGCGACTTCTGGATCCGCCTGCTCTACACGCATCCGGCCCACTGGACGGACGAGCTCATCCGCACGATCGACGAATGCCACAAGGTCGCGCGCTACGTGGACATGCCGCTCCAGCACATCCACGACGACATGCTGGCCCGGATGCGCCGCGAGACCAGCGGCCAATACATCCGCGACCTCATCGCCCGCATCCGCGCCGGCATTCCCGGCATCGCCATCCGCACCACGTTCATCGTCGGGTTCCCCGGCGAGACGGAGACGCACTTCAAGACGCTGGAGGACTTCATCAACGTGACCAAGTTCGAGCGCCTTGGTGTCTTCGCCTACTCGCAGGAAGACGGCACCGTGGCCGGCCGGATGGAGAAACAGCTTTCGCCCGCGAAACGCCAGAAACGCCGCGAACTCGCCATGGCCGCGCAGCACAAGGTGGCAATGGCCGTGTCGGAATCGTTCGTCGGCAAGAAGCTCAAGGTGCTCGTAGAAGGCGAAGCCTCGGCCAAGGAACTGGCCAAGGCCAACGTCAGTTCGTGGGAACACGGACTTATCCGTGGCGAAGAGACCGGCTCATCCGCCCTCGGCACCAAAGGCAAGTATCTCATCGCCCGCGGCGAAGCCGACGCGCCCGACATCGACGGCCGCGTCTACATCCGCGGCAAGCTGCCCATCGGCGAATTCGCCCGCGTGAAGATCGTCGGCCACACCGACTACGACCTCATCGCCGAGCCCGCGTAGGCCGGCCATGCCGGGCCGGCAAGGAGTGTTTTTCCCGTGGAGACTGCAAGGAACCGCGGCGATCCGACGTGGGAACGGGGAAGAGCCCATTCCGTCCCGCGCCGATTTTTTTTGGATTACCGCTTGCCCCCGGGAGGCCGGTCTAAGGCACCCTTAATAGCAATCCATGCAACTTCTCGCCGCTACCACGACCTATTGGCCGTTCGTGATCCTCATTGTCAGCGTCGGCTTCGTCATGCTGGGCATCTCGAAGCTCAGGCTGCCCGCGTTCGTCGCCCTGATCGGCGCGGCGCTCATCGCCGGGCTCATGGCGGACAAGCTCCCCGAATCCCGCGAGACGAGCCCTCTGGCGGAGAAGTTCCCGGAGCCGGGCAAGTCCGCGCCGAAGTTCCACTTCGCCCGGGCGGTGGAGATGACGGCGACCGAGTTCGGCAAGACGGCCGGCGGCATCGCGATCTCGATCTGCTTTGCCGGTCTCATCGGCATGTGCCTGATGGAATCGGGCGCGGCCGACAAGGTGGTGCGGCGCTTCCTCGCGGCCTTCGGTGAAAACAACGCCGGCGTCGCGTTGTTGCTCAGCACCTACGTGCTCTCTGTCCCCATTTTCTTCGACACGATGTTCATGCTGATGGTGCCTTTGGCGAAGGCGCTGCGCATCCGCACGGGGAAGGACTACCTGCTCTACGTGATGGTGATCTGCGCCGGCGGCGTGACCACGCATTCCATGACCGTGCCGCACCCGGGACCGATGGCGATGGTGGAGAACCTGAAGGTCGATGTCGGCCTGTCGATCATGGCGGGCTTCATCGTGGGACTGCCGGCGGCTTTGGGCGGCTGGCTCTTCTCGCGGTGGTTGAACAAGCGGATCGAGATCCCGCTTCGCGAAACACCCGGATCCTCCTTGGCGGATCTCCGCAAGATCGTCGACAAGCCCGAGTCCGAGTTGCCCGGATTCCTCGTTTCCATCGCGCCCGTGGTGGTGCCGATCCTGATGATCAGCTTCGCGTCGTTCTTCACCGTGGCCCAGGGTGCGGCGGCGGAAGGTCGCGCATGGGCCCAGGGACTCGTCTCCCTTTGTGGCGGTCAGGGCGGATTCCTCACCGCCATGAAGTGGGTCGAGTTCATTGGCGACAAGAACATCGCCCTCTTCTTCGGGACGGTGCTCGCGTGCATCGTGCTCATCCGGCAGCGCAAGCTGAAGTTCGGCGAGTTGGAGTCGATGTTCGCCGCGCCCCTTGAAACGGCGGGAACAATCATCCTCATCACCGCGGCCGGCGGCGCGTTCGGGCTGATGCTGCGCAACGCGGGCATGGCCGACGCCATCAAGGCCGTCGCCCTCGACTACAAGATCAACATCCTCGTCCTCGGCTACGTCGTCGCGCTCATCCTCCGCATCGCGCAGGGCTCGGCCACCGTGGCCATGCTGACCACCTCGGCCATGCTGTATCCGCTGTCGGTCGATGCCGCCGGTGTCAGCACGCTTCCGGTGCACCAGATGTATCTCTTCCTCAGCATCGGCTTCGGCGCGTTCGGTTGCTCGTGGATGAACGACTCGGGCTTCTGGGTCGTGAGCCGCCTTGGTGGAATGACCGAAAAGGAAACTCTGAAGACTTGGACGGTCACCCTGACCGTGGTGTCGCTGGTCGGGTTCGCGGTCACCATGCTCCTGGCGGCGGTGCTGCCGTTCAAGTAAGGCCACCGTGCTGCTGCGCGAACTCGACGAAGCCGTCCGTGGCAACCTCCAAGTCCGAGCCAGCGCGCTCGTCCATCGCTACGGTCAGCTCGGCCATGCGCCGCGGCCGGTGTTCGATCTGCTGCTGCGCTACGCCGTGAGCGAGGACGGCTCGTTGCACGCGGAGAAGTTCTACCGCACGGCATCGGAGGAATTCGCAGCGACCCGCGCCGCCTTCAAGTGGCGCCACCTCGTGGCGCTGGCCCGCGTGACCGCCAGCGAGTTCGGCCGCCCGGCTCCCGGCATGGCGGAAGCGCGTGCGGTGCTGAAGGTGGGGTGAGGTAGGGACGGCGCGCTGCGTCGTCCGCGCCGCGGAGCGGCGCAACCAAAGCCTAGCGAAAGCTTTCGCTGAATTCGTTTCGCGCCTCCGGCGCGGGGACATCGCAGCGCGATGTCCCTACCATCTACCCGCAGCGTTCCGCGCATTGAACCTCTCCATCCATGGCACCCGGTTGAGGAGATTATCAGCCGCTCTTTCTCCGGGACAGGTGGTCGACGAAAAGAACAGCCAGTCCCGTCCAAAAATTCACGATCGAAGCCACGACATACCAATCGCTTTCTCCTAGGGCACCAGGGCCATAACCGCCGTCTCGAAAAAATAGCACCACGTTAAACGATACCATGTGGAGAATGACTATGAGGTAGGCCACTGGGTCGGCGTGGCTCTCAACCTTGTAGTTCTTGATCAGCAGCAGAGAAATCCAAGGGAGCGCGGTCCAGAT
>CANJSG010000152.1 GCA_947476875.1 Verrucomicrobiota bacterium | reverse complement strand
GAACCTCGTCCATTTTCTCAACAACGATTTCCAATACGCGCTGATCCTCAGCGGCGACCAGCTATACCGGATGGACTACCGGAAGATCCTGGCTCAGCACATCCAGACCTATGCGGACATCACGGTCGCCACGATCCCGGTTGGCCGCGAGCCCGCCGGATCTTTGGGCATCCTCCAGATCGACGGGGAGAAGCGCATCACGCGTTTCGAGGAGAAGCCGAAGGATCCCGCCGTCCTGGATTCGCTCAAGATCCCGGCGTCGATGAACAAGTCGCTCGAAGTCCCGGCCGACGAGGACCAGTTCCTCGCCTCCATGGGCATCTACGTCTTCAACCGCGACGTGCTGATCAAGTTGCTGGACAACACGCAGACCGACTTCGGCAAACACATCATCCCCGGGGCCATCGGATTGCACCGCGTCTTCTCCTACGTCTTCCAGGGCTACTGGGAGGACATCGGGACCATCCGCGCCTACTTCGAGGCGAACCTCGACGCCTGCGCCGAACTGCCGCGCTTCAACTACTTCGACATGGGGTCGCCCATCTTCACGCGCCCGCGCTTCCTGCCGGCCTCGAAGATCAACGGCGGCGCCATCAACCACGCCGTGATCTCCGACGGCTGCATCATCAACCGCGCCCGGGTGGAGAACTCCCTCGTCGGCATCCGCAGCATCATCGCGGAGGGCGCCTGCCTCCGGCGCACCATCGTCCTCGGTTCCGACTACTACGAGAGCCAGAATTCCATCCTGGAAAACTCCGCCCGCAGCATTCCGCGAATCGGCATCGGCGCGAACACCCGCATCGAGGAATGCATCGTCGATAAGAACGCGCGCATCGGCGACAACTGCGTCATCACGCCCTACGACAAGCCGACCGACGTCGACCACCCCATGTATTACATCCGCGACGGCGTCGTGATCATCCCCAAGAACGCCGTCATCCCGCACGGCACGATCATCTGAGCAGTCACCAAGTCTTCAGCAAAACGCCCCGGACTCCGCGAGGAGCCGGGGCGTTTCGGTTTCAGAATTGGTGACGATCAGGCAACTGCGCCTGCGACCGGCTCCGGCTCCACCCATTTGCCGTGTTCGCGGATGAGATCCACGAGGCGGTCGACCGCTTCGGCTTCGGGGATGTTGAATTTGATGGGAGTCTTGCCGACGTAGAGGTTGATCTTGTTCGGCGCGCCGCCCACGTAGCCGAAGTCCGCATCCGCCATTTCGCCGGGGCCGTTCACGATGCAACCCATGATGGCGATCTTCACGCCCTTGAGATGCGCTGTGCGTTCCTTGATCCGGGCGGTGACGGTCTGGAGGTTGAAGAGCGTGCGGCCGCAGCTCGGGCACGCCACGTAGTCGGTCTTGAAGGAACGGCAACCGGCGGCCTGGAGGATGTTGAATGCCAGCCGGAGGCTTTGGCCTGCGCCGCTTTCACCGCGAACCAGGATGGCGTCGCCGATGCCGTCGGCGAGGAGGGAGCCGATGTTCACCGAGGCGAGGAGCAGGGCCACGCTGGGTTCAAGCGGAACGGCCTCAAACGCGAGGCAATCCTTCAGCAGGATCGGGTTCTTGCGGCCGAGTTTCTTGAGGTGGCTGACGAGCAAACGGAACGCGGTGATCGGCGGAAGGTTCACGCCGTCCTTCACCGTCACCAATTGCGTGTCGCAGTTGATCTGGTCGATGGAGAGCGGCTGGGTCGGGTCGAGTTCGAGGATGTTCAGGTCTTCATAGACCGCCTCGGGTTTCACGTCGTCTTTCGGACGGATCTTGGGGGCGACCTTGTCGAAGGTGGCCTTGGTCACGACGACGCGGACGGTTTGTTCGCCGCCCGCCTTGATCGAGTCAGCCAGTTCGATGGTGGTCGATTCACGGCGCTCGTAGTGAAATGGGTCGAAGGAGAACCCCAGATGCCCGATCCCGGATTCCTGATTCCGGTTGGTCAGAACGGGGATCTGCGCGACCAGCTCGTTGCAGACGGCGATCTCGTGCGGGCTGTCTTCGGTGAGGCTGACGCGGATGGTGTCGCCGACGCCGTCGCAGAGCAGGGAACCGATGCCGATGGCGGACTTGATGCGGCCATCCTCGCCTTCACCGGCTTCCGTGACGCCGAGGTGCAGCGGGTAGTTCCAGTCCGGGCCTTCCTTCGCCAGGCGGGCGGTGAGCAGGCGGTAGCACTCGATCATCACCTTCGGGTTCGACGACTTCATCGAGAAGACGAAGTTGTGAAAGCCGTTCTTCCGGCAGATGCGGGCGAACTCCAGCGCGCTTTCCACCATGCCCAGCGGCGAATCGCCGTAGCGGTTCATGATGCGGTCGCTGAGGGAACCGTGGTTCGTGCCGATGCGCATGGCCCGGCCGAGGCGTTTGCATTCGAGCACGAGCGGCGTGAAGCGCTCCTCGATGCGGGCCAGTTCGGCGGCGTAGGCCTCGTCGGTGTATTCCTTGACGGCGAACTTTTTCGAGTCGGCGTAGTTGCCGGGGTTGATGCGGATCTTCTCGACCCACTTCACGGCCTCCATCGCGGCGTCGGGCTTGAAATGGATGTCGGCGACGATGGGGACGTGGCAGCCGACGGCATGGAGTGCGCGGACGATGTTCTCCAGGTTGGCGGCGTCCTTAACCGTCGGCGCGGTGATGCGGACGATCTGGCAGCCGACGGCGACGAGTTCCAGCGTCTGCTTCACGCTGAGCGCGGTGTCCATCGTGTCGCAGGTGAGCATGGACTGCTTCACCACGGGATGGGCGCCGCCGATGACGACTCCGCCCTTGGAGGGATCACCGACGACAACTTCGCGGCTCACGCGGCGACTGAAGGAATATGGCGAATGGCAATAGTTCATCGCAGAGTCCTAAAATGAGGCTTCTTGGCGGTCCGACAAACGGAAAATCCGGATCACTGCGTCACCGGTCGCCCTAAGGGGCTGGTGACGGTGTGGAAGCTGGAGCGTTCGTCGCCTGTTCGACCTTGGTGTCGGCGTTCATCATGGCCTTGAAGAGCGGGAACCGCTTCACATCGAAGAAGGTCACGTAGGCCATGAAGGAGATGAGGAGGATGGCGAAGGCGGAGGTGGTCAGTTCCACGAACCGGACGCTGAGGGGTTTGCCGCGGAGCTTTTCCAGGATCGCCATCGCGATGTGCCCGCCGTCGAGGACCGGGATCGGGAGCATGTTCAGGACGGCCAAGTTGATGTTCAGAAGCACCAGGAAGCTTAGGGCCAGCCGGTAGTCCGTGTTCACCTGGATGGCGAGTCCGGAGATGATTCCGACGGGTCCGCTGAGGTCCTTCGCCTTCACGCCGGTCTGCTTCGAATAGACCAGGGCCTTGAGGGTGGAAACCATCTGGTCGAACACGTTGGCTACCTGGACCCACGGCAAGGGCCCGGGGCGCATGACTTCGAAGACCTGCTTCGAGTTGCTGCCGACCTCGACCTGGATTCGCCCGACGCCTTCCGCCGGATCTGCGGCGGGAGTCACCGAGAAGGGCAGGATCTGCCCGGCGCGTTTCACCTCGATCGGGGTCGCTTGGCCGGGACGTTTGCGGACGAGTTCGATGAACTGCTCGCGCGCCACGACCGGCACCCCGGCGAAATTGACGACCTCGTCGCCGGTCACGAGTCCGGCCTTGGCCGCCGGGCCGTCGGCCTTGATGCCGATCAGGATCGGATGGTCCTTCGGGTTCAGTTTGAGAATCTTGAGCCCGAACACTTCGCTGACCTCGGCTTTCAACGGATGGGTGAACTGCTGTCCCGCGCGGTCAAAGGTCACTCGGAGCGTGTTGGTCAGGGCGAGGATCGTTCCCATGTTCACGTCCTGCCACGTCTTGACCGGTTTGCCCTCCAGCGCGACGACACGGTCGCCTTCCTTGATGCCAAGCTTCGCTTCGTCGGACTTTGGGTCGACGTAGCCGACGATCGACGGGTTCACCGGCTGCGGAAGACCGACGATGTAGATGAACGTCGCGATGGCGAACGCAAAGACCACGTTCATGAACGGCCCGGCGACGGAGACGAGAATCTTCGAGAGCGGCGTGATCGGAGGCAGTTCCTCCTCGGGCTTACCTTCGATGGCCTCGGACGTGATCATCTGCGGCAGCTTGACGAATCCGCCGGCGGGAATGCCTCGGATCGACCAAAGGACGCCGTTCTTCGCGCGCCACGAGAAGAGCTTCGGGCCGAACCCGATGGCAAACTCCTCGACCTTCAGTTTCCGTCGGAGCGCCACCCAGTAATGGCCGTATTCGTGGACGAAAATGGCTGCGCCGAAGAGGAGGACGACGACCACGCCGATGTAGATGTAGTTGAGAAGGGTTTCCACGGATGAATTCTGTTGGCGGGAAGCTACTTGGCGTTGGGCCGGGCGGCAACCTGCTTAGCGGGAGGCTTCCTGGCGGGCCCATGCGTCGGCGGCCAGGATCTGGTCGAGCGACGGGCGATCGACGATCTGGTGCGCGTTCATCACCCGGGTGACGGTGGCGGTGATGTCGGGGAAGCCGATGCGGCGGTTCACGAACAAGTCGACAGCGACCTCGTTGGCCGCGTTCAACACGGCCGGCAGCGTCCCTCCGATCTCACCAGCGCGTCGGGCCAGCCCGAGGGCGGGGAACCGCTCCAAGTCAGGCGGTTCGAAGGTCAGCGTGCCGATGGCTGGGAAGTTCGTCTGGACGCGGTCGCTCTTCATCCGGCGGGGATAGGTCAGCGCATACTGGATGGGCAGGCACATGTCGGGCGTCGAGAGCTGCGCGATGATCGATCCATCGATGAATTCCACCATCGAATGGACGATGCTCTGCGGATGGACGACAACCTGAACTCGCGCCATCTCGATGTCGAAGAGCCAACGGGCTTCGATCATCTCAAGCCCCTTGTTGAAGAGCGTGGCGCTGTCGATCGTGATCTTCCGGCCCATGACCCAGCTTGGGTGTTTCAGGGCTTTCTCGACTGTGATGCCGGGGAAACTTTCCTTGGGCCAAACCTGCTTGTCGCGGAAGGGCCCGCCGGATGCGGTCAGCCAAAGGTTGCGGACGGACGTGGGCGGTTTGTCGTCGAGGCACTGGAAGATGGCGGAATGTTCGCTGTCGACGGCGAGGACTTTGACGCCGTGTTTCTTGGCTTCGGACATCACGGTCTCGCCGGCCATGACGAGGATCTCCTTCGAGGCGACGGCGATGTCCTTGCCCGCACGGATCGCGGCAAGGGCTGGTTGCAGTCCGGCGATGCCGACGATGGCGATGAGGACGATATCGGCTTCGGGCAGGGTAGCCAACTTGAGCAATCCTTCGGTGCCGCAGGAGACCTCTGCGGTCGAACCCATGGCGGCCTTCACGCCGGCGACTTTGGACGGGTTGTTGATGGAAACTTGGGCGACGCCGAACTTCCTGGCCTGCTCGACCAGCAGGTCGGCGTTGCCGCCGGCGGCGAGGCCGACGAGGCGGATTTCACCGGGCAGATCTTCGGCGACCTTGATGGTGCTGGTGCCGATGGAGCCGGTGGAGCCGAGGAGGACGATGTTTTTCATTCTGGATTCCGGACTCAGTTGGTCAGGACGTGGCGCAGGTAGAGATACATGAGCGGCGCGTTGAACAGCAGGCTGTCGAGCAGGTCCAGGATGCCGCCGATACCGGGGAAGAGTTTGCCGGAATCCTTCAGGCCGGCCTCGCGTTTGAAGATCGATTCGATCAGGTCGCCCACGACGGCGGCGACGCTCAGGAGAATTCCGAGGATGACCGCGTGCAGCATCGTCATTCCGGCGAGGTGTGATCCGGCCAGCTTGTAGTAGATCACGCTCGCAGCCGTGGAGACGACGATGGCGCCGCCGAAGCCTTCCCAAGTTTTCCCCGGGCTGACGCGGGGGATCATCTTGTGTCTGCCGATCAGCGATCCGACCGCGTAAGCGCCGCAGTCGCTGAACTTGGTCACGAGGATGAAGTAGAGGATGTAGTGGTTGCCCTCGACGCCCGGGAAGAAATGGATCTTCTGGATGAAGTTCAGGAGCCACGGAACATACATCAGCCCGAACAGGGTCGTGGAGATGGCGAGGATTCCGGCGGTGTTGGTCTTGGAGACGAACTGGCGGATGCAGAGCCCGAGGACGAAGACGATCAGGATCGAGGTCTCGAAGTCGTTCGTCTTCGAGGGAGCCAGGTTCTTGAAGAACAAGCCGGACGACTGCGCAAACGTCGCGAAAATCAGCAGTATGCCCGCCGCGATGCCGAGATTGCGGAAGCAGACGAGACCGCGCTTCTCCACCATGCCGTAGAACTCGATCAGGCCTGTGACCGCCAGGAACCCGATCAACGCCACGAAGACGACGCTGGAAACAACCTGGTGACCGGAAAATAAGGCGCCTAAAACGACCGCCCAAAGGATGACGGAACTCGTCAGTCGACGCAGGAAGATGCGGCCCTTGGAAGGCGCGGCAAGGGACGGGGCGGGCGTGACTGACGGATCGGGCACGCCGGGTTTTAGGGGGCGGGCGGCAAAGGTGTCGAGGCGGGACTTCAAACCGCGCCGAAACGACGATGTCGCCGGGCATACTCTTCCAAGGCTTCGAAGAGCTGCGGTTTGCGGAAGTCGGGCCAAAGCGTCGGCGTGACGACGAACTCGGCGTAGCTGATCTGCCAGAGCAGGAAGTTGCTGACGCGGACCTCGCCGCTGGTGCGGATAAGCAGGTCGGGATCGGGCCAGTGCCGGGTGTAAAGATGGTCGGCGATGACGCGTTCGTTGATCTCCGCCGGATCAAGCTGGCCGGCCTTCACCTTCCCCGCGATGAGCCGCGTGGCTTCGACCAGTTCCGTCCGGCCTCCGTAGCTGAGGGCGAGGATGAGGGTGAGGCCGTTGTTCTTTGCCAGGGCCGCCTTGGTCTTTTCCAGCTGTTCCTGGACGAACTCCGGCAGGCGCCAGATCTGGCCGATGGCTTCGAGGCGGACGTTGTTCTTGTTGAGCTCCCCGATCTCGTTCTTCAGGAAGCGGGCGAGGAACTTCATCAGGGTGTCGACCTCGTCCTTGGGCCGGTTCCAGTTCTCCACGGAGAAGGCGTAGAGGGTGAGATACTTGATTCCGACCTCGCCTGCGCTGCGAACAATCGTGCGGACGGATTCGACGCCGTTGCGATGGCCTTCAACGCGAGGAAGTCCGCGCTGCTTCGCCCAACGACCGTTGCCATCCATGATGACCGCGACGTGGGTGGGAATGGCCGCCAGAGCCTGCGGGGAAAGTTTTGAAACTGGATCGCTCATGAACGTAGCAGGACCTCGAACTCTTCCTTTGTCAGTCCGGCTTCCCGGATCAACGAACGCAAAGTGCCCTTGGCCAATTCCCTGTGGTTAGGGATCGTCAGTCGGCGTCCGTCGGCCCGGCGGAGGATCATGTGGCTGCCCGTTTGATGATCGAGTCCGTAGCCCGATTGCCTAAAGGCACGAACGGCATCCGCTCCGGAGCAGACCGGCAGTTTGCTCAAGCACCGACCTCCACAACCTCCTCGGTGATCGGCAGGGGCACCGGCTCGCCGTGCTTGGTGAGGCTTTCCACATACCCTCCGATGGCATCGCGGATGTTGGAGAGCGCTTCGGCACGTGTTGCTCCCTGTGAAATACAACCCGGCAGTGAGGGGCATTCGACGACGAAGACACCGTCTTCATCCGGCTGGACCAGAACCTTGAATTTCATGGCCGCACGCTAACAGCGGGGCAATCCAAGACAAGGCTCACAAGAACATCGTCTGCTCGCGGCCGGGTCCCACCGACGCGATGGACAGCTTGGCTCCGGTGAGCTCGGAGATGGCCTTGAGGTAGTTCCGGCACTTGAGCGGGAGCTTCTTCCACGAGGTGATCTCGTGCGTGGGCGTGTTCCAGCCCGGGAACTCGGCGTAGATCGGTTCCACGCGGCCGAGGTCCTCGAGGTCGTTCGGCAGATGGTTGAGGCGTTGGCCATCGAGCTTGTAGCCGATGACGACCTTGATGTCCGTGAGCGTGTCGAGGCCATCGGTGTTGGTGATGGCGATCTCGTCGATGCCGTTGACCATCGCGGCGTGGCGGGTGACGACGGCGTCAAACCATCCGCAGCGCCGGGCGCGGCCGGTGGTGGAGCCGAATTCGCGGCCCATGCCGTGGAGCATGTCGGAGATCTGCGCGCTTTCGCTGGGGAACGGGCCTTCGCCCACGCGGGTGGTGTAGGCCTTCATCACGCCGACCACGCGGTCCATGCGGTGGGGCGGGACGCCGGAACCGGTGCAGGCGCCGCCGGCGGTGGTGTTGGACGAGGTGACGTAGGGATAGGTGCCGTGGTCGATGTCGAGGAAGGTTCCCTGCGCGCCTTCGAAGAGGATGTGTTTGTTCTTCTGCATCGCGGTGTGGAGCAGCACGACGGTGTTCGTCACGTAGGGCGCGAGGCGATCGCCGGCGGCGCGGTAGGCGGCGAGGACCTTCTGGTAGGAAATGGGCTTGGCTCCAAGGGCCTTGAGGACGGCGTTGTTCTCCTTGATCCGGTCCTTGAGCTTGGCGGCGAAGCGCTCGGGCTTGACCAGGTCGATCATGCGGAGGCCGACGCGGGCGACCTTGTCGCCGTAGCAGGGGCCGATGCCGCGCTTGGTGGTGCCGATCTTGTTCTTGCCCTTGAGGACTTCGCGCTGGGCGTCGAGTTCGCGGTGGTAGGGCAGGACGATGTGGGCGGTCTCGCTGATGTAGAACTTGCCGTCGACGTTGACCTTCAGCTTCTCCAATCCGTCGAGTTCACCGACCAGCGCGACGGGGTCGATGACGACGCCGTTGCCGACCACGTTGGTCTTGCCCTTCCAGAGGATGCCGGAGGGGATGAGGTGGAGGACGTATTTCGTCTTGCCCACCCAGACGGTGTGGCCGGCGTTGTTGCCGCCCTGGGTGCGGACCACGACGTCTGCCTGTTCGGTCAGGACGTCGATGATCTTTCCTTTGCCTTCGTCGCCCCATTGGGCGCCGACGAGAATCGTGTTGGCCATAGCTGCTGTTATCAGTGCGGTATCCGGACAACAAAAAGCCCCGAACGTAAATCGGGGCCGTGCATCCGGTGTTTACCCTGTGACGGTAGGAAACCGCGGCCTCCAGTGTCAACGACCGCCTTGGGCGGCTTCAGTTGCGCAGCTTGGAGGATCGGATGGCCGAGTTGACGCGGTCGATCAGGTCGGCCTGGCCGTAGGGCTTTTGCAGAAGGTCGGTCTGGCCGCCGACGTTTCCGATATCGCGGAGGTGGTCGCCGCTGAAACCCGAGGCGTAGATCACGGGAAGATCCGGCCGAAGTTGATGGATCTGGCGCACGGCTTCGGGACCTCCCATGCGGGGCATCATCACGTCCATCAGCAGCAGGTCGATGGCGGTGCGGTTTTCGACGAAGAGCCGCACCGCTTCTTCGCCTTCGGCTGCTGCGGTCACCGTGAAGCCTAAATTGTCAGAAAAAAAGACAGAATAGATTCAAGTAACTGTTCAAGACCGTTGCTTTGTATCATATCGGACCACTAGATCGTAGCCTCTGCCCTCCATTGGAAACAGCGAGGAACCAAAATTCTTGCTGCCACCGGGATCGCCAGCGTTCGCGCGGCTGTGAAAACCGTGAAAAACAAAATCTGCTCCTTGTCCCGTCTGGCCTTGCTCGTGGTGGGCCTGAATCTGTCCGCGCCCGCTGCCCACGCGGCCACCCCACCGTTGGCGGCGGTCGTGGCTTTGAACGGCCCGGCGACGGTGACCAATGAGTGCCACAGCCCCTACACCGACGCAGGAGCGTTCTCCGGGCCAAGTGCCCTTGCCGGGGGCGGGTCTCACAGTCTGGCGCTGCGGAGCGACGGGACGGTCGCCGCGTGGGGAGACAATTACTATGGCCAGACGAACCTCCCCGCCGGGTTGAGCAGCGTGGTGGGCCTTGCCGGCGGGTATTCTCACAGTCTGGCCCTGCGGAGCGACGGGACGGTCGCCGCGTGGGGATACAATAACTATGGCCAGACGGCCATCTCCGCCGGGCTGAGCAACGTGGTGGCCCTGGCCGGAGGTGGGGCTCACAGTCTGGCGCTGCGGAGCGACGGGACGGTG
>CANJSG010000151.1 GCA_947476875.1 Verrucomicrobiota bacterium | reverse complement strand
TGACGCTTACGATTCTTCCGTATTTGGGGAAGATGACCGGGGTCGGGAAGCGTTCTTCTAAATGGCCCTCCGTGTATTCCTCCCGTGGCACCGTGTCATCGGGCCAGTTCATCGGTCGGATACGGACGATCCGGCGGAGATCGGTCCGGGGCCGTCCGCGTCGGGCCGGCTTGGGGAGATGGGGAAGGATCGTTCGCCACTGGGCGTCGCTCAGGTCGGTCGGGAAACAGGCGTTTTGCATCGCCCCAATTCCGCTGCCGCGCAGGGTTCCAAGCCGGTTCCGGCCGGCCGCTGTCAAGCTTCCGACCTCTCTTTACCGCCTCCTACCCAACCGGGCTATTTCTCAGACAGGCGCTAAGCGATGATTTCCTTAATTGGACCGCCATCCTCAACCAACTTCATCGTTCGTCCAAGGGCCTCTACCTTGATCTTCTTATGGTTGAGGCCGAGTTGCTGAAGGATGGTGGCGTGCAGGTCGCTGTAGTAGTGCGGCGAATCCTCGGCCTTGTATCCCACCTCGTCCGTTCCTCCGTGGACAACACCGCCCTTGATGCCGCCACCGGCCATCCATGATGTGTAGCCCTTGGGATTGTGATCGCGGCCGGTGGTGTTCTGGGACCAAGGGGTGCGTCCGAACTCGCTCGTCCAAACCACAAGCGTTTGGTCCAGCATCCCGCGTTGCTTCAGATCCTTGATCAATCCGGAAATGGGCTTGTCCGTGGCGCGACAAAGCGGGCCGTGCGTCTTCATGTCGCCATGCGAATCCCACGCGCCGTTGCCGCCACCCGCATGGCAAATCTGGATGAAACGGACTCCTTTTTCGGCCAAGCGCCGCGCCAGCAGAAGTTGTTTTCCGAATTCCTCCGTCTCTTTCTCGCCGATGCCATAGAGCGCTTTCACATGCTCAGGCTCGCCTGAGAAATCCACCGCCTCGGGCGCGGAGAGCTGCATGCGCGCGGCCAGTTCATAGGCTTTCGCACGGGCCTGGATATCCGAATTGATCGCGTAACGTTCGCGAAATTCCTGGTTCATCGTGTGGAGCAGCTGCATTTGCCGTTCGCGTTCGGCACTGGAGCCACCCTTGGGCGGATAGAGATTGGGAATGGGCGTCTCGCCGGCTTGGAATGGCGTCGCGGCGACGGACGCACCGAGGTAACCGCCAGTCAGCTGCACGGGCGAGGAAGGCCGCCCGAGATTCACGAAGGTTGGAAGGTTCTTGTTGGCACTGCCCAACGCATACGAAACCCAACTGCCGAAAGCCGGATTGTCAAAGGCCCGTCCGCGATGGCCGGTCTGGGTTTCGACGACCGCCGGAAAGTGGTTCCCCTCGTGACACCACATCGAACGCACAACCGCGATGTCGTCGATGACGCCGCCGACGTGCGGAAACCAGTCCGAGACGGGAGTGCCGGACTTGCCGTGGCGCGTGAAGGTCCGCAGGCAGGGAATGACCGGGCGTTTCATGGCGGCCAGATTGTCGCCGAAACCGATCGCATCGATGAATTTGCCGGCCCACTTGTTGTCCTTGGGATCGAAGGTATCGATGTGGCTGACCCCGCCGCACATGAAGAGGAAGATGACGGATTTGGCCTTCGCAGCGTGGTCAGGCCCGATGGCCACGTCCTTGATCTCGCCCGCCTCGGCCCAGAGACCGCCGAGCGCGAGGCCCAAGAATCCGCCGCCGATCTGGTGGATGAAATCGCGCCGTGCCAAGCGCCCGCACGGATAGATGGCCGAAGGCTTTGAGCTATCTGACATAAATTAACTCGTCCAGGTTGAAGAGCAGCCAGGAAAGGCGGTTTAGGCGCGCGGCATCGTTCTCAAGGTAGGCCAGCGCGCTCGTCTTTTCCGAAGCGGAAGGCGGCCGGGCGAGCGCCAAACGGTAGGCGAGATCAACCGCCGAAGGCAGGTCCCCCTTGGTCTCCTTTTTCAGGCGGTCCGCCAGTTCGACGCTCGCTTTGTCGATGTCGGGGCTGTTCATCAAAAACAACGCCTGCGGAGCCGTGACGGTTTGCGTGCGCAGCGGACACGGAGCGCGACCGTCATCCACGTCAAACGTCTGCAGGAAGTTCGGCGTGACCTCGCGGCTGGGGGAATATCCGCGCGTCATGTAGACACCGCGCCGTTTTGAGCTCGTGCCACCGTTGCCGGCCGATTCATTCCGACGACGATTCCCGTCTCCACCGGCAGTTGGATCAAAGGACGGACCGCCCACCTTCAGATCCAAGTCACCCACGGCCGAATGAATGGAATCCCAGATCGGCTCGGCCTCCAGGCGTCGCAGACGGAAACGCCAAAGAGCGGTATTGCCCGGGTCGAGGTTTTGGTTTTCGGCGAACTCAGTCCCCGCCTCGGACGCCCGCTTGTAAACGTCTGAGGTCACCATCAGCCGGTGAATCTGTTTCATGCTGAATCCGTCCCGCACAAACTCCGAGGCGAGCCAGTCCAGCAGCGCCGGATGCGATGGAGCACCGCCAAACACGCCGAAGTCGCTCGTGTTCTTCAGCAGGCCTTCGCCGAAATGCCATTGCCACATCCGGTTCACGGCCACGCGGGCGAACAGCGGGTTCTCCGGCGCGGTCAACCAGTCAGCAAACGCCTCGATGCGGCCTTCCCTGAAATCCGGCTCCTCAGTCGCGAAAGGCCAGCCGGGTTTCACTTCGTGCTCCTTCTCAGGACGCAGCGGATCGCCACTCGTCAGGATGTAGCTCTTCTCCTGTTCGCGCAGACGGTCCACTTCGACGCCGTAGAATAGTGGAAGAGCCGGCGCTTGACGGCCGGTGGTTGCCGCACCTCCCGCGTTCAACTGCCGTTGCAATTCCTGATACTGCTTCCGCGCCTCCACGGGCATTGATTCGGTCAGTTTGTCGCCGTCGATTCGCAGAATGGGGAAATAGTCGTCCGCTACCTTCTGCTCCTCGACCGTCCGTTGCTTCTCCGGCTTGCGAATGATCGCCTGCGCTTCCGGCGGCAGCATCAACACACGTTCCTCGTAGAGCTTGGTCTTGAAGGGTGCGGCGAAGTCGTTGACCGCTTTTTCCAGCGGCGCGCGTTTCTTCTCCGCTTCCGCCATCGCCTTTCCATTGGCCAGCAGGTCGGCGGCGCTGGCCAGCGTGATCTTGCGCAGGACGAGCGGATCGAACAGCGCCTTCATCGAATAGTAGTTCGTCTGCGTGATCGGGTCATACATGTGGTCGTGGCATTTCGCGCAGCCGACCGTCATGCCCATGAACGCGGTGGAAACGGTGTCCACGGCGTTGATCGCCAGCTCCTGTGGATTTTCTCCCGTGCCGCGCGCCAGAAGACCAAGGGCAAACTGGTCACCGGGACGCGGCTCCTTGCGCGAACGGTAGCCGGTGGCTGACATCTGGGTGCGCTCGTTCGCGCGGCGACCGGTCAGTTGGAGCTGCACGAACTGGTCGTAGGGCACGTCGTCGTGGAGGGCGTTGATGACCCAGTCACGCCAAAGATGGATGCCCGGCGCGGCCGTCATCCGCTCGTCGGCGTCGGCGTAGCGCAGCACGTCGAGCCAATGCCTCGCGAAGCGGACCGCGTGCTGTTCCTCCGCCAGAAGGCGGTCCACCACCTTCTCGTAGGCGTCGGCGGATTTGTTCGCCAAGAAGGCGTCCTGCTCGGCTGGGGTGGGCGGAATGCCGATCAAGTCGAGGTGAACGCGGCGCAACAGGGTGAGTTTCTCCGCTGGCCCGACGGCCTTGAGCTTGCGTGTTTTGATCTCCGCGTTGATGAAGCGATCAATCGGGTTGGACTCGGTGCCTTCCGGCAACGCAGATCGGACCACCGGCTTCAACGACCACCAGACCTCGGCCTTGGGTTTGTTGGTCTGGGTGTCGGTGTGCCCCGCCAAAATCGAAGCGCAGAGGCAAATCACCCAGAGAAATGCCTGGTTTGGAGTTCTTCGGATCACAGAATTATTTTGTCAACCATGACGCCGGCCGTCCACGACTTCATTCGCTGGGCGGTCAGTGTTCCGACCGGCCGGGGACTTCGGAGATTCCGGGACCGTCCAGAATCTGCACCGCAGTCACGCCATCGATGTTCTTCCAGTCTTGCATCCCCCCAGACGACTTTCTTGTCCCTTGTGACTTCGATGGGCTGGGGGCCTTTGTGCTCATGATTTTCAGAGCAAGGCCTTCATTTTGAGGTGTCCGGTTTCCCGGTGTCCGTCGGTGGCGTCACTTGCAGGAGCACCACGGCGGTGCTGGTGCCCCAGGAATAGCGGACGCCATCCGGGGTGGGCTCGGGCCAGCGAGGCCACACCAAATTGTCCGACGCATGACGGGCCTGCCAGGCGGCGTCGGCGTTCTTCCGCAACCACGGCTCGAAGGTGGCCTGCTCGCCACGCTCTTTCATGTAGCGTGCGATCCAGCGGGCACCGATGCCGCTGAAGCCTCCGCCGTCGCCCCGCTCACCAGCGGCCGGGAAATACCCGTTCTTGCAGAGTTCGTTCATCGTGAACGTCGCGGCCAGCTTCGCCTCGTTGGTGAAGCCGAGCATGTTGGCCGCGCCGACGAAGGTGCCCTGATTGTAGGTCAACGCGAAGCGTGCGATGCGCCCGTTGGTGCCGATGTTGTCGGCCACCCGGCCGGTCGTCGGATCGAACAACGTGGCGCGCAACCAGAGGAACATGTTCGTGGACTTGGTAAAGTAGGCGTCGTCGCCCGTCGCCTTGCCCAAGAGGAACGCCGCTATCGCTCCGGGGCCGTTGACACAGGCGTTCTTCGACCGGTTGTCCGTCTTCCACCAGATGCCGCCGCCGAGGTTGGTGGAGGCCGCGCGCTCGTAGCAGAGGTCGAAGTTCAACTTCGCGACGTCGCGGAACTCGGTGTTGCCGGTCAACAGATGCCCACGCGTGCAGGCGATGACCATCCACATGATGTCGTCGTTGAAGGGGTTGTGCGCCCAGTTGGTGCGGTGGTCGGCGAGGAATCCGTGGAACAGGTTGGTGAACATCGCGAGCTGCTGCGGGTTCTTGGTCCGCTCGTAGGCGTCCAGCACCATCTCCAACTGCTCGGCGCGCATCCAGTAGGAGACTTTCTTTTCGCCCTCGGTGCTTTCCTTGAACCACGCCTTGCCGTCCTTCTCGCGGTAGAATGCCTTGGCGTGCGCGTCGAACAGGGCGTCCGCATCCGCCGAGGTGAACGCCCGGGTTGACAGCGCTCCGCAACCCATCGTGAGGCAAAGCAGGGCCAAGAAAATGGCACGAACCCGTCCCGATGTCGGAACCGCCGCGTTTTCGTCTGATACAGGTCTATGCACAATTTTCCTTCGATTGGTTTAGTAAGAGTCCGTCATCCAGAACTTCGCCTTTCGCCCTATCGGCAATGAGGTCGGCATCGCGGAATGCGTCACGAAGAGCACAGCAAGAATTCCGAGAGTTGAACAGGCTACGATCTTCACGGAGCCGCCTAACCAATCTCAAGCGGTAAACAGGCCGGTGGAATCGCCCAGCCTTTCGACGCCCGGCGCGCCCATGTGGTCCGCCATCGTGCGGAACAGGTTCGTGAGCGGCTTCGCATCCAATTTGACATAACGTCCCGTCTTGAACCTGCCTCCGCCCGAACCCGCGACCATGATCGGAATATCATGGTGCGTGTGATGGTTGCCGGCGGCGTTGCCGGAGCCGTAAAGGATCATGGAGTTGTGGAGCAGCGATTTACCGTCCACATCCTTTGTTGCCTCCATTTTCTCGGAGAATTTCGCGGGCAGCTGCGTATACCACAGATCGATTTTGGCGATCGGGGCAATGGTCTCGGGGAAGATCCGGTCGCTGCCTTCCTTGGCGATCTGCATGGTTGCAATCCGGGTCGAGTCCGTCTGAAACGCGAGGAGCAACATGTCGAACATGAGCTGGATGTGCTCGCCGGTGTTGGCCGGAATGCCCGCAGGCGTGTCCAACTGGAGGTCGGGCACCGGCATCCGATCGGCGCGTCCGAGGTGCTGTTCGATTTCACGGACACTGGTGAGATACTGGACGAGCTTCTGGCGGTCACGCCCGGTCATCTGTGCGTGGATGTCACTGGCGTCCTCCATGACAAAGTCGAGGATGGAGCGCTCTTCCATCTGGCGGCGCTTGAGATTGCGGATGCGCTGGTCGGGCGAACCGGAGCCGAACAGCCGCTCCAAGACGAGACGGGGGTTGGCTTCGGGCGCACTGGGCTGGGTGGGGGCTGCGCCAGGCCATGTTGTATTCGTAGGCGCACGAATAGCCGGAATCACAATCCCCCGGCTTGCGGCGGTTCGATTCGCAGCCGAGTTCGAGTGATTTGAAGCGGGTCAAATGCCCGATCTTCTCTGCCGCCACCTGGTCGATGGAGGTGCCTGCATAAAGGTCCGATCCGGAGATTTTTTGATGCGAACGCCGATGAGAAACGTGGCACCTGCGCGGGCGTGGTCCCCGCCACCTCCGGCACGGCCGGGCGCTACAGCTACGTCTGGGGCGGCGAGTATGAAATCTTCGAGTTCGATCTCGGCAGCACCTTCAACTACGCCGAGGTGGCCGCGCTGATCGCCCCTCGGCCGTTCATGGTCGAACGAGGCCATTTCGACGGCGTGGCGCCGGATGAACCCGTCGCGTGGGAATCCGCGAAGGTGAACTTTCTCCACGCCGTCAGGCTCGGCCTGGGCGACCGCTGCAAGATGGAAACCTTCGTGGGACCTCACACCATCAATCGAAAGGGAACCTTTGATTTCCTCCATAAGCACCTCCGATGGCCCGAATGATCCCGGGCTTGGATGTGCGAGGACTGATCGTGTGACGATTCTGCGGACTGGGTGAACGCGGGATTCATCGCTTTAAAGTGAGACCTCGCGCGGGTGATCTTGGGCAGGCGGACGGTGCCAAGTTCGGCCGCCCACAGCTTCAACTGCGACCGCTCCTTGACTATCGTCTTCGCCGTCTTAGTCCCGACACCTGCGGACAGGTCGGCGAGGTATTGGTCGATGTAGTCGGCCAGCCGGGGCGTCTCCCGGAGGATGGGCAGGGTATTGTCGGCCCGTTGCGTCTTGAGTTTCTCCATGAGCGCGCGGGCCTCGGGAACCGTCGTCGCGGCCTCCAGGCAGACCCGCCGGGCGTCTTTCTCCCCAAGCAGGCGCATCCGTGCATAGAAGCGGCCGCGGCGGACCCACAGCCCTCGGACGGGGCGCTTGCGTCCATCCATGACCTTATGGAAACTGCCTTCTTTGGCTGGAACGGTCTCCAAGTTGGTTCTGCGCGTTGCTTTTCATTGCATGGCCTTTGTCTTTGCAAATGTGGCCACAGCAACTTTTCTAGGAGCAGAAAAAAGGCAAGTCATTGACTGACAACGTTGCCGGTGTGGCGAAATGGCAGACGCAGAGGACTTAAAATCCTCAGGGCATCAAAACCCGTGCGGGTTCGAATCCCGCCACCGGCACCACTGTTTTAGGCTTTTTGGAACTTGGCCTGAAACATGGCGTGACCTCGAAGGGCCGCAACTATGACCGGCAGAACTGGGACACGGCGGACGACATCAATCCCGCCCTTTCCGCGGCGAACGCCAGCCTCTACGCCCTCTGCGCCGTCGTCGTCACCTCGCTCGGATACGTGCCCAGCCTCGGCTTCGTGCATGACTCCGGCATGTTCCCCCCCTTTATCTACGACGTGTCCGACCGCTAAGACCATTTCCCTAGGATCCCAAGGACGAAGGAGAACTGGTCCGCAAGCTCTTCGATCAGCGGATCGAGGAGGAGAAGATCTTGCAACGGTTGCCCAAGGATCTCGCGGCCCTGTTCCAGACAGGCGAGGCGGCACCTCCGCGTCTTTGACAAGGCATCGAACCTGCTGATCTCCAACATTGCCAAGTAATCCAATCACGTGGCTTCTGCTTGGCGAGTGTTGGTCTCCTTTTGAACCAAAGCGGGAGTTCACTGGAAGATTGAAATCTGATACCACCATGTTCATCTGTGACACCCTATGAAGTTATCCAAATTCGACCCACGACGTTTCTGCAAGCTGCTGGCTGCCGTATCGGTGTTCGGCTTCCAGTTCGGCGTTAGGGCGGGAGGGCCGCCCGAAGAACTCGCGTTCGACCATCCGCAGGTCAAAGCCGTGATCGCGGTGCAGGATTCGGTGACCCGGGATTTGATCCGCATTTCGGGAATCCTCGGAACGGCTGTCGGTCTGGACGACAAAGGCGCTCCGTCATTGGTCGTCTATGTAGACCAGGATTCCCCGTCGAAAGCCGACATCGTCCGCAGCCTTCCTCCGCGGCTCAGAGGGGTTGGCGTCCGGGTCGAACCGACGCAGAAGTTCCGGGCCTTCGCCAATACGGCCAAACAGGTCCCGCCCATCCAGCTTGGCACGTCGGGCGGATGGACCTACGACCTCGCCAACGGCTACTGCTGCGGCGGCACCTTGGGCGCGTTGATCCAGGTGAAAGGAGTCCAATACATCATGAGCAACTACCACGTGCTCGAGGCCGACATCGTGGCCGGAGGGAACGGTCGTATCTCCGCTGACGGCCAGCCGGTCATCCAGCCCGGCCTGATCGACGTCGGGTGCAACTCGGCCAAAGCGCAGTCCGTCGGGACACTGGTCAAGCTCAGCTCACTGCCGGGTGCCAACGTGGATGTCTCCATCGCCGTAGCCGCTGTCGGCATGGTCAACACCAACGGATCCATTCTCGGCATCGGCACCATCTCGAAGAACACCGTGGCTCCAACCATACGGATGGCGGTCAAGAAAAGCGGTCGAACGACCGGACTCACGGCCAGCAGTATCTCCGGGCTCAACGCCACCGTCAGCGTGACCTACGACAACGAATGCGCCGGCGGAGTCGCCTTCACCAAGACGTTTACCGGCCAGATCGTGATCTCAAATCCCAGGAGCTCGTTCCTCAACGCCGGTGATTCCGGTTCGCTCATGGTGGAAAACGTGGGCACCAATCCCCGGGCGGTCGGACTGCTTTTCGCAGGCAGCAATACGAGCGCGATTGCCAACCCCATCGACCAGGTGCTGACCTTTGTGGGTGGCCAACTTGGCGCCACCGCCACGATGGTCGGCAAGTGACGTCTAATCTTCATGTCCGGTTCACGCCCCGCCTGTCGAATGGCAAGCGGGGCGTTTTTCTTCTGGCTGGCTGGCTGCTATTCGCCGGTGGATGCATGCACGACAAGCCTTCCATCGCGCTCCGCGACGTCAGCGCCGTGCTCGCGGACCACGACCGTGAATTGATGGCGCTCCCGGGAGTCGTCGGGGTCTACGTCGGCCTGCTCGACGACGACAAGACCCCTTGTCTGAAAGTCATGGTGAAGACGAAGGACACGGAACTCGAAAGACTCATTCCGCGCCGCATTGAGGGTCATCCGGTAATCATCGAGATCACAGGCGTCATCCGCCCGATGAGATGAAAAGTAGGACGCCGAGTGTGGCCGTATCACCAGAACCATTACCAATCTCGGCAATCTGTTTCAGAAGAGAGACGTGTCCTGGCCGGCATATTAGGCCCGACCCGGATTGATGGACACCCCTGGGAGCCGGGGCGGTAACCCAAGAGCTCCCATGAACAAAGGAACCTGGCCCGCCTGCCCCGTGCGGACCTCGGTTTCCCAACGAAGCCATTGCCTGAGAAGGAAGCACTTCCGGTGGGCGTTCTGAGGCTTCCATCGGCGGGCTGGAATCACCGCCCTACCTTCCTCCGCATCGTTCCGGATGAGGCAGGCCTGAAAAGACCAGTCAGCCTTCGCGGGAGCTCACGCCCCATGGTTTAGGTCGACGTCACGGCGCAGGAAAAGGTTCAAGTGCATGGCATCTGACGCCTGAGCGGCATGACTACGGGCGCTCAAGTTTAAAAATGAGGGTGTCGAGCATGGCGTCGACCTTGAGCTTGATCCGGTGGCCGGATTTCACTGGTTTTTCGAGTGCCGCCGCGGCTTCCGCTCTGCCAACGAACCCGGCTGCTGCTACTCGGGCGGCGACGAAATGTTCGGCCATCGTTTCGGGCAGGGACTTCGACCGCGTATCCCTGCCACCCGTGGCAGTGGTGCGGGTGAATGCGCCGATCGACTTCTGTCCGGTCTGCAGATGCCACCTGTCATGATCGGCAAAGTAAGCCGCAAATGCTCCGCGCCGTGACACCCCAAATCTCG
>CANJSG010000150.1 GCA_947476875.1 Verrucomicrobiota bacterium | reverse complement strand
CTGGTGAATCCGCTGCCGTCCCTCGCGAGCACTTCGCGGTGGACCGTGTTGTGCACGGGTTCGCTGATGAAGACGCTGGTGGCGAAGTCGGGACCGAAGAGGTCGTCGCGGTAGGGACTCGGGCTGCATCCGCTGGTGACGTGGTTGATCGACCATGGCTGGTTGGGGCGCACCATGGATTTGCTCGCGGGGAAGACGCGGGTGGAATCCGGGTAGTTGGCGAGGATGTGACGGACGCTCTTCACCGCCAGTTGCGGGTTCCGCCGGAGATAATGCTCCGGCACCGTGACGTGCCAGAGCCAGGTGGGGTTGTTGTTCCCGAACCAGTTTCCCCAGTCGTCGCGCCGCCGGCCGAACTGCGTCGCCGCGGACACAGTCTCGAGTTCGCCGGTGTCCGGCCGGAACCGGATGTCGCGGCCGCTGATCGAAACGGTTTTGTCCGTGACGATAGATCTGACTCTGCCGCCGCTGTCGCCGTTGGCGGCGTAGACCCAGCCGTCGAGACCCCATTCGAAGCCGTTGATGCGATGCTGCTGGTTTCCGGGCGTGAACCCGGTGAAGAGCACCTTTCGAAGGTCGGCCTTGCCGTCGCCATCCGTGTCTTCGGCGTAGAAAATGTCCGGTGCGGCGGCAATGAGCACGCCCTTCTTCCAGGGCATGACGCTGCTGGGAAATGCAATGCCATCAAGAAAGGTCGTGGCCTTCTCGTAATGCCCGTCGCCGTCGGCGTCCTCGAGAATCTTTATGACTCCTCCGGGTTGGCCCTTGCCATCGAGACCGAGCGGATAATCGCGCATCTCCACGACCCAGAGCCGTCCGTCCGCGCCCCAATCGAACGCCACCGGATCCACCACCACCGGCTCGGCCGCGACCAGTTCGACGCGGAAGCCGGGCCGGACGCGGAAACTGGCGAGCGCTTCTTCGGGCGACTTGGGCGCTGGCATGTCAAAGGCGATCAAGGATGCGGCCAAGAATCGCTCTGTGGTGCCGGCGCGTTTCACGACGACCATGCCGTTCTCCAGCGAGACTTCGGCACCGACTACGGAGGGAGGTTCCGACTTCGCCCCGGTGCGTTCACCCGCCTTGACGAACTGGGACCAACCTTTCGTCCAGCCCAAGTCGGCGCGGACTTTCTTGGTCCAGAGATGGATCGCGAAGCTTTTCGCATTCGAGAACAGGATGTCGTCATAGCCGTCGCCGTTCAGGTCTATGAAGCGCAGCCCGGCGTCGCGGCCTGCTTCGTCAACCAGCGTGACGCCGTCGGGTAGCTTGAACCCGGCATCGGCCCAGACCTTGGTGGCTTGGACCCAGGTCTGGATCTGGTTTGTGCCCGGTCGGCTGGTGAGTCTCGCCGGCGTCCCACTGCGATCGAAATCGTGGAGCAGCGTGTCCGGAGAAGACGACTCTGCGCCGTTGGCGGAACCGAGCATGGCCCGGAGAGACAGGACACAGGCCAGGAGATGAACGGGGAGGGCGCGGGACGTTATCATTTTGCCAGTTTCTCCAGAATGTTGCGGGTGATCTTCTCGACGAACGGGTCCTTGCCGCGCAGGCCGTGGGCCCAGTCGGTGCTGCCGCAGGTGAAGACGGTGCCGCCCTGCGTGTAGACGCCGAGCACGGCGTTGCCCTTCCGACCGTTCTCCCATTTGTCATACCACGCGGAATCGTCCGGATGCCATTGGGCGGGCGCGCTGCCGAGGACTTCGAAGCTCTTGGGCGTGCCGTCGCGATGGGTCGGGAAGGGCAGACCGTCCTTCCAGACCAGTTCGCAGCCGTCGCATTCGTAGCCGACGATGGTGTCCTTACCGCCGAAGGAGTCGTTCCGCTTCAACCCGGTTCCGGCAAAGAGCCAGTGGTCCGGCCGATGCACCGTGAAAGCGCCGCTGCCATCCATCAGTTGGCCGTGGCTCTTGTGGTAACCGCCCCAGAGGAAACCGACTCCGGTGAGCTGGTTCTCCGGGCGGTTCACAAGGTGATGGCTCCACAGCGAGGAGAGCGTGGCCTGGCTCCCGCGTTCGGCGTAGACCGGGTCCGAGTGGTAGTTCTGTTTCCAGCTCGTCAACGACTTGCCGCCGTCCTCGCTCCGGACCTGCCAGCAGCAAGTGTTGCCGCTGAAGAAGGCGACGTTGCCGCCGTCGGCGATGAACTTCTCCAGATGATCGCGCATCGGGGCGGACCAGTATTCGTCGTGGCCCACGCTGAGGACGAGCCGGTAGGCCTTCAGGATCTCGGGGCGGGATTCCAGGTCGCCATTCGCGGCGAACTCGAGGGCGATTCCCGAACGCTCGGCCCATTCGACGAAGGGCTGTTCCCAATTGCTGAACTGGCTGGTCGGCGGACGCTCGATCGACACGCGATGACCCTGGTTGCCGCCGCGACCGTGGAATCCGTAGAGGCTGAAGCCGCCCCAGTTGTTGTAGGCGTTGTAGGTGTGGGTCGAGAGCTGGAGAAGGATCTTGGAAGACTTGCCGGGCTCAGTTGCGCGGAGGACGAAGTAGCAGCTGCCCTCGGCCGTGCGCGTGTTGCGCTGGGTGAACTTCCCGCCGGTGTCCCGCGCCCGAAGCGCCACCTGATAGTAGCCGCTGCGCCAGTCAGCGGGAATCTTCAGCGTGATGGCTGCGGGCCAACCACAGCCGTCGGACGAGGCGTTCTCGGGAACCGGTAGTTCCTTGCCGATGACGGAAGGCGACGACCAGACCACGTCCCGCTTCGCTCCGACCCGGGTGATCTCGATGGCGAAGGCGGCCGCGCTAGTAGAGACGTGGAGCGTCAGTTCGTCGCCGGGCGCGTAGCTGGTGTTTCCGGCGTAGCCCTCGACGAACAGCGGTCGCGGCTCCTCGCTGGCCGCCCGCGCTGATTCCGTGGAGATGAAAAGCAGGCCGATTAGGCAGACGACAATCCGGAAACCTGGTTTTGGGAGCGTCATGGCGGAGTGTTTCACGGAACCCGTTCAACCGACAACCTCCGCGTGCGGCCGCCGCATGGTCGTGCTGGTTTCGCCGCCCGGAACGGAAATCGACCCACTCTTGTCTTGAACCATTGCACCCCGGGGCTTAATCCCGCTGCGCTCTTTGGAAATTTGAAGGGACGGTCCGTCCGTCCCGGCCGAAACGCAGGAGGGAACCCCGTGAGACTCGGGGACGGTTGCGCCACTGTATCGGGCTACGAACTCCCACAGCCACTGGACCGCGAGGTCTGGGAAGGCGGGAGCGAGGTTTTAAGCCCGGAGTCAGGATATCGAATGCGATTTCGCTCGTAGGGGTTTCACGCCGGTCCGCCGCACAGTCGGGCCGATGGGGAGACCCTCTTCTCCGACCTAGAGAAGGATGAGGCCAGCCAGGTTCCGCGTGTGCGGTCTGGGAATGTAGAATGCCTTTGTTCTCGTTTTGTCGGGGGCGGAGGCTTTGTCGTTTTCAGGGGCAGCGCGTTTCGGACGCGGCCCCCGGGGAACGTCGTCTTCCACTCCCGGACTGGTTTCTTAACCGAAACCCATTCCGCCCCGTGCGGAAACCGTCAGGAACCAACAGTGAAAAATCCAAGTCGTCTGGCCCTTGCCAGCCTTTCGTTCGCCGGCGCCGTCGTGGCGCAGGAAAACGCCATCACCAACCGCCTCCCGTCCATCGTCGTCACCGCCACCCGCGTCTCCGACTCGGTCGACGCCACCGCCGCCTCGGTGACTTCGGTCGATTCGTCGGACTTCAAGGCGGGCAAGTTCAGCTCGGTCGCCCAGGCCCTCGAGCTCGTGCCCGGCCTGGCCTATGTCTCCTCCGGCACTCCCGGACAACAGGCCTCCGTCTTCGTGCGCGGCACGGAGGCGAACCACACGCTCCTGCTCATCGACGGGCGGCGCGTTCCGCCGAGCCTCGCGGGCGGATTCGTCTACGAGAACCTGTCGCTCGACGGCATCGACTCCATCGAGGTCGTGCGCACGCCGTCATCCGTGCTCTACGGCGCGGACGCCATCGGCGGTGTCATCAACCTCCGGACCTTCTCCGGTCGCGGTCTGGCCAAGCCGGTGAGCGAACTCTCCTTCGAGGGCGGCAGCTTCCACACGCTCCGCGAGGCGGCTTCAACGCGTGGTGCGGTGGGCAAGCTCGACTACGCCCTGAGCGCGTCGCGCTTCGACGCGGAATACCCCCGCCCCAACAGCGAGTTCGAGATGACGTCGTTCCGCGGGTCGGTCGGTTACGAAGCGACGAAGGACCTCTACTTCGACCTGAAGGGAAACTTCGCCGCCAGCGCCGCCGGATCTCCCGGGAGCGTGTCGTTCCCGGATCCGATCGCGACCTTGAAGCGCGAGGTCAGCCGCATCTCGCCGGGCATCGAGTGGAAGGTCAGCGACACGCTTTTGACCAAGGCCTACTACTCCTTCGACCGCCAGTGGCAGCGCTACCGCGACCAGTTCGCCTCGGACAACAAGCTCACCGTCGACGCCCACCAGGTCGACGCCCAGGCCGAGTGGCAGCCGATTGAAACTCTGCGGATCGTTCCGGGAGTTACGATGGTCGACCTGTCCTTCAGCCAGTTCGACGCAGCCGGAGTGGAGAACATCCGCGCACATCAGACCGGTGTCGGCGGGTTCATCCAGGGCCTGTGGAATCCGGTCGAACGGCTCAACTTCGTCAGCGCCTTCCGCTACGACAGCTACACCGACTACGACAATGCCTTCACCTGGCGTCAGGCCGTGGCCTATCGCGTTCCGGCTTCGGAGACACGGCTGCACGCGAGCGTCTCGCAGTCCTACAGCCCGCCGACCGCGCAGGACCTCTATTACCCGGGCTTCAGCAACCCCAACCTGCTGCCCGAGGAATCGCTTGGTTACGAGGCCGGCGTTGAACAGCCCTTCCTCAACAACCACGTCAAGTTGTCGGCCACCTGGTTCCGCAACGAGATCGACAACCTGATCCAGTTCGTCTTCCCGTCGCCGCAGAACGTTTCCAAGGCCCTGACCGAAGGTGTGGAACTCGGCGTGGAGTATCAGCCGAACGCCCGCTTCAAGACGCGCGCGGCCTACACCTACCTCACCGCCATCGACGACAATTCCGGCCTGCGCCTGCTGCGCCGGCCGCGGCATCAGTTGGGTGTGAACTCGACCTACGTCCCGATCGAGAAGCTCACTCTCAGCGCCGGCGTTTCCTGGGTGATGGAGCGGCAGGACTCGCAGTGGCCGGGGCAGGTGCCCATTGGCGACTACCTGACCCTGCGTGGCGCGGCCAGCTACCGCTTCAACGATCATGTGGAGATCTGGGCGCGGGGTGAAAACCTGACCGATGACCGCTACGATTACATCCGCGGCTTTCCCGCGTTGGGCTTCGGTGCCTTTGGTGGAATCAAACTGACCTTCTGATCCGACCAGAAAACGAATGACGGAAGCGATGGGGCGACGGTTAATCGTTCCTGCGACTTGGAGCCCCCCGGGACCCCGTCGCTTCTTGAATTGTCCAAATATGACGCCGGTCCCGAACAGCAACGATCCTTCCCGGTGTCCCCTCTGCGAAGGGCCCAACGAGTGCCGGCTATGCAGCGAGTCGACCTACAAGGGCCAATGCTGGTGCTTCAGCGTGGAGATCGATCCGGCGGTGCTCGAGAAGGTGCCTTCCGATTTGCGCCGCCAGGCTTGTCTTTGCCGGAAGTGCGTCGACGCGGCAAACGCAGCGTCGGGCAAGGCATAGGCCGGGGATCCTGCCCGGCCAGTTGCTGCACCCTTTTCGTCGTGGTTCTTTTTTTCGTGGAAGCAGAAAACCTTCTGGCCGGGCAAGGATGCCCGGCCTACCGGCCGCGGTAGACGCACTTGGCCGTGCAGGTTTCGGCGACGACGATCTCCGTCAGCAATGGGAGCAGCGGCTTGAGGCGATCCCAGATCCAGACGGCGACGACTTCGCTCGTGGGATTTTCCATGCCGGGAATCTCGTTCAGATAGTGGTGGTCCAGCTGTTCCCAGAGCGGTTTGAAGGCCGCCTTGATGTCGGCGTAGTCCATGACCCAGCCGAACTGCGGGTCCATCGGACCTTCGACAACGATTTCGACGACGAAGCTGTGGCCGTGAAGCCGGCGGCATTTGTGGCCTGCAGGCACGTTGGGCAGCGCGTGGGCCGCCTCGAATTGAAAGCTCTTCCTCAGTTCCATGTTGGATAAAGTCGTTGGTTGACCGGTCTTCAAAAGTGTTCAGCCGCCATTCTCCCAGTCCGTCCACGTGACCAGATCGCCGAGCGCCGGGCGTCCGTCATGACGCCACGTGATCGGGGGATTCTGCATGTCGCCGACGGCGCACACACGGGTCACACCCCAGCGGGCCAGTTCTTTGACCATGCCCGCCGCACGGTCCTCCGGCGCTGAAAGACCCACGGTCGAGACGCGGCGATGAACCCGGTCGGCGGCTCGCAGCACCGTGGTGAGATTCGGGGCGGATTTGACGTAGATGAAGCGGTGCAGGCACGACGGAGCGAACGTCGGATCGGCCTCGAAGATCACGGTCCAGGCAGTGGAGCCGGGGCTCGTCCACATCCGGGTTTCGGCGGAGGCGCTGGCCCGCACTTCGTAGAAGGACCGGCGGGTGGCGATGGCGGCGGAATCATTCGTCGAGATCCGGCCCCGCGGCTGTTCGGGTTCCAGCGCCTGGAGTTCTTGTGCGAGTTTTTCCGCGAATTGCTCGGGAGTCACCTTGCCGCCGGTCTCGACGTAGAAGACGTGCGGTGAGAGGCATCCCAACTGGTCCCACGCGGCGACATCCTGCGCGGCCCGGCGGAGAAGTTTGGGCAGGCTGAAGCCGGAGATCGTTTCCCGCGTGAGGTAGGCGAAGCTCACCCGGTGGCCGAAGCCGAGAAACTTTCCACGAACGCGTTTCTGGAGTGCGGCGATGGTGTCATCGCTCCCCATCGCCGACACCAGGTCGCTTTCGGCGAAGAGCGCGTCTTCGAGAAGCGTGCTCCCGCCGCGCCACTCCGCGATCTCGAGGCAGGCGGCGATCTTCGGTTCACACGCGTAGATCGAGTGGGCGAACAGGCGCGGCAGGAAGCTGGTGCCGGAAGCGCATTTCACGAACTGGGCGGATCGGGCGAGAAGTCCGAGGATAATTCCGGTGAATGCCGGGTTGGGCAGAACTCCGCCCGTGATGTGGGCCAACAGCTCCGGGCCGGTGGCGATGGCCGCGCGATCGAACTCACGGTCGATGGTGTTTTCCGACGGCTGGTCCATCCGGTCGACGTGCCCCAGCTCTTGCTCCAACAGGTTGGTCAGCCGGTCCGTGGTGATCGAGTTGAAGTAGGTGTCGAGTCCCTGCGCGAGGGTCTTGGACGAGAATCCGGTGGCGGCGGGTCCTTCGGCCAGCGCCTGTTTGCGAAACGGATATTCGGGATCGAGCCAGTTGGATGCGACCGAACTGATCATCCGCACGAGGCTCGCGGTGTTGCGTTCGACGAGATAGCGCTCCCGGTTGCGTTTCAACGTGCGGCAGGCCTCGGTGACGATGGCGGGCGTGAGCGAATCACCCGGGGGCAGGTCGGCGAGGAAGAAGTTGGGCAGCGGTTCACTCATGTTCTTCGAGGGGTTTGATCACGCCGGCATCAACGAACATCCGCGCGGCTCGGCCGTGGCGGCACGCCCGAGCAGTTCAAAGCCGTCGCCATTCATGACGCCCAGATCGCCGGTCTGGATGGCGGCGACGGAGTAGACGTTGGCGAGATCGAGGATGCGGATGATTCCCGGACGGCCTTCGGAGGCTTCTGCGCCGGTTTCCGGGTCAACCAACAGGACTTTCGCCCAAGGCGGGAAATGAAGAGCCTGGGTGTTGAAAACGGGAACTCCATCCGCCGAACAGGCATTGCGGAGGTAAGCCTGGGAACCCAGCTCGCTCATGCCGTATTCGCAGACAATGCGCTCCGTCGGAATACCGAGATGTCTGGTGATGAGCGCGTGCAGTTCGGCCTTCGGCATTTCCCGCGAGCGCCCCTTGTAGCCGCCGGTTTCCAGCACCCGCGATCCCTCGGCGAGCCGGTAGCGGATGTTGTTCGCCGCGCAATGATCGAGCAGGTGGACGAACGAAAATGCGGTTCCAAGAAGCGTCACCGGCCGGTTTGCGCACATCGATTTGCGGATGGCGAAGAGCGTCGCGTCCAGATCGAGCTGCCATGCGCCGTCCGCCGCTACCAGCCCGGTGAAGACGGAATCGCTCGAGGCCAGTTCCCGGCGCGTCGTCTCGAACATGTGGACGAGCGACGAATGCGGCACGGCCTTCGACGGAGGCGTGAGGAGGATGAACCCCGGCTTGTCGAGGGGCCCAACCCGTTCGTCTTCGATCAACCGGTCCCAATCGCCAAGCACATGTTGGCGGAACCAGCCGAGCAGCGACGCCTCGTAGACGGTAAGCGATTCGGCACTGTGAAAATGGCGGCTCGGTCTGTCGGTGGTCGTTCCGCTCGAATGGAAGACGGCCGTGCGTTCTTCGGCTGCAAGGCTCGTGAGTTCGAGTTCCTTGAACGCGCTTGTCGGGATGGCCGGAACTTTTCGCCAGTCGTCGATGGATCCAAGGGCAATCCCCCGCGCTTCGCAGAAGCGGCGATAGGGCGACACATGCTGGAACTGGAGCGCGAAGAGTTCGAGGGCGAGCGCGTTGAACTCCGATTGAGGCAGGGCGGATCGCGGCCGTGAGCCCAGATCGGCGAGGCGCGGCTTCAGCCGTGAGGCGAAGCCGGAAAGGAGATTTCCTGCGTTCATGCGGTTTTGCTGCGACACCGGCTGGTTGTCCGCGACAGCCGGGGCGGCAGTTTCTAGCGGAACCCGCCGAGGAGGGCAAGCGGAGGAACGGAACCCGCGTGGACGAACAGGCTACGGCTTGGCCCCGGGCCGGTATTCGTTGAGGTCCCAATTGAAGTCTGCGAAGTCGAATTTGACCGGCGCTTCGTCGGTCGCCCCATCGATCATGGCGGCGGTGACGGCGGCGGTGTGGGGGCGGATGACTTTGATGAGGTTGGGTTCGCGGTTGGTGAAGTCCGCGCCATACCACATGAACACCGGCGACAGCCAGAGGACCTTCCGTTTGGTGTCGACGCGGTTTCGGGCCGGATCGGCGAGGAAGACCTTTGCCTGATCGGCGAACTGTCCGTCCAGTTTGTCCGGCCAGTAGGGTTCGCCACGAAGGGCAGGGGATCCTTTGGCTCCCTGGCAGAGGGCATAGTGGACGCGCGGATCCTCGATGCCGCGCCGCAGCGGGCCCTGGACGATGGCTTCGAGGGTCGTTGTGCGGCCGAGGATCCGGACGATGGGCAGTTGCCAAGGGCTGGTGACGCCGCGCCCCAGGCGGCGAACGCTCGTGGTGGGATAGTTGGTCGCCACGAGCATGAGGATGTGCGCGTTGTAGACGTTGATCAGGAACGCGCTTTGTTTGGCCCGGGTCCACAGGGTGAACTCCGCCTCGGTCACTTTGGAGAACTCGCCCAGCACGCCGCGAATCGGATCCGGATTGAGCGAGAGGGCGCGGTAGTTCACGGCGCCGTCCTTGACGTGGTTCGTCAGGATCGCGGCGTAGGCCTTGTAGGAATGATCGAAGCCCGCCGCCGTGGAAACGGCCGGCGCAAGCAGAAGGGCGACCAGGGTTGCACAGAGGATCAGGGCTTTCATCGGTTCAGGCTTGTCCGCTTCGTGGGATGCATCGGTGGCTTGAAAGCTAACCGCTCCGACCAGTTAGCCAAGCGCGACGGTTCAGCGGGTCTCACCGAGGGCGAGGACGCGTTTGAACTGCGCCTCGGTCAACGGACTCACGGACAACCGGCTTTGCTTCACGAGCGGGATGTCCTTCAACACGGCGTCGGCTTTTAGCACATCCAATGGGACGAACGTCTTCATCGGTTTGACCGGCGCCAGATCGACGACCGACCAATCCCCCTCGTCGGCCGTGGGATCGGGGTAGTGCTCCTTCACGACCTTGGCGATGCCCACGATCTCCTTGCCGATGTTGCTGTGGTAATAGAGCACGAGGTCGCCCTTCTTCATCGCCCGGAGATTGTTCCTCGCCTGGAAGTTCCGGACCCCGGTCCACGCCGTCTTGCCGTCGGCCACGAATTGCGACCATGCGTAGGCGTCCGGTTCCTGCTTCACGAGCCAGTAGTTCATGGGCCGAATCAAGCACAGGGGAAACCCGGAACCAAGCGCGTGTTGTTCTGGCTGCTTGTCAGTTGGCCCTCATGCGGCAATGTCCCAGGCCGT
>CANJSG010000149.1 GCA_947476875.1 Verrucomicrobiota bacterium | reverse complement strand
AGCTTCGGCACGGGCACAGGTGGCGACGCCATCACCAGCGGCCTGGAAGTCACCTGGACGACAACGCCCACGAAGTGGAGCAACAACTACTTTGAGAACCTGTTCGGCTACGAATGGGAACTCACGAAGAGTCCGGCGGGCGCGCACCAGTGGAAGCCGAAGGGCGACGCCGGGGCCGGCACCGTGCCGCACGCGCACGATCCGTCGAAGAAGATCGCGCCGTCCATGCTGACCACGGATCTCGCCCTGCGCTTTGATCCGGCTTACGAAAAAATCTCGCGGCGCTTTCTCGCGAATCCGGATCAGTTCGCCGATGCGTTCGCTCGCGCGTGGTTCAAGCTCACCCACCGCGACATGGGGCCGCGCGCGCTTTACCTCGGCGCAGAAGTTCCTGCGGAGGTGCTCATCTGGCAGGACCCGATTCCTGCCGTAGATCACCCGCTGATCGATGCGCAGGACATGGCCTCCCTGAAGACCAATATCCTCGCCACCGGCCTGTCCGTCTCGGAACTCGTCTCCACGGCCTGGGCGGCGGCGTCCACCTTCCGCGGCTCCGACAAACGCGGCGGCGCGAACGGCGCGCGCCTTCGTCTGGCTCCCCAGAAGTTCTGGCAGGTCAACAATCCTCCCCAGCTTTCCAAGGTGCTCACCGCGTTGGAAGGCATCCAGGGCGCATTCAACAAGGCAGCCACCGGCGGCAAGCAGGTCTCGCTTGCTGACCTGATGGTTCTGGCCGGTTGCGCCGGTGTCGAGCAGGCGGCGAAGAACGCCGGTCACGCCGTGACGGTTCCCTTCACGCCCGGCCGCATGGACGCCTCGCAGGAACAGACCGATGTGGAATCCTTCTCCGTGCTCGAACCCATCGCGGACGGATTCCGCAATTACCTCAAAGGCAAATACTCGATCCCGTCCGAAGTCATGCTCATCGACAAAGCGCAGTTGCTCACCCTGACCGCGCCTGAATTGACCGTGCTCGTCGGCGGCTTGCGCGTGCTGAAGACCAACGTGGACGGCACGGCGCACGGCGTCTTCACCCAGCGTCCCGAAGCCCTGACCAACGACTTCTTCGTGAACCTGCTCGACATGGGCACGGAGTGGAAACCGGCCTCGCCGGAAGCGGACGTGTTTGAAGGCCGCGATCGCAAGACCGGCACCGTCAAGTGGACCGGCACGCGGGCCGACCTGGTCTTCGGTTCCAACTCCCAGCTCCGCGCTTTCGCCGAAGTCTACGGCTGCGCTGACTCGGAGAAGAAGTTCGTCCACGACTTCGTCGCGGCATGGAACAAGGTGATGAACCTGGACCGTTTCGAGCTCGCGTAACTCGACCAGTCGAATCAGGCCTTGCCGGCCTTTCCCAACGGAAGGAGCCGGCAAGGCCTGACCAGCAATAAATGATCTTGGCAACCATCTGGTGACGGCCATGGCTGGTCACTTAGCGTCATGAAGAAGTTCGTTCCAGCACCCCCCATTTCTGCGCTGACCCCGAGATAGGTGATCGTGTTCGACCTGACGAAATCCCCGGGCACCGTTCCGGGAGACGGTTGATTCATGGACGGGAACACCCGGCGTCGATTCCGGATCAGTTGTTCCGAAACCGGACTCCGATCGCATCGCCGACACGGAACAGCGCCTGTGAAAAATGCCGTTCAGCCCTTTGCTTCGGATCGGCCTGTCCCTCCATGGAGCAAGAAATGGTCAGGAAAGATTCAAAACCTCCATCTGATCCATTTGCCTGCGCAGTGGGAACGGGGCTTGCTAGACGTTTGAAGACGATCTTCGTTTCTCAAACGTCTACAATGTTGACACTCACCATCGGCCAGCTTCAGGAATTCGCCCGACGCTTCCGGGATCGTCCGCCGTTTCTAGTCACCCTGCTAACCTTTTGCGGGTTCGCCACCTCGGGCCGCGCAGCGGCCATGGATGACTTCGGCGGTTATCGCTATGAAGACTACCGCGAGGACAACGGCCGCATCCACGTTCGCACCCATACGATCACTTCGCAGGTCGAACTCACTCCGTGGCTGACCGCAAAGGGGACATATGTCTACGACGGGATTTCCGGAGCCACTCCCACCGGTGCCCCAGTGCAAGCAGGCAGTGACAAGATTCCCACCGCGGTGATCCATGACATCCGGCGATCCTACAGCGTTGAACTGCCGATGAAATTCGGGATCCACGGCATCGCCCCGTCGTTCTCCATCAGCCGGGAATCCGACTATGAATCAGTCGGTGCCGCTGCGACCTACAGCATCGAGCTAAACCAGAAGAACACGACTCTGTCCTTCGGTCTCAGCCGGGACTTTGATCGAGTCATTCCCAATCGCGGCACCTACATCGCGAAGTCCCAGGACAAGTCCAAGCAGGACGTCATCATCGGCGTCACCCAACTGCTCGATCCCGAAACCATCCTCACGGCGAACCTGACATTCAGCTACGTCGACGGCTACCTCGCGGATCCCTACAAGGGCGTCAATTTCTACATCAACTACCTCGATCCCTCCTTCGACCCGTCGCCGTTGGGATTGAAGGCGGAAAAGCGACCTGATGAACGCTTCGATCAGATCGCCTATGTTTCGTTGACCCGATACCTCAAGCCGCTCAACGCCAGCGTCGAAGCGACCTATCGGTTTTATCACAACGACTACGGCATCTTCGCCCACACCGCGTCGCTCACGTGGTTCCAAAAAATCGGTTCCAGCATCGTGATCTCGCCGATGTTTCGCTTCTACAACCAGACGGCGGCCGACTTCTACACGGTCCGCGTCGTCGGTGATCCTGCGTTCCCGAACGGCGTGGACTGGAACGCGGATTTCGGGATCCCGGGAGTCGGCACCGCGCCGGCGCATCCGGACCTCTACTCGGCGGACTACCGGCTGTCACAGATGAACACCTACACGGTCGGCGTCGGGCTGACGTGGAAGATCAAGGACCGCGTCTCGCTCGACGCCGCCTACAAACGCTACATGCAGCAGGGCCTCGACAGCGTCACGAGCGACAAGGCCTATGCCGACGCCCACGTCTGGACGCTGGGACTTCGAGTATGGTTCTGAACTCCCATCCCGTTCTCGATCGCGTGAGCCGCACCACGACGTGGGAAACGCGTGAGGGCATGACGACGCTGGCGTTCCAGGCGATGGGAACGCGATGCGCCGTCAAATTCTCAGGAGACGGCCGCGATATCCGAAGCTTGGGCGAACGCATCGCCGTTTGGACCGCCGGATTCGAGATGCGCTATTCGCGCTACCAGCCGGACAGTCTGGTCTCACGGATCAACGCCAACGCCGGCCTGGCCTGGACGGAGATCGACGCGGAAACCGAACGCCTTTTCTCGCTCTGCGACCAACTGGTGTTCTTCACCCGGATGGCGTTCGACCCGACGGCCCTTCCGTTGAGCCGCCTTTGGGACTGGAAAGCCGTCGACCAGCGGGTGCCGACCGACTCGGAGGTGAATCAAGCGCGCTCGCTCGTCGGGTGGCGCAAGGTCGAGCGGCGGCACGGCGAGGTTCGCCTCCCGATTGCCGGCATGGAGATCGACTTGGGCGGCATCGGCAAGGAATACGCCGTCGACTGCGTCGCCCAGATGATCGCCGAAACAAACGTGCCGGGCGCGATCGTGGATTTCGGACAGGACGTGCGCGTCGTCGGGCTCCCACCCGGAAAACCTTTTTGGCACATCGGCCTCGAAGACCCTCTCAAGCCCGGCAGTTGCTGGTGCGGTGTCGCGGTCAAAGATGCCGCCGTGGCCAGCTCAGGGGATTACCAGCGCAGCCGCATGTCGGGAACCCGGCGGATCGGCCACATCATCGATCCCCGCACCGGTTACCCGGTGGAAAACGGCTGCCGCGCCGTCTCCGTCATCGCGCCTTCCTGCACATTGGCAGGGATCCTTTCCACCACGGCCTTCGTCCTCGGACCTCGCGACGGCTTGCCGTTGATCCAATCCCAACCCGGGGCCGCCGGCGTCATTTCCACCGACACGTCCCGCGTCCACACCCGTAACTTCCATGAATTCTGTGTCACCTGATCGCTATCGATTCATCCCCGCCCTCGCCCTTTTTCTCGGCCTAGCGGCTTCGCCCGAGCTTAGGGCCGATGGTTGGAAGGAAGGCGTTGAATTACCCGATCTGAAGACGTCCGGTGTCACCGGCACGATGCCCGGGAATCTCAAGGGTAAGGTCGTCCTCGTGGACTTCTGGGCGAGCTGGTGCACGCCCTGCAAGGCGTCCTTCCCGGTCATGGAAGAACTGCAGAAGAAATATGGGACGAACGACTTCGCGATCATCGCGATCAGCGTGGACGAGAAGAAGAGCGCGATGACCAAATACCTTTCCAGGAACCCCGTCGCGTTCACGACGCTTCACGACTCCGCGCAGAAGCTCGTGGCCGCAGCCGATGTCGCGACCATGCCGACCAGCTTCCTGATTGATCGCACCGGCAAGATCCGTTTTGTCCACACCGGATTCGATCCGGACAAAACGAAGGCCGATTACATCCAGCAGATCGATTCGCTCCTGAAACAACCTGCACCCAAGCCATGAAGACAAAACGATTCCTCCTCGCCGCCGGACTCTCAGTTCTCGCTTGGAACATGACTGGCTGTGCCAACGTGAAGCCGTGGCAACGCGGCACCATGGCGGACTACGTGATGCGTTCGGACCGTGATCCGATGGCCCAAGGCCTCAACGAACATCTCTGGTTCTCACGAGAAGCCGCGTCCGGCGGCCGCGGTGTCGGCGGTGGTGGCTGCGGCTGCAACTAGCCAACCCATTTCCCCAGAAAATCCCAATCCTGCCTTATGAGTGCCAAACTCCTTGCTCAACGTCGTTGCCAACTGCCGCCAATCCTCCTAGCGGTTCTCATCCAACTCGCACCCGCCGTCCAATGGTTCAGCCAGCAAGTGGCCCAACCGGGAAGTGTGATCGCCATCGTCGTCAAGATCGGCGGCATTTCGGCCGCACTGCTTGGCGGAGCCCAATCTATGTCGGGGGCGTCCACTTGGGTTTCCAGCACGAATCCGCCGTCGGGCAAGGTCGGCACCGCCTATACCTACCGCCTACAGACTGCCGGAGCGTTTTCGGCCTTGAGCTGGAGTTCATCCGCCCTGCCTTCGGGCTTGGCGATTGTGACATCCAACAGCCTATTCTTTGTGCAAGGCACTCCAACAACAGCGGGGACCAATACGGTAATGCTCACGGCATGGGAGAATTCCAACAAGACCGGCGCCTCGACATCGGACAATGCCACCTTCGCTTTCACAAACGCGCCAGTAGCAGGCACGGGTCCGACAATCACCACCCCACCCCGGAGTCAAAGGCAGCTCCCTGGAACGAATGCCACATTCACCGTGGTGCCCGCCGGGACGGCCCCGTTCGCCTATCAATGGCGAAAGGACAATTCGCCGGTGCCCGGCCAGACAAATTCAACGATCACGTTCTCGAACCTTACCAGCACCAGCGGAGGCAGCATCGCCGTGGTCGTCACCAACGCGTTCGGATCGATTACCAGCGCCCCCGTGAGCCTTTTGATCGCCGGGACTCCCACCATCACAAATTCCATCGTGGGGGCAGCGCTCCGCTTTCAGTTTCAGGGCGAAACCGGCGTCACCTACCGTGTTGAACGCGGCCCAACCGTCGACTTCGTCAATGCGACCGCCGTGACCAACGTCACGCCGACGGTCGACGGACCCATCACGATCACGAACACCCCGACATCGGGAACGAACTCATTCTTCAGGCTCAGGCTCTTGTCGCCTTGAGGTCTGATCCACGCTCGGCATATTGGTTCGGATAAACCCCGTGTGTAACCCAATGTGCCGGGCGACAACTTCATCAGCGGCCCGCGCCTGCTCGCTCTTTCTGGCGCTGTGGCTGCAAGCCTCGCCGGTCATCCGTTGGGTGATCGGCGAACTCAACGGAGGAAACCTCCCGGCAATCGTGATTCGGATTGGTGGCATTTCCGCCGCACTGCTGGGTGGAGCAGAAGCGATGTCCGGAGCCACAACCTGGGTCTCCAGCACCAATCCACCGTCCGGCACCCGCGCCGCCGACCTACGTCTGGCGGTCGGTGCCGTGGGCGAGATCGTCGGCAAGACCTCCACCGAAGACCTGCTCGACTCCATCTTCAGCCAGTTCTGTATCGGCGAATAGCCGCTGCGCTTCGTGCGGAAGGACGAAGCGCGAAGGCCAAATGGCAAAGGGCCAAGCTTCCCATTCGTTCCTGCATGCCTTGAGTGGCGAAGGCACCTCGGACATTAGCCAGCCACAAGGTGGCTGGTAGGTGACGATGGGTGAGTTCCGTGCCGGATGGCACGGCGGATGGGCTGGGCTTGGTTTCTGGCTTTCCGGCGTCCCTCCGGGACTCGCTGATCAATTTCACGGCAAACCAGCCACTTCGTAGCTGGCTACCTTCCAGCCGTCCCTTCGGGACTGAGCAATGCCTGTTTGTGCAAGTTTCGTCATTGCCCGAGGTCATTCCGATTCCCTTCTTGCCTGCGCACGGGCATGCCCGTCATTTTTTCGCATGGCAGCGACCTCCAAGCCGAACGCAGTTGATTCCGACTTCTACCTGAACGCCGACGCGTTCTTTCCGGCGCACCGCGGCACCGCCCTGACCTACGACGACGTCACCCTGGCCACGCAGTATTCCGACGTCCTGCCGCGCGACACCCAGCTCGAGTCGCCGCTCGCCGAAGGCCTTCAGCTCAACATTCCCGTCATCTCGGCCGACATGGACACCGTCACGGAGTCCCGCATGGCCATCGCCATGGCGTTGAACGGCGCGCTCGGCCTCATCCAGGACCCCATCAAGGTCGCGCCCGACCAGCTCATCGGCGACGTGCTGGAGATGGTCGAGAAGCGGAAGTTCGAGTTCCGCACGTTCCCCGTCGTCGATGCCCACGGCAAACTCTGCGGCCTGTTGCCCGGCCATGTGGTGAAGCTGCGTTATGCCAAACGCACCGTGTCCGAGGCCCTCACGCCCCGCGACCAGATCCACACGCTCCGCAAGAAGGACCTCGGGTCCAACCCGATTTCGAAGGCCGACAAGTTCTTCACCGACCATCCTGGCATCCACAAGCTGCTCGTCGTCGACGATGCCGACCAGCTCCACGGCCTGTTCACCATGAGCGACGTGGAACGCATCACCCAGGAGAAGCGCGCCCAGTTCAAGCCCGCCCGCGACGCGAAGTTCCGCCTCATCTGCGGCGCCGCCGTCTCCGCCACGCGCAACGCCTTCGGTGAACTCGACCGCGACCGCATCCTCGCCCACATCGGCGGGTTGGTGGAACGTGGCGTCGACGTCGTCGCCGTCTCCACCGCCCATGGGTTCAGCAAGGGCGTCGGCGAGACCGTCCGCATGATCCGCGACGCCTATCCCAAGCTCCCGATCATCGCCGGCAATGTGACCAGCGCGGCGGCTGTCGAGTTCCTTGCCGATGCGGGAGCGAGCGCCATCAAGGTCGGCCAGGGCCCCGGCTCCATCTGCACCACGCGGGTCGTCGCGGGCGTCGGCATTCCGCAGCTCACCGCGCTCTACGTCTGCTCCAAGGCCGCGTCCAAGAAGGGCGTTTCCATCATCGCCGACGGCGGCATCACCAAGTCCGGCGACATCGTGAAGGCGCTGACGCTGGCCGGTTCCGTCATCTGCGGCGGCATGTTGGCCGGTTGCCCCGAGGCGCCCGGACAGGTCATGGAAATCAGCGGCAAACTCTACACACAGTATCGCGGCATGGGCAGCATCGCCGCGATGAAGGCGGGCTCGGCAGCGCGCTACGGCCACAGCAAGGATTCCACCCAGAAGGTCGCGGCCGAAGGCGTGGAAGCGCTGAAGGAAGTCAGCCCCAGCGTCGACACGATCCTCACCCAGATGATCGGCGGCATCCAAAGCGGCATGGGCTACCTCGGCGCGGCCAACCTCGCCCAGCTCCGCGAGAAGGCCCGCTACATCCGCGTCAGCCCCGCCGGCATGAAGGAAGCTTCCCCGCACGACGTCATCGAAGTGAAGGCCAGCGCGTAGGCCGGACCCGGGTGGCAACCCTCCGCGAAGGGCGCGAAGGAACGCGAAGATTGAACCGCAGAAGACGCGGACAACGCGGAATCGAAACGAAGACCCTAAGTGGTAGGGCGAAGGCTCCCGCCGAGCCGCCTTGGGGCCTTCAGCCAACAGGAAGGCTTCTCGCGGGAAGTTTGAAGCGGACAGAAGCCGCCTGGTCTTGCCGCTGCGGCCGTGTGGTCATCAGCAAGCGCTGCGGCGGCTCGGCGGGAGGTGTTGCCACACGGGCATCGCCCTACCAGTTCCGTAGGCCGGGCATCCCTGCCCGGCCAGTGGGTGTTTCTTCGCGCCCTTTGCCCATGAGCACCTCCTGGCCGCGCGAGGACGCGCGGCCTACAAAGGCTCGGCGGGAGCCATCGCCCTACCTTCAGCTGCATGGTCCCGGCTTCAATACTGATACGGCTCGTTCATCTGGCCGCATTGGGGGCACTTGGAGAGGCCGACGTCGGGATCGTCGGTGTAGACGGATTGGCAGCGGCCGCAGCGGAAAATGCTGTCTTCCTTGGCTGCAGGACGGAACCGGCGGCGCCTCGTCTCGGAGAAGATGTAGAGCCCGAGGATCGCGAGGAGCACGGCCGCGAGATAGGCGAAGATGAGGCCTTCGTGCGTCATGGCGTCGGGGTGGCGGGCCGGGCCGCGGGCAAGGTGCGCCAACGAACGATGAACCGGCCGGATTGCCGGGAGGTTCCGGGGGCTTCGGCGAAGTCCAGCTTCCACGCGAGCGCCATGGCCGATTGATCGGCGGTGACGAGCCCCGAGCTTTCCCAGAGCCGCACCGACTGGACCACTCCTTCGGCGTCCACCCACAGGTCGACGACGGAATCTTTCAGCAGTTCGGCGCTTTCCCACGAAGGTGGCGTGGCGAGTTCGCCTTGAAGGCGTTTGCGCAGTTCCTGTGTGAGCTCCCATTCGGTCCGGGGCCGGACGGGTTCGCTCGCGAGGCGCGCTTGCGGCAGCAATTGGTCGACGGCCGGCTGATAACTGGCGACGAGCGCGGTGGGCTTGTTGGTGGGAAGGGTGACCGCGAGGGCGCGGCCGAACGATTCCAGGTCCGGCTCCAGCCAGCGCGGTGGTTCGGTCCATTCCGTGTCGATGGTTCGGACCGGCGGCGATTGCAGCCAACCGGCGGCGGAGAAGCCGTGGACGCTGGGCTCGACGCCCCGGGCCGGATCGTCCAGCAGCAGCGCAGTGGCCAGGGCGGGCGCTTCCAGCGGCGAATTGATCCAATGGAAGACGGGTCCATCGGGTCGGATCGTGACGGGCGCGACGGCCTTGGCGCCGAGCAGCCAGATGAGCCCAAGGTGTCCGACGAGCAACGCCGCGCCTAGGCCAGCCATGCGCCGGGGCGACCAGGTTTCGTTGGCGGGCGGGAGGTTCACTGGGGCGAGGCGGCCGGCATTATCGAATCGAACAGGCGCGGCCGGCTGGCCAGCAGGAGCTCCTTGGCCCCGGCGTCACGCGCGAGGACGTGCAGGCGGGTGAGCGTTTCGTTGTCCACGGAACGGTCCGCGAGCAGCACGACGGTGAGCGGGCTCGGCCGTTCCTGCGCGGCCGTGCGCAGGCGCTCGGCGAGTTCCTTCTCGGTGACGAGCTGGTTCCGGAAGAAGAGCTGGCCCGCGAGGTTCACGGCGACGGCGACCGTGCGATTGGTGGTTCCCGACAGGCCTGAGGCGGTCGGCAGTTCCACCCGGCCGGAGTTGCGGATCAGTTCGCGGATGCGGTTGACGGACTCCTTCGGCGCACCGGGTTCGGGACGGATCGACAGGGTGGTTCCCGGTGGAAGAGAACCGATCTCGCGGCGCAGCCGGTCGAGCTCGAGGGTGGAATTGGTGTGGCCGTTGAAGACCGCGTCGCCCTTCGCGGTGAGCAGGATTGGAAGGCCGTTGGTCTGGCCCGGCGAATCGTCGAGCTTCACCGGGATGCCCGGGGTGTAGACGAGCGACGTGAACAGGATGAAGAGCAGGAGAAGAAACAGGACGCTCACGAGCGGAGCGGCGTTCAGCTCGCCTTTGAAGACCCGGACATTGCGGGGGAACTTCATGAGGGCTTCTGCGTGCCGGCGGGCTCGGTGACGAGGTTGAGCGCTTCGGTCGAGGCCTGTTCCATGTCGAGGATGATGCGGTTCATCCGGCCGACGAGGTAGTTGTAGGCGGCGTAGGCGGCGATCGCGATGGTCAGGCCGGTGGCCGTGCAGATGAGGGCTTCCCACGTGCCGCGCGACATCTGGGAGATGTTCGACATGAGCCCGGACTCCTCGAGTTGGCGGAAGATCTT
>CANJSG010000148.1 GCA_947476875.1 Verrucomicrobiota bacterium | reverse complement strand
TGGACGACGTCACCGTCCTCGATTTCTGGGCGCAGAACTGACCGGCGCACTCTCCATTTCAAGGCTGGCGAGCCTGCAAGCTTGCCAGCCTCTTTTTTTTGCCCTCACGTTCCGCCGCATCAATCAATGAAGCTCAAGTTCAAGTCCGTCGAAGGTTCCATCGTCGCCCCGCAGGGCTTTCTCACCGCCGGCGTTTTCTGCGACATCAAGCGCCTCGGCACCGGCAAGGGTTCCAACAAGGGACAGAAGCGCGATCTCGCGCTCATCGTCTCGGAAATCCCCGCCAGCGTGGCCGGCATGTTCACCACGAACCAGATCTGCGCCGCTCCGGTGAAGGTCTGCGCCCAGCGGGTGAAGAAGGGCCGCGCCCAGGCCATCGTCGTCAACTCGGGCAACGCCAACGCCTGCACCGGCCGTCAGGGCATGAAGGACGCGCTGGAGATGACGACGCTGACCGGAACTGCGCTGGGATTGAATCCGGCCAACATTTTCGTCGGATCCACCGGCCGCATCGGCGTGACTATGCCGATGGAAAATGTCCGCGAGGGAATTCTCCTCGCCGCCGGAGTCCTCGGCAACAAACCGGCCCATGCCGCGCAAACCTGCGAGGCGATCATGACCAGCGACACAAGGCCCAAGCAGGTCGCCATCGAATTCAAGCTCGACGGCAAGACCGTCCGCCTCGGCGGCATCTGCAAAGGCGCCGGCATGATCCAGCCCGGCATGAGCGCCACCGGCGCACGGCCTGCCGCGCTGCCGACCGGAATTCCCGCCGGTCTCCACGCCACGATGCTTTGCTTCATCACCACGGACGCGGCGGTTGATTCCAAGGTTCTCCAAGTAGCCCTGCGCGAAGCGGTGGCCCACAGCTTCAACCGAATCACCGTCGACGGCGACATGAGCACCAACGACACCGTGCTCGTCCTCGCCAATGGTCTGGCGGGAAATGAGAAAGCGGAAATCGGAAATCGGAAATCGCCGGACTTCGCCACCTTCCAAGCTGCCTTGACCCACGTCTGCTTGGAATTGGCCAAGATGATCGTCCGCGACGGCGAAGGCGTTCACCGCGTCGTCACCGTTCGCGTGGAAGGCGCCAAGACCATCCAGGACGCCGACGCAGCCGCCCGCGCCGTGGCCAACAGCGCGCTCGTGAAGACCAGCTGGCATGGCGGCGATCCGAACTGGGGCCGCATCATCGACGCCCTCGGTTACAGCCCGGCCAAGGTCGTCGAGGACAAGGTGGACATCGGCTACAGCGCGCCCGGCAGCCGGAAGATCCTCTGGAGCCTCAAGCGCGGCCAGCCGACCAAAGCGACCTACAAGGACCTCTGCGCCGCCGCTGCGCCCAAGGAGTTCGACCTCCATATCCGCCTCAACCTCGGCAAGGCGTCCGCCCTCATGTATGCCGCCGACCTGACGGAGAAATACGTGGACTACAACAAGGGCGACGTGACCGACCCGACAACGCTCGGGGGTTGACGAGCCATCGCTGGTGATACAATTGTATCACCATGAAAACCGCGACCATCCGCGACCTGAGGAACGAGTTCGCCCGCGTCTCCAAGTGGCTGGAGCAGGGAGAGACCGTCCAGATCATCAAACGCGGCAAACCCTTCGCCCGCGTGGTTCCCGAGCCGAAGTCCAAGAGCTTTCTCGGCTGCATGAAAGGCACGGCCAAAATGTCCGCCGACTTCGATGAGCCGCTCAATCTCGAGTGGGAGGCCATGAAGTGACCTTCCTGCTGGACACCAACGTCTGGTTGTTCGGCGCCAACGACCCAGACTCCCTTCCCGAGGACATCCGCACGATCTTGGATCAACGCGACGCGCAGTTCGGCCTCTCCGCCATCAGCCTCTGGGAAGTCGGGAAGAAGCACCAGATCGGCAAGCTCGACCTAAAGCAGGAACTCGCCACCTGGCTAAAGGGCGCGGTCGGCGCGCACATCCAGGTCTTGCCCCTGACGCCGGAGATCGTGGCCGACGCCATGAGCCTTCCCGATTTTCCGGTCCGCGACCCCGCCGACGAACTCGTCGTGGCCACCGCCCGCGTCCACAAGCTGACTCTGCTAACAACGGACACCCAGCTCAAAGCCTACCGCCACGCCCGCATCCAATACTTCAAGCCGATCCTCAAGAAAACCTGATGCAAGACCTCATCTCGAAAGCCGCCACGCTCCTTGAAGCGCTCCCCTACATCCAGAAGTTCAGCCACGCCACGTTCGTCGTGAAGTATGGCGGGAGCTTCATGGACTCGCCCGACAAGGCGGTCCGCGAAGGCGTCGCCCGCGACATCGTTTTCCTGGAAGCCGTCGAGATCAACCCGGTGGTCGTCCACGGCGGCGGCAAGGCCATCACCCGGGCTCTGGAACAGTCCGGCGCCAAGACGGAGTTCATCCAAGGCCAGCGTGTCACCGATGAAGCGGCCGTGAAGGTCGTCGACCAGGTTCTTTCGCGGGAGATCAATCCCGAGATCGTCCGCACCATCCACGAACTCGGCGGCCTCGCACAGGGTTTCGCCGGCACCGACATCTTCACTTGCCGCAAGCTGTGGTTGGACGACAAGGACAACCCCGGCCAGAAGCTCGACATCGGGTTCGTTGGCGAGGTCACGAAGGTCAACGTGGCGCCCCTGCTCGACTGCATCGCCCGCGGGTTCACGCCCGTCATCAGCCCCACGGCCCGCGGCGAAGACGGCAAGATCTACAACTGCAACGCCGACGTCGCCGCCGCGCAGACGGCCATCGCGCTGAAGGCCATGCGCCTCGTCTTCATGAGCGACGTGCCCGGCCTGATGCGCGACCCGAAAGATGCCGCGACGCTCATCAGCCACCTCCAATCGTCCGAGGTGGATGGCCTAAAGAAGGCCGGCATCGTCGACAAGGGAATGATCCCGAAAGTCGACAGCGCCGTGGCCGCGATCAAGGCGGGCGTGAACAAAGTCTCCTTCGTCGACGGCCGCGTGCCCCACTCGGTGTTGATGGAGATCTTCACCGACAAGGGCGTCGGGACCGAAGTCGTGGCGTAGCCCAGTTCAGTCTTCCGTTTCCCGTCGGCTGGACTTAATGACTTTGCGAACCATGAAACTTTTTCCCCGCATCATCGCCTCCATTGGCCTTGCCACGCTCAGCGCGTCCGCCGCTGGCTCGTTCAAGGAACCCGTCGGCCTCCAGCTCTACAGCCTCCGCGCCGAGTTCACCAAGAACGTCCCGGCCGCGATCGAGAAGGTGAAAGGCTTCGGTTTCCGCGACGTCGAGCTCGCCGGCACCTACAATCTTTCGCCGGAGACTTACCTCGGAATGCTCAAGGCCGCCGGACTGAATCCCGTGGCGGGCCACTTCGGCTTCGACCGTTATGAGAAGGATCCCGAAGGCGTGGCCAAGGAAGCCAAGGCTCTGGGCCTGAAGTTTGCCGGCACGGCGTGGATTCCCCACAAGGGCGACTTCACCGAAGCCGATGCGCGTCACGCCGCCGAGGTCTTCAACAAGGCCGGCGCGGCACTGAAGAAGCAGGGCATCCAGTTCTACTACCATGTGCACGGCTACGAGTTTCAGAAGCACGCGGACGGAACGCTGTTCGACCTGTTGATGCAGGAAACCAAGCGCGACCTCGTCGCCTACCAGATGGACGTGCTCTGGGTCGTGTTTCCGGGACAGGATCCCGTGGGTCTGCTCAACAAATACGGCTCCCGTTGGCAGCTGATGCACATCAAGGATCTGAAGAAGGGCGTGAAGCTGGGTGCGCTGACCGGGAACACTCAACTCACCAATGACGTCCCGATCGGCACCGGCCAGATGGACTGGCCGTCCATCTTGAAGGCGGCCAAGAAAGCCGGCGTGAAGCACTACTTCATCGAAGACGAATCTCCCACCGTCCTGGATCAAATTCCGCAGAGCCTGAAGTATCTGAAGACGGTCTCCTGGTAAGCGGCTTCAACTTCTCCGACGATTCCAAGGCGCAGCTCCGGCTGCGCCTTTTCATTTGGCCGACTTCGCCTTCTCGATCACGTCCGAGAGCTTCACCGGCTTGCCGCCTTGGCGTTTGCTCTCATCCGCCGCTTCCATGAAGGCGAACATCTCGACGGTCTCCTCCGGAGCAACGGGCGAAAGGCCGGTCTGAAAAAACTTCACGACCTCCTTCAACAGCGGCGCATAGGAATCAGAACCCGTCTTCTGTTCCGCCATGCCTTTGCTGCCGAAGACGGTGACCTTGTGGGGAGTCGCCTTGCCCCGGAGACCTTGCAGCGTTCCCACGCGGCCGCCCTTCCAAAGCCCCACGACGACGTCATTCTCTTCCGTGGCGGCGCGGGTGACGGATTCACAGCCGGTGCCCATGACGGTGAAGAGGGCTTCCGTCGGATGGACGCCATACCAGTAGAGATCGGGATGCGTCTTCTCCAAGTGCGCGGGGCCGTAGGAAATGGCGGAGATCACATCGCCAACCGGCGCCTTCTTCAGCTCGATCATCGAATCGTAGTAGCGGTAGGCGGACGCGGTGAAGACCGGCACACCCGCTTCCTTGGCCAGGCGGAAAATCTCCAGCGTGTCCTTCAATGAACCCGCGACCGGCTTGTCGATGAAGAGGCGTTTGCCCGCCTTGATCACGGGACGGGCGAGTTCGAGATGCGGCCGGCCGTCGACATTTTCCAGCATGACCACATCGACCTGTTGACAGAGCTCCTCGACGCTGTTCACCAGCTTCACGCCGAACTGTTCCTGGATCTGTTTGGTGTAGCTTTCGACGCGGTCCGCGCTCGACGGAATGTCGGAACTGAAGCTCTTGAAGGCCGCGACCACTTTGGCGCCAGGCACATGATCCTTGTCTGTGACGACATTAAGCGTTTTCGTGAAAGCGATCACATGGGACGTGTCGAGGCCGATGATTCCGACGCGAAGATCGGCGGCGGATGCGGTGAAGAATGCGGCAACAAGTCCCAAGAAGGTGAAGGCTCGACGAGGCATGGCGCGAGACTACGCTGACCCAGATCCCCAACGCAATCCACCCCATGGCCCATCCTCCAACTCGCCGCGACTTCGTGAAGACCGCCTCTGCCATCACCCTTGGCCTCGCCGCCACCGGATTTGCGCCGCGCCTTCGTGCCGCCAGTTCCCCGGGCAACAAGCTCGTCGTCGCCGTGCTCGGCATGGGACGCGGGTTCGACCACGTCAAAGCGCTCCAGCAGATCGAAGGCGTGGAGATCGCCTACCTTTGCGACGTGGACGAAAGCTGGTTTGCGCGCGTCGTGAAGTCTTTCGACGGAAAGAAGCAGGCCGCGCCGACAACCGTTAAGGACTTCCGCACTATCCTCGACGACAAGTCCGTCGACGCGATCTTCGTGGCCACGCCAAACTTCTGGCACGCGCCCATCACGATCCTCGCCTGCGCCGCCGGCAAACACGTCTACGTCGAGAAACCCGGCAGCCACAACCCGCAGGAAGGCGAATGGATGGTGGCCGCCGCCCGTAAATACAACCGCGTCGTCCAGATGGGCAACCAACGCCGGAGCTGGCCCGGCGTCATCGAAGCCGTCGACAAGCTCAAGGCCGGCGCCATCGGCAAAGTCACCTTCGCACGCGGTTTCTACACCAACGCCCGCGCCAGCATAGGCCGAGGAAAGCCGGCGCCCGTGCCCGTCGGCCTCGACTACGCCCTGTGGCAAGGCCCGACTCCCGAGCGGCCCTACGTCGACAATCTCGTCCACTACAACTGGCATTGGCGCTGGCACTGGGGCGGTGGCGAGCTCGCCAACAACGGCCCGCACGCGCTCGACCTCATGCGCTGGGGCCTCGGTGTCGAGCTCCCGAAACGCGTCGCCTACAACGGCGGCCGCTACCACTACGACGACGATCAGGAATCGCCCGACACGGGCGTCGCCACCTACGACTTCGGCACCTGCGGCGCGTCGTGGGACCACAGCAGTTGCAATCCACGCTCCGGCGAATCGGTTCCCTTCGTGGCGTGGTATGGCGAGAACGGCATGCGCATGGAACAGATCGCTTCCGGCTACAAGGTCTTCGACGGACGAGGCAAACTCGTCGACCAGGGCACCGGACCCGGAGGCGACGTTGTCCACATCCAGAACTTTCTCGATTCCATCCGCGGCAAAGCCAAGCCCAACTCCGAGATCGCCGTCGGCCAGACCAGCTCCCTGCTCTGCCACCTTGGAAACATCTCCTACCGCACCGGCCACACCCTGGCCTTCGATCCGGTGAAACGCCGTATCCTCGACGACAGGGAAGCCGCCAAACTCTGGCGTCGCGAGTATCGCAAGGGCTGGGAGCCCAAAGTCTGAGCTGCGACTCGCTCTAAATCGGCTCGTAACCCTCCAATCGACGGTCAGCGGGCACCCATCTGGCGACTAGATTTCTTCGGCCATCGGCACATTGTATCGCCATGAACTCCGTCCGCGCCGCCGTCATCGCATTGACCTGCCTGCTGCCTTTGGCTGCGTGGAGTGCGCAATCCGCAGGAGCGGAGAGGCCCATCAGTTTCTCCGACGACATCCGGCCGATCCTCAACAAGAACTGCATCGGCTGCCACGGCGGCGTGAAGAAGGCGGGCAAGATCTCGTTCCTGTTCCGCGAGGACGCGATGAGCAAGGGCAAGTCGGGCAGCGTTCCGGTCGTTCCTGGCAAGCCGGCCGAGTCCTTCCTGTTGGAGCGCATCACCGACAAGAGCGACCCGATGCCGCCGGAGGAGCACGGCCCGATGCTGGCGCAGAAGGACGTCGATCTGCTCCGGCGCTGGATCCAGCAAGGAGCCCGCTGGCAAAACCACTGGGCCTTCGAGAAACCAGTCCAGCCGAAGCTTCCGAAGGTGAAGAACCGTTCATGGGCGAAGAGCGATCTGGATCGTTTCATCCTCGCGCGCCTGGAATCCGAGGGCCTCGCGCCGGAACAGGAGCAGGACAAGGCGCGGTGGATCCGAAGGGTCTCGCTCGATCTCACCGGCCTGCCGCCGACGCCGGGTGAAGTCGAAACATTCGTCGCGGACAAGTCTTTCAAGGCCCACGAGAAGCTCGTGGATCGACTCCTCGCCTCGCCGCACTTCGGTGAACGCTGGGCCGCCATGTGGCTCGACCTTGTGCGTTACGCCGATTCGAAGGGCCTGGGCCAGGACCAGAACCGCGAGATCTGGAAGTTCCGCGACTGGGTGGTCGATGCGTTCAACCGCGACATGCCGTTCGACGAGTTCACCGCACGCCAACTGGCGGGAGATCTTTTGCCCAATGCGACCATCGAGGACCGGATCGCGAGCGCGTGCCATCGCAACACCGCGTCCAACGACGAAGGCGGCACGGACGACGAGGAGTTCCGGATTGAATCGGTGATCGATCGAGTGAACACCACATGGCAGGTCTGGCAGGGCGTCACCTTCGGCTGCGTCCAGTGCCACACGCATCCCTACGATCCGTTCAAGCACGAGGAATACTACCGCTTCTTCGCCATCTTCAACCAGACCCGCGATGTCGATACCCGGCCGGACCATCCGACGATTCGCGTGCCGTTGGCGAAGGAAGACTACCCGAAGGCGACCGCCCTTGATCGGGAGATCGCGACCCTGCGCGGCGGTTTGCACTCCGTCGTGGCGAAGCTCGCGGGTGGATCCGACGTGTGGAAACCGCTCACCGGCATTTCCGTCAACGCCAGCGGCTGTGGATCCACAGTCGAGAAACATGGCGGCCGCGAGGAATTCAAGCTGACCGGCACGGTCCCGCAGCGGACCCGCATCACGATCGAAGCCGCAATGCCCGCCGGCACGATCCAACTCACCGCGTTGCGACTGGACGCCCTGCCCCTCGATCCGGAGACAGCGAAACAACTGACCGAATGGGGCTTCGTCCTCAACGACCTCAAGGTGTCGCTCATCGCGGACGGTGCGACGAACGAACAGGCCGTGCGCTTCACGCATGCTTTCTCCGATGAGCCGGAACCCTTCTCAAATCCCGAAGGCAGTCTTGCCCCGGAACCCGAGACTGCGAAACCGGACGCGAAGGCAACGACCAAAGCCGCGCCGCGCCGGATGCGGGGCGGAGGGTTTGCGGCGTTCACCCGCATCGACCGAGATCGCTGGGGCGTATTCGTCCCGGCCGAGCCGGTCGCCGTCTCCGCAGGAAGCCGCATCCGCGTCGTGATGACCTTCAACGATGTGGCCCAGGACGCCTTTCCTCTCGTCATGAAACGCGGGCACATCGCCGTGTCCGCTGATCCTCGATGGTCGCAGTTGGTGAAGGCGCCTGAACGATTGGCGCAGCAGGAGACCCTCGCCGCCAAGGTAGCGGAGCGAACCGCCTTCAAGTCCGCCTCGCTGCCGGTGATGCAGGAACTCCCGGACAACCTGCGCCGGCCGACCGCGCTGTTTGTCCGGGGCAACTGGATGACCCGCGGACCGGCCGTGACTCCCGGGGTTCCCGGTTTGCTCCCGCCACTGCCCAAGGGTTCGCAACCGGACCGGCTCGGAGTCGCACGTTGGCTGACCTCGTCCGAGAACCCGCTGACCGCGCGTGTGCTGGCCAACCGGCTTTGGGAACAGCTCTTCGGCTTGGGCATCGTCGAGACGCTGGAGGACTTCGGTTCGTCGGGCGAGAAGCCGACCCATCCCGAACTCCTCGACTGGCTCGCCATCCGGTTGCAGCAAGACCATCGCTGGAGCGTGAAGAAGATGCTCCGCGAACTCGTCCTCAGCGCCACCTACCGGCAGGACAACCGCATTACCGCCGACAAGCTTGCGAGGGATCCGCGGAACCGCCTTCTTTCGCGGGGGCCGCGTCAACGACTCGGCGCCGAGATGGTCCGCGACCAGGCGTTGGCCGTTTCCGGCTTGCTCAATCCCAAACTCGCCGGCCCTCCGGTTTTCCCACCTCTGCCTGCCGGAGTGTGGGATCCGTTCATCGGCGGCGAGAAATGGCCGACGCCGAAACCGGGCGAGCCCGACCGCTATCGCCGCGCGCTCTACACCCACGTCAAACGTTCCATCCCCTACCCCGCCACAGCCACGTTCGACGCGCCTTCACGCGAGGTCTGCACCCAGCGCCGGATTCTTTCCAACACGCCCGTCCAAGCGTTGGCGACGCTGAACGACGCGGTCTTCCGCGAAGCCGCCGTGGCGCTCGCCGGGCGGATGACGGCCGCCGCTCCGGATGTCCCGGGACAACTTGCCGCCGGCTACAAACTAGCAACCGGAAGGCCGGTCGCCCTGTCCGTCCTTCAACGTTTGACGGCCTTGCATGAAGGTTCCCTGTCCCTGACGCAAAACGCGGGTGCCGCGCTCGAGAACGTTGCCTCAGTGCTGTTGAACCTCGACGAAGTCCTGACCAAATGACGCCAATGAACTACTTCGACCAACTCAGGCTGGACCGGGCCAACCTCGTTTCGCGGCGGCACTTCCTCCGCGACTGCACCACCGGCCTCAGCGCGCTCTATTTTGCCGCGAACGGCGTGCAGGCCGCGTCGATTCCCGGAATCCGCCATGATCCGGAGAATCCGCTGAACGCCCTCCCGCCGCATTTCACCGCGAAGGCCAAACGCGTCATCTTCCTTCATATGGCCGGCGCGCCGAGCCAGCTGGAGCTGTTCGACTACAAGCCGGAGCTGCATCGGCTGGACGGCAAGGATTGCCCCCAGGAATACCTCGCCGGCCAGCGCTTCGCGTTCATCCAGGGAACACCCAAGCTGCTGGGACCGCAGTTCAAGTTCGCCCAACACGGCCAAAGCGGCGCGTGGGTTTCCGACCGCCTTCCCCACTTCAGCAAGGTCGTCGACGACGTGTGCTTCGTGAAGACGATGACCACCGACCAGTTCAACCACGGCCCGGCCGAACTCATGGTCCACACCGGCTTCGCGCGGCTTGGGTTCCCGGCGATGGGCTCGTGGGTCACATGGGGCCTGGGCACGGAGAACGCCAACTTGCCCGGATACATGGTGCTGCTCTCCGGCGGACGGCCCCCGCGAGCGGGCAAGGCGCTTTGGGGAACGGGCTTCCTGCCCGGCGTCTATCAGGGCGTGCAATGCCGCAGCGTTGGCAGTCCCGTGCTCAACGTGGAAAATCCCGACGGCGTCTCCCGCGATCTGCGTCGCGTCGCGCTGGATGCCTTGAAGGATCTCAACGAGAAGACGCACTCCGAGTTTGGCGATCCGGAAACGCTCACCCGCATTTCCCAATACGAGATGGCCTTCCGGATGCAAATGGCCGTGCCCGGCGTGATGGACATCACCAAGGAGCCCGCGCACATCCACGAGCTCTACGGCACGAAGCCCGGCAAGGAATCCTTTGGCAACAACTGCCTCCTCGCCCGACGTCTCGCGGAAGCCGGCGTGCGCTTCATCCAG
>CANJSG010000147.1 GCA_947476875.1 Verrucomicrobiota bacterium | reverse complement strand
GAAGGCACGCTCTTCGGCAACGGCGAACGGACCGGCAACCTCGACGTCGTGGCGGTCGCCATGAACCTCTATATGCACGGCATCGATCCGAAACTGGACTTCTCCGACGTCGGGGCGATCCGTGAAGTCTATGAACGGTGCACCGGCCTGACGGTTCCGGCCCGCCAACCTTATGCGGGCGAACTGGTGTTCACCGCCTTCAGCGGCTCCCACCAGGACGCGATCAAGAAGGGTTTGGCCGAGCGGGCTGCCGAAAAATCGGAAATCGGAAATCGGAAATCGGAAATGTTCTGGGACGTGCCGTATCTCGCGATCGATCCGGCCGACATCGGCCGCGAATATCGCGAGGTCATCCGCGTGAACAGCCAGTCAGGGAAGGGCGGGGTGGCCTACCTGCTGGAGAGCGAATTCGGCATCGAGCTGCCGAAGGACATGCAGCGGGAGTTCGGTCCGATCGCCAACGATCTGGTGGATGCCCTCGGCCGCGAGGTGAAGGGCGAGGAACTGAAAGCGATGTTCTGGAAGGAATACATCGAACGCGTCAGTCCGTGGGAGCTGATCCATTTCCATGCCGACGGCGTGGACGGAGTCTTCCGCTGCCGCTCGTCGGCCCGGTTGCACGGCAACGAAGTCTCCCTGACCGGCGAAGGCAATGGCCCCATCGCCGCGTTTGTCCAGGCGCTGCATTCTTCCGGCGCACCACGCTTCGAGGTCGCCTACTACAAGGAACACGCCCTCAGCTCGGGTGAGGGTGCCAACGCCATCGCCTACATCCAGATCAAGCTGGCCGATGGCCGCCTGCGTTGGGGCGCCGCCGTCGACAGCAACATCGAACTCGCCTCCGTGAAGGCCGTCCTGAGCGCGCTCAATCGCGCAGGCTAGGGGCCCCGGCGCCCTCGCCGCGGTGCCCGTTCGACCGGCGCCCTCGCCTGTCGAACGGCGGGCGAGGGTGCCCGCAGCACTACGACAGCCTGGGCGGCTGTCCGACTGATTCATCCGTCGGGGCCCGACCTGCCGGCTTGATTGACGCGCGCAGCCCGATACCTTCAAGAGTCCACTTGGCGGGGAATAACCTCCCGCCTTGCGGCGTCGAAACATCCCATGCGCTTAAAAAACATGCTCGGAACCCTGGCCTGCCTTCTCGCAGCCGCGCTTCCCGCGTTGGCTCAGAATGGTGACAAGGCCGGTGAGGTCCAAGTCGGTCCCGTGCCCGCCAGCAAGATTCCGCCTTCACCGTTCCTGTCGCCGCAGGATTCGATGAAGAGTTTCGTCCTGCCCAAAGGATTCCGCGTCGAACTCGTGGCGTCGGAACCGCTCGTGAAGGACCCGGTCGCCATGCAGTTCGACGGCGATGGCCGGCTCTACGTCGTCGAGATGAGCGGCTACATGCTGAACTCCGAAGGCATAGGTGAAACGGAACCGCGGGGTGCGATCTCGGTCCTCGAGGACACCGACGGCGACGGCCGCATGGACAAGCGCCGCGTCTTCGCGGACAAGCTCGTCATGCCGCGCGCCCTCTCGCTCGTCCAAGGCGGGCTTGTCGTGGCCGAACCGCCGAAACTGTGGTTTTACCCGATCAAGAAGGACGGAACTGCGGGTGACCGTGTCGAAGTCGCCAACGACTACGCCAAACAGAACGATCCAACCCTGGGCAAGCAGTCCAATCCCGAGCACGCATCCAACGGCCTGATGTGGTCGCTTGATAACTGGATCTACAGCGCGAACCACACGACCCGGTTCCGCAACGTCGACGGCACGTGGAAACGTGAGCCGACGACGTTCCGCGGCCAATGGGGCATCTCGCAGGACGACTTCGGCCGCCTAGTCTACAACTCGAACAGCGACCAGTTCCGCACCGACCTCGTCCCGTCGGCCTACCTGCAACGGAATCCCAACCTGCGTGCGCCGGTCGGCCTGAACGTCGATCCGATCAAGAACCAATCGACCTATTCGATCCGGGTGAACCCCGGAGTGAACCGTGGCTACCAGCCGGGAACACTTCGCCCGGACGGCCATCTGGCCAAGTTCACCGCCGCCAGCGGTCCGGTCGTCTATCGTGGCAACAACTTCCCCGAGGACTATCGCGGCAACGGCTTCGTTCCCGAACCTTCCGCCAACCTGATCAAACGGAACATCCTCAAGGACGAGAACGGGGTCGTGACCGGCAAACAGGCGTGGGATGACCGCGAGTTCCTCGCATCCACCGACGAACGGTTCCGCCCGGTCAACCTCTACAACGGACCCGATGGCGCCCTCTACATCGTCGACTTCTACCGCGGCATCATCCAGCACCGCATCTATCTCACCAGCTACCTGCGGCAGCAGATGGAGTCCCGCAACATGCAGGGTCCGACCGGCAATGGCCGGATCTACCGCGTCGTCTACGAAGGCGGAGCCAAGACTCCCGCCCCGAAGCTGGAGACGGCGAAGATGGCCCAGCTGATCGAAGCGCTGTCGTCCGACAACGGATGGACCCGCGACACCGCCCAGCGTTTGCTCGTGCAGAAGCAGAACGAAGATTCGGCGCCGGCTTTGAAGAAGCTCGTCGTGTCCGGATCGAACCCGCTCGGCCGGATCCACGCTCTCTGGACGCTGGATGGCATCAGCCAGCTCGACGAAGCGACGTTGGTCGCCGCGTTCGCCGACAAGCATCCCAAGGTTCGGGCGACTGCTGTCCGCCTCAGCGAGTTCTTCATCCGGGCCGGATTGAAGGACACGTATCTGCCCCACTTGCTGAAGCTCGTCGGCGACCGCCACGGCGACGTCCAACTCCAACTCGCCTTGACCCTCGGCAACATCACGGACGCTTCCGGCCTGAAGGCCATGGCCACGATCGGCAGCCAATCCGCCGGCAATCCGATCATCCGCGACGCGCTGCTCTCTGGTCTGTGGAAACGGGAAGTTGAGTTCCTCCAGTTGGCGACGGGCAGTCCTGATTGGAAGCAGGGAACCGAAGCCAACAAGGCCATGCTCTCGGGCATCGCCCGTTGCATTATGACCGAGGCCAAGGCACCCCGCGTCGGGAAAATGTTCGACGTCCTAGTCAAAGCCGAATCCTGGCAGCAGGACTTCATATTAACCGCCATCGCCGAGATGGTTCCGACCGCCCAGAAGGGTAAACAACCCGTCGGGTTCAAGACCGTCCTGTTCACAAAAGAACCCGACGGTTTTTTCGCGCTGGAGAAGAGCGCCGCTCCCGCGATGAAGGGCAGCATGGCGAAGGTTTCCAAGATGATCACCTGGCCGGGCCAGCCGGGGTATGTCCCGCCGCCGGTAATTCCTCCGCTGACGGCCGAAGAGCAGGTCCGGTTCGACAAGGGGTCGGTTCTGTTCCAGGCAAGCTGCGCCGCCTGCCATCAGCTGACGGGCCTCGGCATGGACGGATTGGCGCCGCCTTTGGCCGAGTCCGAGTGGGCCAACGGACCCGCCGAGCGGATGGTCCGGATCATCCTGCACGGGGCCCGCGGCCCGTTCTCCGTGCGCGGGCGTTCGTGGGAGCTTGAGATGCCGGGCTTGGCCACACTGGACGATGATCAGATTGCAGCCATCGCGACCTACGTTCGGCGCGATTGGGACAATGCCGGTTCGCCCGTGACTCCGGAACAAATCAAAGCCATCCGCGCCGCGTCGGCCAGCCGCCAAGAGGCCTGGACCGAAGCCGAGCTCATGAAGCTCAAGTGATCCCGGAGGCCCTTCGGCAACAATCTTGAAACAACCTGCGACCCAGCCGTGTCATAACGGCTGGGTCGCTTGACTTTAGATGAAGCACTGACAATTTCGCCACTCGCCAAGCGGTGAACCATCGGAGAGCCGTTAGCCTGTCAGGCATCGCAAGGTCGAATCGCAACCCTACCCAAAATGGCCAAGAAAAGCGGACCCCTGAAGTGGACCATCATCGTCGGCGTTCTCCTGCTTGTCGTGGGCGGGGCGGTCTCAGCCTATTTCCTGCGCGGCGGCGAAAAGCCGATCTCGGTGCAGGCGGAGAAATCCCAGAAGCGCAGCCTGACCGAGCTGGTCACCGCGACGGGCAAGATCCAGCCCGTGCTCCAGGTGGCGATCGCCCCCGAAGTGTCCGGCGAGATCATCGAGTTGGCCGTGATCGAGGGCCAGAAGGTCCGCAAGGGCGATCTTCTGGTTCGCATCAAACCGGACAACTACATCGCCAGCACCAATTCCGCCTACGCCAGCATGAAGTCGTCGCAGGCCTCGGTCGCAGTGGCCGAGGCGAACCTCGACAAGGCGGAGAAGGAGTGGCGACGCAACCAGGAGCTTTTCAACCAGAAGCTGGTTTCGGCCTCGATTTTCCAAGAATACGAAACCTCCTATACCATCGCGAAGTCCCAGCTTGCCGCCTCAAAACAGCAGTCCGCGATGACGACTGCGACCTTGGCGCGTTCGCTCGATGATCTGGCCAAGACCACGATCTTTGCGCCTCTGGACGGGACGGTCTCGCGGCTGAAATCGCAGAAGGGTGAACGCGTCGTCGGCACCGGCATGATGGCCGGAACCGAGATCATGACGATCGCCGACCTCGACGCGATGGAAGCCCGCGTGGACATCGGTGAGATGGACGTCGTCCTCATCAAACAAGCCCAGACGGCACGCCTCGAAGTGGACGCGTTCAGGGACCGCAAGTTCGTCGGCAAGGTCTACGAGATCGCCAATTCATCCAAACAGAGCGGCATGTCCGCCATGGCGGAGTCGATCCGGTTCGAGGTGAAGATCCGCATCACGGACAAGGAAGAGTTCCGGCCGGGAATGTCGGTCACGGCCCAGATCGAAACCCGCGCCCGAACCGATGCCGTATCGGTTCCCATTCAGAGCGTGACGACCCGCCTCCCCAAAGAGGTCTCCGACCAGATCAAGAAAGAGCAACCGCCCGCGATGTTTGCGGCCCCCATGGATCCGAGGGAAAAGGAGCTGCTCGAGAAGAAGAAGAAGGATCCGAGCCGCAAGCCGGTCGAAGTCGTGTTCGTGGCGGAGAACGGCGTTGCCAAGATGAAGCCGGTCAAGCGCGGCATCAGCGACGACAACTACGTCGAGATCCTCGAAGGGCTGGCCGACGGCGACCTCGTCATCACCGGCGGTTTCAAGGCCATCAACCGCGATCTCGAAGACGGCAAAGCCATCAAGATCGACGATGGCACCAAGGGGAAAGGCGGGGCCTCGATCAGCGCGGGAGACGGCAAGTGAGCCTGATCGACATCCAAAGGATTTCGCGGCTCTACCAGATGGGCACTGAGACGATCCATGCCCTGCGGGACGTGACGCTCCAGATCCAGCGCGGCGAGTATCTCGCCATCATGGGACCGTCCGGCTCCGGGAAATCGACCTTGATGAACATCCTCGGCTGCCTCGACACGCCGAGCGGCGGGAAGTTTGTCCTGAACAACAGCGACGTGTCCGTCATGGACGACAATGCGTTGTCCGAGATCCGCAACCGCGAGATCGGCTTTGTCTTCCAATCGTTCAACCTTCTGGCCCGATCTACGGCGCTCCAGAACGTGGAACTGCCCATGATCTACGCGGGCGTCCCGAAGAGCGAACGGCACAAGCGGGCGATGGATGCGTTGTCAGCGGTCGGTCTGGCCGACCGTGTGCATCACCGGCCGAACGAACTGTCCGGCGGCCAGCGTCAACGTGTGGCCGTCGCCCGCGCGCTGGTAAACCGGCCGTCGATCCTCCTCGCCGACGAGCCCACCGGGAACCTTGATTCGAAGACCGGTGTCGAAATCCTCGCGCTGTTCGAGGAACTCGCGACCAAGGGAAACACCATCATCGTCGTCACCCACGAGGAGGAGGTCGCACAGCATTCCCGGCGAATCGTCCGTCTCCGCGACGGCCTGGTCGCCGCCGACGAAATCCTCCACAAGAACGGCGCTGCCGCGCCCGAGACGCCGGTTTTTCCACCGATACATGCGTCGGCCCATGCTGGACCGCCTCCAGTCCCTCCCGGCGCGCATTGACCCAAGAAGCGACGATGACTTTCTTCGCCGAGATCTTCGAGGGCCTGCGCATCTCCTGGGCTGCGATCCGGGCGAACCGGATGCGGTCGGTCCTGACGACTCTTGGCGTCATCATCGGCGTCCTCACCGTCACCATGATGGCGACGGCCATCAACGGCTTGAACTCCACTTTCCAGACGAGCATCTCGATCATGGGCGCCGACGTCGTCTACGTGCAGAGGTTTGGCTGGTTCATGGACCGGAACGAGTGGCTCCGCAGCCGCAATCGCCGTGAGATCACGATGGAGCAGGTCCGGGGAGTCGAACGCCAGTTGACCACCGCGCAGGCGATCTCTCCGGTCGCCATGACCCGCAAGGATCTGGTCTACCAAAGGCGGAACGGTGGGGCGGTCCAGATCATCGGGACGACCGAGAAGCAGGTCGAAACAGGCGGCTTGAACATGTCCCAGGGACGTTTCTTCGCCGCCGCCGAGGTGGAGGGCGCCCGCCCCGTGTGCGTCATCGGCGACGATGTGGCGACGCGGATGTTTCCCAACGAAAGCCCGCTCGGCCGGCGTTTGCAGGTGGGCGATCGGACATTGGAGGTCGTAGGAGTCGTGGAAAAACGCGGCCGGTTCCTCGGGATGTTCAGCCTGGATGAAGTCGTGTTCCTCCCGGTCACGTTTTTCTTCAACGCCTACGAACAGCGGCCCGACCTGCGGATCGACGTGAAGGTCGGCAGCCTGGCCGGCATAGAGGAGACCCGCGAAGAGCTCATCGGCATCATGCGGAAGCTGCGCAAGACGCCGCCGGGCGCGCCGGACGACTTCGCGATCAACCAGCAGGAGGCCTTCGTGCAAAACTTCAACAAAGTCGGAGGAACCATCGCTGCGCTGGGGCTCTTTGTGACCGGCCTTTCCCTGTTCGTCGGGGGAATCGGGATCATGAACATCATGTTCGTCTCCGTTTCCGAACGGACCAAGGAGATCGGTATCCGCCGCGCCATCGGGGCCAAACGCCGGACTATTCTTCTCCAATTCCTCATCGAATCCGTGCTGCTCTGCGTGATGGGCGGAATCATCGCGCTGCTGCTGTCGGCGCCGATCACCCTGGTGGTCGCCCTCTTTCTTCCAGCCGCCTTGAGCCCATCGATCATCCTCATCGCACTGGGGGTTTCGATCACGACCGGGGTCATCTCCGGATTCGTTCCCGCCTATCGGGCCTCGCAGATGAGTCCGGTGGATGCCCTGAGAACCGAGTAGCCGATGAACCTTTCCGAACTGATTGAGAATTGCGGCATGGCCCTCCGGGCGGTGGCCACGCACAAGCTGCGTTCGATGCTGACGCTGCTCGGTGTCGTCATCGGCGTGTTCTCGATCATTGTCGTGATGACCGCCATCCGGGTGCTTCAAGACAGCATCGAGACCAGCCTGAGCCAGTTCGGCAAAGACGTCCTGGTCATTCAGCGAAACCCGGCCATCTCGTTCGGCGGGCCTGAAGTCTGGGAGAAGATCAAGAGACGCAAACGCCTGACGCCGGACCTCGGCGAGCTGATCCGGGAGAAGGCCAGTCTGGTCAAGTCCGTCGGAATGCAGAACGGGCTGTTTTCTGGCGAGGTGACGTCGCCCTACGGCAAAACCGAACCGTCGTTCTCGCTTCTCAGCCTCACCCCCGACGGATTCCCCGCCAAGACGCTGTCGATCGTTTCTGGCCGCGCACTCAATTCCTCGGACGAGGAGAACGGGAGACTTGTCTGCGTGATTGGAAGCAAGACGGCCGAAGCGCTCTTCCCGAACAGTTCGCCACTCGGCGAAACGATCAAGATGGACGGCATCAGCTACCTGGTGATCGGCGTTTTGGAAAGCAAGGGCGCGATGCTGGACAACTCCCAGGACTCAGTCGTCATCATCCCGCTCTCGACGGGCATGAACCGCTACGGGCGATCGCCATGGGGACTTACGATCCTTGTCCAGGCCCGCAGCCAGGAAACCTATAACGACGCCATGGAAGAGGTTCGTGGCATTTTGCGGACCGCGAGGAAAGTCCCTCCCGGCGAAGCCGATGACTTCGAGATCTTCACCAACGATTCGCTCATCGAACAGTTCCGCAGCATCACCTTCGCAGTGCGGGTCGGGGCCGCCCTCATCAGCTCCATTGCGCTCATCACGGCGGGCATCGGGATCATGAACATCATGCTGGTGAGCGTGACCGAGCGGACCCGGGAGATCGGCATCCGCCGGGCCATCGGCGCCAAGAAGCGGAACATCATGACGCAGTTCATCACCGAAGCGATTTTCCTCTGCCAGGTCGGCGGCATCGTCGGCATCGCCCTGGGCATCGCGGGCGGAAACGCCGCAGCCTACTTCTTCAACGTTCCACCCGTAGTCCCTGTCGACTGGGCGATCATCGGGTTCCTCGTCTGCGCGGCGGTGGGTGTGATCTTTGGGACCTACCCGGCCTACAAGGCGGCCCAGTTGGATCCAGTCGAAGCGCTCCGATACGAGTAGGGGAAAGCCTCTGGAGCCATGTCCGAGGGAACGACCATCCGGAAGATCATGCGGCTTCGATCTGCGGCGCTTCTGACGCTTTGTCTGATCCTGACTGGGTGTGAAACCAGCAGTTTCGTCGGCCAGGCAGTCCATGGCCAGGTCGACATGTGGCGACGGGAAACGCGGATCTCGACCCTTCTCCAGAAAACCAACACGCCGGCCGAAACCAAACGGCGGCTGGAGCTGGTGCAAACCTATCGCAAGTTTGCCCAAGAGAAGCTGGGACTTCCGGCCGGCCGAAGCTACCTCGGCTACGCGGATCTGGAACGGCCCTTCGTTTCGTGGACCGTGGCCGCCACTCCGGAGTTCTCAATGGAAGACGAGGAATGGTGGTTCCCCATCGTCGGGAGCGTCAGCTATCGCGGCTATTTCAAGGAGGAGGCGGCGAAGCGCCATGCGACCATGCTTAAAGCCAAAGGCATGGATGTCTCCATCGGGGGTGTTGCCGCCTACTCGACCTTGGGTTGGTTCGCCGATCCGGTTCTGAACACTTTTCTATTCGACCCGGAAGAAGATCTGGCCGACCTGATCTTCCACGAACTCGCCCACCGGCGGCTTTACGTCTCCGGCGACACGGATTTCAACGAAGCCTTCGCCACCTTCGTCGCGCAGGAGGGTTTGCGGCGATGGTTCCGCGCCCATCCAGATGCCGCGATGGAAGCGAGGTGGAACCTGAAGGAGGCGCGCCAGGACGAGTTCCGGAGAGCTGTCCTGGAGGCCGGCTCCCGGTTGAAGGTGCTCTACGCTCTTTTGACCCCGGGCAACACCGCCGACATTCGTGCGGCCAAGTCCGAAGAGATTGCACGCCTCCGTATCCGTCTGGAGGAATTGACCGGGAAGTGGGCAGGGGAACCGGACATCTCCGGATGGCTGACCAGTCCCATCAATAACGCCCGGATCAACTCGGTCGCCACCTACTATCGATGGGTCCCGGCGTTCGCTGAACTCCTCAAGGAATGCTCCGGTGATCTTCCGCGGTTTTACGGTGAGGTGAAACGGCTTGGAAAGATTCCCAAGGCCGAACGGTTGCAGCGATTGGAGTCTTTATTGGCGGCGGGTTCCCGGGCGTCCCAGTGAGCCAAAAATTCAGGTTGTGGTCTGCGAAGGACAGTTCTAGCTTTCGACCGTAGCACCCAGATTCAATCTATGAAAAAGCTCATCCTATCCCTCTCCGCCATCGTGTTCGCCACCGCGCTGACCGCGTCCGCCGAAGAATTGACCCTCTCCGGCAAGGCCACCTGCGCCAAGTGCGACCTCAAGACCGCTGACAAGTGCACCGACGTCCTCCAGGTCACCAAGGGCGGCAAAACCACGACCTACATGCTCACGGTCGACAAGGACAAGGCCTTCCACAAGCAGATCTGCTCCGAAGCCAAGAACGCGACCGTCACCGGCACCGTCTCCGAGAAGGACGGCAAGAAGTTCATCGCCGTCTCCAAGTTCGAGGCCAAGAAGTAATCGCTCCTAAATTTTGCGAAGCCCCGTCACCGCAAGGCGACGGGGCTTTTTCTTTCTCACGATTGCGTTTGCGGCGACGGGACGCCGCTTCCTAACGTAAACCCCGGAGGCGATCGCGCCGACCTTGTTGAACGACTATGACCAACCCTATGAGCAACGGAGACGTATCCGCCGCTGAAGTGACCGAACTGGTAGCCGGCCTGCATCGGCTCGCCCGCAACCTCTGGTGGACCTGGAACCAGGGCGCCCAGGAGATTTTCCAGGAGTTGGCCCCACGTGGATGGCAGAACCTGTATCACAACGCCGTCGCCGTTCTCCGTGAGGTTTCGGACTACGAACTGCGCACCCGCCTGTTGGATCCGGAGTTCGCCAAACGCATCCGGGAGGTCATCCGCGAGTTCGACGCCTACTTGGGCGATACCGACACGTGGGCTGCCAAACATGCCTCGGAACTCCAGCATCACTCGGTCGCCTATTTCTCCGCCGAGTTCGGATTCCATGAAAG
>CANJSG010000146.1 GCA_947476875.1 Verrucomicrobiota bacterium | reverse complement strand
CGGATGCCCGGGCCCCTTCCTCAGCTCCGCCGTCGCCACGAACAGCTCCTCCTGCCGGATCTTCTTCTTTCCCAATGCCATGTTCTTCCGACGCGGCCCATCAACTCCTGTTCAGATCAAACGAGAGTTTTTTGACGGGCTGCTAACAGACATTGGGCCAAGCTGAGTTTGTCCTCGCATGAGATCGGTTGGTCTTCTCGATTTTCATATCCGCCTCCGTCTAGGGAAAGTGCGCCGTTTGGGCAAGGTGTGAGTTTGTCCTAGCATGACTGCTTCTGGACTGGAGAGCGTTAAACAGGCCTGTCTCGAAACCGTGAAAGCGGACCGACTCGCCAGCGGTGTTGGACGGAGGTGTGTGGGTAGGGTGAAGGCTCCCGCCGAGCCGCCTTGGGGTGAACGAACAATCAGAAGAGGAGATCGCGGGAAGTCCGTCGTGGAATCGAGCCGGATCAGAATGCCGCCGTGGCCAAATGGTTTGCAGGCGACGCAGCGGCGGCTCGGCGGGAGCCTTCGCCCTACCAATCGCCCCGGTTCGTAGCCGCCGATGTGAATCGGCGCCTGTTCTGATCAGCGCAGGCTCGCGTCTGCGCCTCCGGCTTTGGCCTTCTTCGCGTTCCTTCGCGCCCTTCGCGGATGAACCACCGCCTTACTTCGCGGCCACTTCGCTGGTGTCGATGCGGAGGTTGCTCCAGTAGCCGAATTCGTATGACCAGTTGTTCGCGGCATTCTCCAAACGCAGGACGACGCGGCGTCCGGCCAGGCTGGAGACATCGAGCGCCACTTCCTGCCAGCGGGGGCCGTCGTGTTTGACGGTCTGCTTGTGGAGCAGTTCGCCGTCGGACTTGATGCGGAGCTCCCAGTCGCCCTTTTCATGCGCGGCGACGGAGAAACGCAGGGTGGCGCGGACGTCGCGCGGCAGCATTAGCGCGCGGACGATCGCGGCGGGTTTCTCGCTGTCGTAGGGATGGGTCATGAGGACGTTGTTCCGTCCGGCGAACTCGGGGAGCTTGGCCGGCGAGCCCTCGAAGTCGGGCGCGTCGACCCGCCACTCGGGGGCCCAGAGCGCGATGCTTTCGCCGTCGCGGGCGGGCAAGGGAACCGAGGCGTGGCCTCCGCTGCCGCCCATGAGTTCCTGGCGGCGCTGGTCGTCGAGAGGTTTTCCGTCCTTCGGATGGGCGAGGATGAACCAGATCATGTTCCGGAAATCGGCATCGGGCATCTGCTCGAGGCCTTCGGGCATGACGGAGTTCTCGGAGACCTTGAGCGACTTGATGTCGGACTTGGCGACGATCGACTCGGCCGGGCCGGCCTGGATGAGCTTCACGATGGTGGCGTTGTTCTCGACCATTCGGCCGCTGAAGAACCGGTCGTCCTTCGTCTCGATCTCCACGTTCTCGTAGCCGGCTCCGATGATTTCGTTCGGATGGATGACGTTGTGCAGGAGCGCATCGAGGGAGCTGCGGCCCACGCCCGTGAGGTCGGGCCCGATCTCGGCGCCTTCGCCATACATCTTGTGGCAGATGAAGCAGGTGCGCTTGGCGACCTCGTGACCCTTCACGAGGTCGATGGGGCCGGAGCTGACGACCTTCCGCTTGGCGTCGATGAGCTTGAGCTTCTCGGCGCTGGTGGCGCGGACCTTGCCGAAGACCTGTTCGGCCTTGTTGCGTTCTTCGTTGCTGCCGGAGGTGGCGAGTGAGCGGATGACGGTGGGCGGCAGGTCGCCGCGTTTCACATCACCCTTCTCCACGGCGGAATAAAGCGGCCACTTCCAGTTGCCGCGCGAGGTGGTGAGCTCCGCGACGGCGGCGCGGACGGCGGGCGTGTAGGAGCTCCACTTCTCGAGAAGCTGCCGGGAGGTGTCGTCTTCCCCGACCTGTTGGAGCGCGCGAACAGCCTCGACCTTGAGTGCATCGCTGCCCGGCGCGGCGATGACACCCTGCAGGGCGCGTCGTGCGTCGTCGCTCTTCACGCGGGTGGCGGTCTTCACGGCGGCGATGCGGTCGGCCTCGGACGCGGAGGTGTCGTTGATGCGGACGAGACCGGCTTTGAGCGCATTGGCGTCGCCCCAGAGCGAGCCAAGCTGTTGGGCGCGCGAGACGACGTCCTTGTTTGCGCTAGCGAGGAGCTTCTTCAGGACAGGCTCGGTCGAACGGGTGGGCGTGATGGCCTTGCCGCGTTGGCCGTCGATGAGGCCGTCGAGCGCTCGGACGGCTAGTGGCGCGTCGGCGTCGGTCAACGACGACAGGAAGTCGAGGGCGAGATCGAGCTTGGAGCCATCACGAAGGTCGCAGAGTCGGCGTAGGGTCTTCGCGACGAGGGTGCCGGCGAACGGCATGTTGATCTGCCCGTTTTCGGCGAACCATTGGAGCGTCCGTTCCGGTTCCGCCACGACGATGGGTTCGGCAGCCATCCAAGTGAGGAAGCCCACCGTGGCGTCGTCGCCGGCTTTGCCCGACTCGACCAGGGCGGCGAGAATGGCGCCGGTGTCGTAACGCTCGGCACCCGTCGGCAACGGGGCGTTGACCGTCAGTTGGCCGCTGACGAACTGGCGGGACGCGGAGGCGACGGCACTGCGAACGGTCGGATCGTCGTCGCGGGCCAGGGTTTCGAGCCACTTCATCCGTTCTTCCGACGAGACGCGGTGGTCCCCGATGACGCGGGCGGCCCAGACGCGGACGGCGGGTTCCTTGTCGTTGACCGCTTTGGCGAGGAGGTCGTCGGCCAGGTAGCCGGAGCTGAAGAGGGTCCAGAAGGCGGCGAGTCGTTGATCCAAGTTCTTGCCCGTGTTGAAGAGGCTTTGGAGCTGGCCTTGCACCTTGTCGTCGCGGCGCTCGTTGAGAAGGCGCTGGGCGGTGCGGCGCTGCCAGTTGTTCGGATGCTCCAGAAGTTTTACGAGCTCGCTGCTGGAGAGTTTGGCGAGGTCCATGTCCTTCGCCGGACGCGATGCCACGGGTGAGCCCGGCCGGTCGCCGGTCCAGACAACGCGCCAGATGCGGCCGTGTTCGCGGTCGACGCCGTCCGGGTCGGCGTTGGCGTTCTGGTAGCAGGGATACTTGTCATACCAGTCCATCAGCCAGACGGCCCCGTCGGGTCCGGTTTGGGTGCTCACGGGCATGAACCATCCGTCCTTGGTCGTGAGGAAATCGCCGGAGTCGGTCCACTTGCTGGCGAGGAAGGAGGAGCCTTTGGGCGTGAGGCGGTCGATGTTGATCGCGTTCTGGTGGATGTTGCCGTGGAGCGCGGCGCCCTTCCATTCCTCGGGCCATTGGTTGCCCTGGTAGATGTCGATGCCGGCGTAGGCCGCCATGTGGTGGCGATGGTCGACGATGCTCTTCAAGTCGCCGTAGCCGTAGAGGTAGGGCGCCTGTCCGCCCTGGCGCGTGTAGATGCCGCCGGGCGCGAGGTGGAAGAGATGGTCGATGACGCAGGCGCTGACGAAGGCGTTGCCCTTGGCGTCGAAATCCACACCCCAAGGATTGCTCGTGCCTTCGGCGAAGACCTCGAAGCGTTTCGAGCGCGGGTCGAGCCGTGCGACGCCGGCGGTGAGAACGATGGGAGCGGCCGTGGGATCGTTCGGGTCCTTGGCGTTGCTGCGGGTGAAGACGCCGTGGGTCATGTAGAGTTGGCCGTCCGGTCCCCAGGTGAAGCCGTTGAGCAGCTCGTGCCGATCCTCCAAGCCGAAGCCGGTGAGAACGGCGGTTTTCTTGTCCGCCTTCCCGTCGCCGTCGGTGTCCTGCAGGAACCAAAGGTTCGGCGCCTCGCCCACGTAGACGCCGCCATTGCCGAGCAACAGGCCGGTGGCGAGCGTCATGCCGTCGGCGAAGACGGTAACCTTGTCGGCCACGCCGTCGCCGTCGGTGTCCTCGAGGATCTTGATGCGGTCGCGGCCTTTTTCACCGGGCTTGGTGCCCTTGGGATACTCGTAGAGTTCCAGCACCCAGAGCCGTCCGCGATCGTCCCAGGTCATGGCGACGGGATTGACCACCATCGGCTCCGAGGCGAAGAGACGGACCTCGAAACCCTTCGGCACGACGAACATCTTCTGCGCATCGGCCGGAGTCATCGCGGGGTTTGACGCGGCGACATGCTGGCCGGCGAGCTGCTTGCCGGCGGGCTTGTTCGTGTAGATCGGGAAGTCGAACTGCCCGGGCGCCGCGTGGGAGCTGACGAACGCGGCGACCGTGGCGGCCGAGGTGAGGAGCAGGCGCTTCATAAGGAGATGAGTCGGAAATAGCCTACCGACGGAGGCGAGGGAAGGTTTGTTCGGGAGGAGTTGGGCCAATCCCTTCCCTCGACACGGCTCCTCTCTTCCGCCTACCAATTCGCCCCGTGAAAGCTGTCATCCTCGCCGCCGGCAAGGGCACGCGCATGCGCGAGCTCACTGCCGACCTGCCCAAGCCCATGCTCCGCGTGCAGGGCAGGCCGATCCTTGAACACATCATCACCGGGCTGCGCGACGCGGCGGGCGTGCGCGAGTTCTTCATCGTGACGGGTTACCGCGCGGAGGTGGTCGAGGAACATTTCGGCGACGGCAGCCGGCTGGGCGTGCGCATCGAATACGGTCGGCAAGTCGTGCAGGACGGCACGGGCAAGGCACCCGAGCTGGCCAAGGCCTTCGTCGGCGCGGATGCGTTTCTGCTGACCTACGGCGACATCCTCGTGAAGCCCGAGACCTACCGGCAGATGGTCGAACGCTTCGGCGGCGGGAAGTTCGACGGCGTGGTCACGGTCACGGGCAGCGAGGACGTGACGAAGGGCGGCCTGTTCTTCTTCGATGATGCAGCTTTCTGCCTGAACCATCTCGTGGAGAAGCCCAGCCAAGCGCAGCTCGAACAGCTTCGCGCGGAAGGCCGCCTGAAGCCGGGCGCGCCTGCGTGGTATAACGCGGGCATCTACCTCTTCAAGGCATCGGTGTTCGACCACACGGCGCGCCTCCAGAAATCCCCGCGGGGCGAATACGAACTGACGGATGCGTTGACCGACATGATCCAGCACGGCCAGCGGTTGGCCGGACTTGAGATCGCCGGTCGCTGGGTCGACGTGCGTGATCCCGAGGTGTTGGCCAAGGTCGAATCCGGCGAGATCTAGTGCCGTCAACGATCCCGCCCCGGTCCCTTGACCGAAGGACGTTCACTTCTATAGTCGCCGGACGATGCATTTCGATGCCCCTTCCTTCGCTGAGGGAAATTCCGATTCAACCGCCCAGTTCAATGGGTTAAAGCAGTTCAAAACCGCCGGCCGCGGCTTCTGGGGAAACGTCTCCGACAAGGACTGGAACGACTGGAAGTGGCAGCTCAAGCACCGGATCACCACGGTGGAACAGCTGGAGAAGCTGATGCCCACGTTGACGCCCGAGGAACGCGCCGGAGCCGTCCTCGCCAATGCCAACAAGCTCGCCATGGCGGTCACGCCCTATTTCTTCAACCTGATCGACATGGCGGACGAGAACTGTCCGATCCGCCGCCAGGTCATCCCGCGCATCGAGGAGACTACCACGGCGAAGTGGGAGATGAGCGATCCGTGCGGCGAGGATTCGCATTCGCCCGTGCCCGGCCTGGTGCATCGTTATCCGGACCGCGTGCTCTTCCTCGTGACCGACCGTTGCGCGGCCTACTGCCGTTACTGCACGCGCTCGCGGCTGGTCAGCAACGCCAGCGGCTATGATTTCCATCCCGAGTTCGACCGGCAGATCGCCTACATCGCGGAGCATCCCGAGATCCGCGACGTGCTCCTGAGCGGCGGCGATCCGCTGCTCTTCAGCGACGACAAGCTGGAGCAGCTCCTCGCCCGGCTGCGGGCGATACCGCATGTGGAGTTTCTCCGTATCGGCACACGCATTCCTGTTTTTCTGCCGCAGCGCATCACGCCTGAATTCTGCGCGATGCTGAAGAAGTTCCATCCGCTCTTCATCAGCATCCACTCGAACCATCCGCGGGAACTGACGACCGAAGTCCGCGAGGCGCTGGGCCGCTTGGCCGACGCCGGCGTTCCGCTGGGCAACCAGTCCGTGATGCTCAAGCACGTGAACGACGACGTGACCGTGATGAAGGCGCACGTGCAGAAGCTCCTCATGTGCCGGGTGCGCCCCTACTACATCTACCAGTGCGACCTGATCGCCGGTTCGTCGCATCTCCGCACGACCGTGCAGAAGGGGCTGGAGATCATGGAAGGATTGCGCGGCCACACCACCGGCTACGCCGTGCCGCAGTTCGTCATCGATGCGCCCGGTGGCGGCGGCAAGGTTCCGATCAACCCGGACTACATCAAGCAGCTCAACGGCAAACGCGTCATCATCCGGAACTTCGAGAACAAGATCTTCGAGTATCCGGAGAAGGAAGACGGCACGCCCGTCGTCGCCCCGCATGCGAGCGAGTTGGAGTGGCTGGGCAAGGATTGATCGCCGCGCGATGCCCCGCGAAACCAACGCCGCCAAAGCGGACCGTGTCGGCCGAATCCTCGCAGGACTCAGGCAGGCCTATCCCAACGCCTACTGCGAGCTGAACCACGCGAATCCGCTGGAACTGCTCGTCGCGACCATCCTGTCGGCCCAGTGCACCGACAAGCAGGTCAACATCGTCACCGCTGACCTTTTCAAAAAGTATCGGATTGCCTCGGACTACGCCGAAGCGCCGCTGGCGGAACTGGAGCAGGACGTCCGGCGCATCGGCCTCTACCGGAACAAGGCGAAGAACATCCAGGCCACTGGCCGCAAGCTCGTTGAACGGCACGGCGGCGAAGTGCCGCGAACGATGGAGGAATTGATCCAGCTCGACGGCGTCGGGCGAAAGACGGCGAACGTCGTTCTCGGAAACGCCTTCGGGATCAATGTGGGCGTCGTGGTCGACACCCACGTCGGCAGGCTTTCCAACCGCCTCGGGCTGACGAAGGAAACCGATCCGGTGAAAGTGGAGAAAGCTCTGATCCAGCTGGTCCCGCAGGCGGATTGGACGCAGTTCAGCCACTGGCTCATCTGGCATGGCCGGCGGCGCTGTGCGGCGCGGAACCCGGACTGCGCCGCCTGCGAACTGGCCGAGCTGTGCCCGGGCAAGGAAACGGATTCTTCCGCGAAGAAAGCCAAGAGGCGCCAAGTTGGAAGATGAACGCAGATCTGCTTGTGGAAGTTTTCTTCGCGTTTCTTTGCGCCCTTCTCAGATAATCACCGGGCCATGCCGACTTCTGAAACCTGGTTCCACCTCGACTCCGGCCCCTGCGATCCGGCGGGGAACATGGCGTTCGACGAGGCGCTCCTCGAGGTTGCGGCGGCGACCGGGTCCGCGGTGCTGCGCTTCTACGGGTGGAAGGAACCGGCGGGAACTTTCGGCTACTCCCAGCGCATCGCCGACGTGGAGAAGGTGACGCTGCTTCGTCCGCTCATCCGCCGGTGCACGGGCGGAGGGTTTGTGCCGCATGACAGGGACTGGACCTACAGCCTTGCCTTTCCTCCGGGCCACGCGTGGTTCGAGTTGTCGGCGCAGGAGAGCTACGAGGGTATGCACGCGTGGCTCCGCGATGCTTTCACCGTTTTGGGCGTGGAGACCACCCTCTCGCCGTGCTGTGTGAAGGAGATTCCGGGCCAGTGTTTCATCGGAGCGGAGAAGCATGACCTGCTCTGGCACGGCCGGAAGATCGCCGGCGCCGCCCAACGCCGGAACAGGCTGGGCCTGCTCATCCAGGGTTCCATCCAGCCCCCGTTCGATGGCCTTGCCCGTTCCGAGTGGCAGGCGGCAATGCTGACTGTCGGGGTGGAGAAGTTCGGCGCGCGGTGGCGGGATTTTGAGTCCGGAGATGGGTTCAATCGGCGTGTGAGGGAACTGGCGGAAGCGCGCTATTCCAGCGATGGACACAACCGAAAGAGGTAATGCCGGGCCCGGCTACGGCGTCTCAGGGGTTAAACCGCCAATGTTTTCAGCCGATTCAACCCGTGTGAGTGATAAACATCTCGATAGTTCGAAGCTTGCGATGTTTCGCGAGTTGCGCGAACCGGGTCAACCCGACCCGGCGATCGAGCTCATTGAGATATTCATCTGGCAGGGCCACGAACTGCTCGGCCGCGCCCAGACGGCGCTCGTGCAGGGGAATTTCCGGGTCGCCCTCCATGCCATCCATTCGCTTCGTGGAAGCGCCGGCAATGTCGGAGCCATCCGGCTCGCGGCTTTGGCGACGAAGATGGAGCTCGCCCTGGAGGCCTGCCAGCCCACGTGGGAGCTTTCGGCCTTGGATGACCTGCGGGGAGAGTTCTCGCACGTGACCACCCTCTTGGAGCGCGAGAAGCAGGCCGCTTGAGGCTGCTTCAACGGCTCCGACCTGAAAACAAAAAGGGCGTGGCCTTTCGACCACGCCCGTTGAATTGGTTTTGAGAGATTTCGCGCCTACTTTTTGCCCTTCTTGACGGCGGGGGTCGGGACGGTGGCGATGGTCTGCAGGATGCGGCTCGCGATCTTGTAGGGGTCGCCCTGGGAATTGGGACGACGATCCTCGAGGTAGCCCTTGTAGCCGTTGTTCGCGAAGCTGTGGGGCACACGGATCGACGCGCCGCGGTTGGCGATGCCGTAGTTGAACTTGTCGATCGACTGGGTTTCGTGGAGGCCCGTCAGACGCAGATGGTTGTCCGGGCCGTAGACGGCGATGTGCTCGTTCTTGAACTTGTCGAACGCGGCCATGAGTTCCTCGAAGTATTCCTTGCCGCCGACTTCGCGCATGTAGGTGGTCGAGAAGTTGGAGTGCATGCCGGAGCCGTTCCAGTCGACGTCCTTGCCGAGGGGCTTGCAGTGGAACTCGACGTCCACGCCGTATTTCTCGCAGAGGCGGACGAGGAGATAACGCGCCATCCAGACCTGGTCGGCGGCGTTCTTGGAGCCCTTGCCGAAGACTTGGAACTCCCACTGGCCCTTGGCCACTTCGGCGTTGATGCCTTCATGGTTGATGCCGGCGTCGAGGCAGAGGTCGAGGTGTGCGTCCACGATCTCGCGGGCGATGTCGCCGACGTTCTTGTAGCCGACGCCGGTGTAGTATTCGCCCTGGGGGAAGGGGAAGCCGGAGCTGGGAAAGCCGAGGGGTTTGCCGTCCTGGTAGAGGAAGTATTCCTGCTCGAAGCCGAACCACGCACCGGGGTCGTCGAGGATGGTCGCGCGGGAATTGCTCGGGTGCGGCGTCTTGCCGTCCGGCATCATCACTTCGCACATGACCAGAACGCCGTTTTTCTTGGTCGTGTCGGGATAGACGGAGACGGGTTTCAGCATGCAATCCGACGTGCGGCCCTCGGCCTGCCGGGTCGAGCTGCCGTCGAAGCCCCACATCGGGAGTTCTTCGAGCTTGGGGAACTTGGCGAATTCCTTGACCTGGGTCTTACCGCGGAGGTTGGCCACGGGTTCATACCCGTCGAGCCAGATGGATTCGAGTTTGTATTTCGGCATATTAGTGGATGCAGGTTGGTTGGTTGCGATCTCAGTGTGGCAAATCTTCCTGCGTTTTGACAGTGCGGCTGAGCGTTGCTGCCTGCGGTCTCCGGTCGAGGGAGCAGCCGAAATGCCATTGGGAGGACTTGAGGTGCGCCGCGTTGAAATAGGAGCCGGAGCCCGCTCTGGCAAGGCCGTTCTTTTCCTAGGAACCATCGCCTTTGCCCGCGTCTGCATCAATGGGCGGTGAATCCATTCGATCTAAGTGGCTTTTATTGACCATGCTGTTCTTGATTGCACTGTCCTCCTCGATGTCCAACCGGCTTGAGGCGAAATCGGCCCAAGTAGTCGCTGGCTCCGTCCGATGAATTGAACTACACACGGCCGCTAGCGCGGAAACCGACATGCTCAAGGTCAAAGACACGCTCCGGGCCACGGTCAATCTGAGTTTCGATGGCAGGGTCTTCAAGGCCTACCACGGGCCGGACGCGTCCGTGCGGTTCACCAATGAGGTCCGGGTCCTCCGGTATCTGGAAGAACGCGGCTGCCCGTTTGTTCCCCGCCTCTTGGAAGCTGATGAAACCAGACTCCGGATCATCACCTCCAACTGCGGCCAGCGCGTCCAGCGCATCGACGACGCCCGGCTCAAGGAACTCTTCACGGAGCTGGAGACCTACGGGGTGCGGCATGACGACCCCGAGCTCCGCAACGTCACCTACCGCCAGACCGACGGGCGCTTCTGCCTGATCGACTTCGAATTCGCCACGTTACTGCCTGAAGCAAAGTGAAGAGCCCTCCGAAAAAGCCGGCCCCAAACGAACCTGCCGCCCCGCGTCTCCGCTGGTTCGGCCGCACCGACGTCGGCCGCGTGCGCAAGAACAACGAGGACGCCTTCCTCGGCCTCCAGTTCGACGCGCGAGAAGTGCAGCGCCTCGGGAAACTGGGCGATGCTTCGACCGGGCAGCACGACTTCGCCTTTGCCGTCAGCGACGGCATGGGCGGGGCGCTTGCCGGCGAATTCGCCAGCAAGATCGCCGTCGAGAAGATCACGTCGCTCCTCCCGAAATCCTTCCACCAGTCGGCCCGGGGCATGGACGCCGGGTTCGGCGACGTGTTGCACGAGCTCTACACCCAGATCCATCGCGCCCTCGTCTATCTGGGCGGCAGCTACGAGGAATGCCGCGGGATGGAAACGACCCTGAGCCTCTGCTGGTTCGCGCCGCAGTGGATGTATTTCGCCCACATCGGTGACAGCCGCATCT
>CANJSG010000145.1 GCA_947476875.1 Verrucomicrobiota bacterium | reverse complement strand
TCCGGCCCAAGCAGCTTCTTGGCTTCCGCATTCGGCGTGGCGAACTGGGTGAACTTCGAAAGCTGCGCCCCGACTTTCGCATCCAGGATGAAGTTGATGAACTTCTCGGCCAGATCCCGGTTCGGAGCCTTCGCCAGCACCGCGAGATTGTCCTGCCAGATCTGGCTTCCTTCCTTGGGGATGAAATAGCGCGTCGCCTTGTCGTCCGTCATACCGCGCGCCGCTTCCCCGCTGTAGACGATTCCCGCCTTGAGCCCTTTCGCGACGACCTTGTTCTTCGCGGCCACGCTTCCGTCGAAACTGGTGCTGCGCTTCTTCGCTTCCAGCACGAGATCGCGGGCTTCGCGGAGCTGCTTCGGGTCGGTGGAATTGAGGCTGTGTCCCTTGAACTTCAGCGCCGCTCCGATCAGGTCGCGCTGCGAATCGATCAGGCCGAACGGCTTCATCTGCTTGGAGGGGTCGAAGAAGAGCGACCACGATTCCTCCACTTTCACACCGGGTTCGGTGCGATGGAACACCCCGACGGTTCCCCACTGGTATGCGGCGGTGAACTTGTTGCCCCGATCATACGGCGGGCTGGCAAATCGAGCGTCCAGGTTCTTCAGGTTCGGCACGTTTTCATGCCGCAACGGCGCGAGGAGGTTCAACGCGACCATCGCCTTCACCAGATGGTCGGGCGGCACCACGACGTCGTAGAGCGACACGCCCCCGCCCTGCACTTTCGCCAGCATACTTTCCGCCTCTTCGTAGAGATCGATCGTGACCTTGCAGTCGAACCTCGTCTCGAACTGCTTCACGATCGCGGGATCAATGTATTCGCTCCAGATGAAGAGCCGGAGCTGTTGTGCGGCCCCGGCTTGGATGACGGCCATGGCGGCGATGAAGAGGGACAACCACGCGGTCTTTCGCATGGCGTGAATGTCACCGGACGTCGCGTCGTTGCAACATCATTGCCACCACTGTTGCGATCACGGACACGGCCATCAGCAGAGTCGAAAGCGCATGGATCTCCGGCGTCACACCGCGCTTCACCGACGAATAGATGTAGACGGGCAACGTCGTGGATCCAGGCCCGCCGGAAAAGAAGCTCACGACGAAGTCGTCGAGGCTGAGCGTGAAAGCGAGCATCGCTCCGGCGACGATGCCCGGCATGAGGAGCGGCAAGGTCACGTGACGGAACACCTGCCAGGAAGTCGCGCCGAGGTCCCGGGCCGCTTCGTCGAGAGCCGGATCCATCCCGGCAAGCCGCGCGCGAACCACCATCGCGACGAACGGAATCTGGAAGGTGACATGGCCCGCGATGATAGTCGTCAGGCCGAGCTCGAACACCTTGAACCAATCCCGCATCAATCCGAAGAAGAGCAGCAACGCCACCGCCAGCACGATGTCGGGCACGAACACCGGCACAGCCAGCAGGCCGTTCACCCATTCACGCCCGCGCCGCATGTGCTTCTCCAACGCCAACGCCAGCGTCGTTCCCAGCACCGCCGCCATCGCCGTGCTCGTCACGGCCACGATCAGCGAGACCTTCAGTGCCGACTGGACCTGTTCATTCACGAAGAGCCGCCGATACCAGTCGAGCGTGGCGCCTTGCCACTCCATCCCGGCCCGGGCCGCGTTGAACGAGAAGACGACCACGATTGCGATGGGCGCATAGAGAAGCGCGTAAACCGCCCACGCGACCGCCGAGTTGAACCAGCTCGATCGCCTCACGGCGCCACCTCCTTCGGACGGTTCAACCACCGTTGGAGAAAGAGTCCGACTCCCATGATCACCAGCCCGACACACGCCATCGCCGAACCAAACGGCCAATCCCGGCTTTGCCCGAACTGCTGCTGGATGGCATTCCCCAGCAGCGCGGTCTTGGCCCCGCCGAGCAGGTCTGGAATGACGAACTGTCCCGTAGCCGGAAGGAACACCAGAATGAAACCGGCAACAGCGCCCGGACGGATCTGTGGCCACACGGCATGCCGGAAAACCTGCCACCGATTTGCTCCCAGATCAGCCGCCGCTTCGGCCAGCGTCCAGTCCAGCTTCTCCACCGAGGCGTAAAGCGGCAGCGCGAAGAATGGCAGGAAGTCCGCGACCATCCCGACCGCCACCGCGAACCACGACGGATAAAGCCCCTCGCCGGCATCGATGAACCCGACCGTCGACGCCGCTTCGGACAACCCACTCCCCGGCCCGAGGAGCAACTGCCACGCGTAGGTCCGCACGAGCAGGTTGGTCCAGAACGGAACCATCACCAGCGTGAGCGCCACCAGACGGCGGCGCTCATTGAGACCGGCGACGAAGAATGTGAGCGGCACCGCCAGCAGAAAACACAGCACCGCCGTGCCGAACCCCAGCGCCAGGCTGCGGCCGAGAATCACGGGATACAGCGGATCGAAGCCCAACTCGCCCCAACCGGCCAAGCGCCGGTAGTTCTCGATGGTCACCGGCAACCCGTAGCCGCCGTATTCGCCGCGGGTCAGGAAGCTGACGGCAAAGATTGCGAGCAACGGCAGCACCAGAAACATCCCAAGCCAGCCGATTCCCGGAACGCCGAACCACCAGCCCTTATCCTGACGTTGTGCAGCGGTGTGCATCTCAGTCTTCGAGCACGATCAGCGCCGACGCCGGCAAGTCGACCACCACGGCACTCCCTGGCCTGAGCGAGCCCGCTCCGACGGATTCACTGGCCAGCACGGCCCGGAGCGCCATTTCAGCAACCGACAAGGTGAACTGTGTTTCGGCTCCCGTGAACATGGCGTCGCGCAGCTCCGCGCTGAACGAGTTCCGGCCCGGCACCTCCGGATTCAACCGCACACGTTCCGGCCGGATCGCCAGCGTCACCTGGGAACTGGCGGGCAACGTTCCGTGACCCGCCCGCACTTCCAAAGGGCCGACATTGGTCGCGACGGTGAGCACGTTTCCAGCGCGGGCCGTCACCGTTCCGGGGATCAGGTTGCAGGCGCCGAGAAACTGGGCGACGAACCGGTTCTTCGGCCGTTCGTAGAGTTCACGGCCGGACGCCACCTGCACGATTCGTCCCGCGTTCATCACGGCGATCCGGTCGCTCATCGCGAGCGCCTCCTCCTGGTCGTGCGTCACATGGACGAAGGTCATTCCCAGCCGGCGCTGCAGCGAGCGCAGTTCCGTCTGAAGCTGGCGACGCAGGCGTAGATCGAGCGCGGCCAGCGGTTCGTCGAGCAGAAGCACGCGCGGTTCGTTGACGATCGCCCGGGCCAGCGCGACCCGCTGCTTCTGACCGCCGGAGAGCTGGGCCGGCTTGCGCCCGGCCATCGGGCCGATTTCGACCAACTCCATCGCGCGTTCGACCCGCGGCGCGACCTCGCCGGGCGACAGGCCCTTCATCCTCAGACCAAAAGACACGTTGTCGCGCACCGTGAGATGCGGAAAGAGCGCGTAGGACTGGAAGACCGTGTTGACCGGACGTTTGTTCGCCGGGATCGCCAGCATCTCCTCGCCGTCGATCGAGAGGCTGCCGGCATCGGCTGAATCCAACCCGGCAATGACCCGAAGCAATGTCGTCTTGCCGCAGCCGGAAGGGCCGAGAATCGAAAAGAACTCGCCCGGACGGATGGAAACCGAAACGCCGTCCAGTGCGCGAAAGGCGCCGAAGGCCCGGACCAGTCCAACGCCCTCAATGCCGGCGCCCAGATGATCGGATGATTTTCGCGAAGCGGTGGCCTCGGGGACTTGCTGCACGGGACAAGCTGCTAACAGACGAATGCCGCGGGCTCAATTGCGCGTTCGCTTCAGGCCAAGATTTGTCGACGCCTTACTTCGGACCCGGAAGCGGCACCAGCACACGGAGCCGCTTCGGCAACAGCCGGAATGTCGCCGGCAATGTGCCCACCAGTTCCCCGTCCAACTCGAGCGGTTCATCGGGAACGCCCTCGAAACCCATCTCGTGCGACTGATGGTATCGCAGGCCGCCGGACGGCTTCCGGGTCTTTGAGAACAGCTGCACCGCATAGTAGGGAAGCCTCCACACGGAAGCCGGCTGGAGCGTCACGAGGTCAAGCCGACCGTCGTCGATGGTCGCGTTCCAAAAGACGGCGATGCTTCCGCCGTAGAGCTGGCCATTGCCGATCAGCGCCTGGCCACAGGGAAAGCGTTGTCCGTCGACGACGACATGGACGGGCGGGCGCCGACCCAAGAGCGCCTTCAGGCCCGCCCAGACGTAGGCTCCGGAGCGAAGCCTCTTCTTCAGTTCCCAGCTGACGCCCGCGACGGCGCGTGCATCCACCCCGGCGCCAGCCATCTGGATGAAGAACCTTCGTTCGCGGCCGGCGCTCGTCTGGAACTCGGCTTCGGGCAGGTCGACCAGACGTTCCGTGCCGTCAAGCAACGCGGGCCAGGCCTTCTCCAGTTTGAGCGGAAGCCGGAGTTCCCGGGCGAAGACGTTCATCGTGCCCATCGGCAAGACGGCCAGCCGCGCCCGCTCGAAGCCCTGGTCCGCATCGCCGATGCCGTTGAGCACTTCGTTGACCGTGCCGTCGCCACCCGCCGCGATGATCGTCTCGAATCCTTCTTCCACCGCCTGCTTCGCGCAGATGCGGGCGGTGCCGGCGGCCCAAGTCGGTTTGAGGGCGATGCCGGCGCAGAGTTCCGCAAGGCGGCGGTTCAGCGAACCGGCCTTCGCGCCCCGGGCGGCGGGATTGAAGATGACGCAGGCCGTTTCCGGCCGGAGTTGGGACGACACGTTGGCGGCTCAGACCGCGAGCACCCGGTTCACGTCGATCCGGCGGGGCTCAAGCCTCAACGGAAACGCGGCGGGCTGCGGACTGGCCTCGTGGAGGTAATCCCTGAAGAGCGTGATGGCAACATTCCGGTTGTCCCGGATGCACTGCTTGATGGCCGCCGGATCCTTCTCGCAGTGGAGGAGCGTCTTCCAGGAATTGATGTGTTTGGGCTTGTGGAAGTCGCTGTTGGCGATGAACGGAAGCTGTTTGAGGCCCACGGGCGTGAAGATGTTGTTGCGGTTCGCTATTTCCCACGCGTCGAGCAGCGGCACGAAGGTCTCCTGGTTTTCCCAGAGGTAGAGCGTGTCCTTGCCCCACTCGCTTTTCATGACGTGGGGATGCGAGGCGATGGCCAACCCGCCCTGCGAATGGATCTTGGCAATCGTCTCCTCCAGGTCGAGCGCGGGATCGATCTTGTCCTGCAGGTCCACACCGAGAAGGTGCGCCGACGATTTCCGGCTCAATCCATCCTTGTTGAACTCGATGCCGGTCATGACATGCATCCCATAGCGACGGAGCGCCCGGCGTCGCTCGCGTTCGATGACCTCGAAGTATTCCTCCAACTGCGACGGCGCGAGCGTGAGATTGGTCAGCCGGCTCAGCTTGCCGATGAGGCGCCGGGGATCGGCCAGATGGTCGGTGATGCAGATGCAGTCGAAGCCGTGTTTGCCGTAGAAATCCACGACTTCGGCGACGGTCAGCTTGCCGTCGGAGTAGTTGGTGTGGATGTGGAAATCGCAGAGCAGATTGCGGTTCGCGTTCGATGGAATGAAAGCGGGGGCTCCCGGCATCTCGCCCGCCGGGCGGGGATACGCGGAAATCCGGCCGTTGCCCGGGCGGTCCTGCCGGGAACAATCCTCCAGCACCATCTCCGCGATGCGAAGCGATGCATCGGGACGGGAGACGGCCTCCAAGTTCTTCCGCCAGCGTTTCCAGACGGCAGCCCCGTCGTCGAACGCCTCTTCCACCGTGCGCGCGACGTCCTTGTTTCCATCCGCCACCGCTCCGCCCTCGATCTGCTCGACGAGCGTCGCGTTGCCCTCTTCCTGACCGGGGATGACCTGGTTGATGACCATCGGACACGCCGCCGCTATCGCTTCCTGAACGGTTGCCCCGCCGGCCTTGCCGATGATGAGGTGATGCGTCCGCATCAGCTTGGGCATCTGGTTTGTCCAGCCGAGCACCTCGACGCGATCCCTGAACTTCTCGGTCCGTTTGATCAGCTCGGTCTTCAGCTCCGCGTCCCGGCCGCAGGTGATCGTCAGGTGGGGGCGCGGAATCTCCATCAGGCGATCCAGCATCTTGCCGGCCTTTTTCTTGCCGGTGTTGATGATATAAAGGACGCGCGGTCCGTGCCGGGTTGGCGATTCCAGCGGAGGAGAAAGCGGCTCCGCAAAGACGCGGTTGACCGGGAATCCGAGGGCGCGGACTTGGTCGGCCGGGATGCCGTTCTTGCGCAGCACCTGACCCGTCGGCTCGTTGGCCACGCAGAACCAGTCGCTCGGGGCCTTGAACCAGGCGGAGTTCACCGTGATCGAGTCGGTGATGATCGTGCCGAACCGGAACGGCCTTTCCTGGTGGTCGCGGAACAGTTCGCGGATGGCGTGGGCGTAGGCGGGGTAGCACGAAACGACGCAGTCGGGCTCCATGTGCTTCAGGACGTCGGCCAGGGCGTGGTTGAGACGGCCCATCGCACCGAGGTTGCGATTGGCCATCTCCGAAGTGTCCAGCCAGCGGTAGACGCCGTTCCAAAGCCCCGGCGCATAGCGGACCAGCCCGAGGTAGGCCTTCTTGGCGACTTCGTTGAGGCGGCCGTAGCCGACCTCGAACAGATCCAGCACCTCGACACGGGCCGAAGGATCGATGTGTTCAAGGGCGTCACGGAGGCTGCGGGCGGCGGCGTTGTGGCCTTCGCCGAACCCGGCAGTGAGGATCAGGATCTTCTTCACGCCTTTACAGCCTGCGTCAGGCACAAGGCGGCCATGTGGCGGTTATGTTAAGAGTTGTTCACACTGATGGCCTCTTTCGAGGCAACCGGCCGTGGCTTGCGTTGAACGGCGAATCGGTGGAGAACCTTCCCCACCATGAACCCGCTCAAGCGTCTTCCGCTGCTCGCGCTGATTTCCGCAACAGCCACCGTGGCCGCACAGGCCGCCGACAACACCCTCACCGCTGCCGAGAAGAAAGCGGGCTGGGCGTTGCTCTTCGACGGCAAGACCACCGGCGGATGGCGGCTCTACGGTTCCACCAACGGACCCGGGCCCGGCTGGCAGATCTCCGACGGCGTCCTGAAAAAAGTCCATGAAGGCAAGGGCGGCGACATCGTCACGGTGAAGCAGTTCGACAACTTCGAACTTGTGTGGGATTGGCGCGTCGAACCCGGCGGCAACAACGGCATCAAGTATCTCGTCACCGAGAAGCGCAAGGGCGCCCCGGGCCATGAATACCAGATGCTCGACGACGAGAAGCATCCCGACGGCAAGATCGGACCCAAGCGCCAGACGGCGTCCTTCTACGACGTGCTTCCTCCCGCCGCCAACAAGCCCTCCAAGCCCGGCGGTGAATGGAACAACTCGCGGATTCTGATCCAGGGCAACCACGTCGCGCACTGGCTCAACGGCGCGAAGGTCCTCGAATACGAGCTCGGCAGCGACGCGGTGAAGGCCGCCGTGGCCCAGAGCAAGTTCAAGAACGCCGAAGGCTTCGGCACCAAGATCAAGGGCCACATCCTGCTCACCGACCACCACGACGAAGCGTGGTTCAAGAACATGAAACTCCGCGAGCTGTCGGCGAAGTAGGCGGCTCGCCGCCGGTCCATTTCCTCAAAGCAGAACGGCGTCCGGAAATCCGGACGCCGTTTTCTTTGACCGAAAGAGATTGGGCTACTTGCCGGAAGGTTTTCCGAAGTGCCGGTCGGCGAAGTCGAGGTAGCGGTCCCAATCGTATTCGGCGATATCGTGTTTGCCGACGCGGAGATGGTAGCCGACTGCGTCTCCGACGGGCTTCTCCGGCGCGGGCTGTTCGGAGATGCCGACGCCCTTCTTGCCGAAGAGCGCATAGACCGCTCCGGCATGATAGGCGGCGAGGAACTCGCCCTTCGGATCGGCCCACTGGTCTTCGGTGGCGCTGGCCACGTAGAGCGGACGCGGGGCAATAAGGGCCAAGAGCTCGTGCTGGTCGACCGGCATCTTGGCTTCGTTGTCGTTGTATTGCTTGAAAGCTCCGTTGAACCAATGCGGGAAGCTGGTGTTGATGCGCTTGGTCGTCTCACCGAACCAGCGCCGCGCCAGCGCGGCACCGCCCTCGCCAGAGTCGTTGGAAATCACCATCGCGAACCGCTGGTCCTGCGCGCCGGCCCAAAGCGCCGCCTTGCCAAGCCGCGAGTGGCCGTGAAGCGCAAGGCGCTTCAGGTCGATGTCGCCCGAGCTCGCCAGGTAGTCGGTGATGCGGCTGAGGCCCCAAGACCACGCGCCAATGGCGTTCCAGTCGCTCGGAGAAAGCTCCTTCTGGAAGAGAGCGATGACAGAATCCGCCATGCCGTCGGCGCGATCGGGGAAGAGGTCGCCATAGTAGGCGGTCACCACCGCGTAGCCCCGCCCCACGACCTTCTCCACCTGCCAACGCGTCGCCGATTCGCCGCGCATCTGGGCGGACGCGAGGTTGTTGGTGACTCCCTTCTTGGCATCATTCTGCACCCAGCTCGTCGGCAGAATGATGCCTGGATCGGCGTGGACGGTGTGGTTGCCGGAGAAGTTCAAGCCGATGAACGCGGGCACAGGACCGCGCGCCTTGGCCGGGAGATAGACCAGGACGTCGACGTGCCGTTTGACGCCGTTGCGTTCGAACGACAGGCGCACCTGTTTGCGGCTGGCGAGGCCGTTCAAGGCCGGTTCGTGCTGCACCCACTCTTCGCGGACGGTGACATCACCCTTGGGTGTCCGCCCCTGCACGTGCTCGGCGAAGAGGTTGAGAAGTTCCGGCCGCCGCTTCGTAAGCCATGTTTTCGAGTCGGCGACCTTCGATCCATCAAGGCAGGTCAGTGGATCCGGCAGCGTGTAGGCGGGGACTTTGGATTCGTCGTAGTTGAATCCGGCGGGCTGGGCTTCGGCGTCTTCCATGGCGGAGAAAAGAACCGACGACGCCAGCAGCGCAAGCGCGGCGAAACGGCGGAGTGAACGGCAGTTGGTCATGGACCGAAGCTAGGAAGCCCGACGCCGGCCGGCAAGGTGGGAACTGGCCGAGCACTCGGGGACATCGCCGCCGCTCCGCGCCTTATCAAAAACGAAGCACGGATTGGCCGGACGCGCCCGCCCGATCCACGGGTCAGTGCGAGTGGGCTTTGCCTGTGCCGCACAGGCCACAGGAGCTGGGCTGACCGGAGCAGCTCGCCTCGGCGGCCTGGCCGGAGATGCTGCTGGAGAAGGTGGAAAGGCGCTTGGCGAGCTTCTCGGAACCGCAGTGCGGGCAACGGGCTTCGCCCTCCCAACGGGTCGAGCGGACGAGGATCTCGCTGTCGTGTTCGCAGTTGGAGCAGTGGAATTCGTAGATCGGCATACGAAACTATTTCGGCGGTTGAGCGGCTTTCTTGACATCATCCGGCGTCACCGTGGGACCCGTCTTTTCGGACGACCAGACCGTCGTCGAGTAGGACTTCTCTCCGGTAATCGGATCGGCGCGCTCGACGGGTTCGTGCGCTGCACAGCCGGGTGCGAACGCAGTGGCAGGGAAACGAAGACTCGGCGGCAACCATTCATCGTTGGGTCAGCGTTTGGATGAAAAAATCCGGCTGGCTTCCTCCAAAGTCTCTTTCGACCCGATGTCATACCAGAGGCCGGGCACGGTCCAAGTGAAGACGGGCGTCCGGGTGTGGAGCCATTGGATCAGGCGGCCGGGCTGATCTGGGTTGTTGCCCTCGGCGATGTATTGGTCGATGAGCGGATGGACGGCCTTCGGGTAGTAGTAGAGGGCGATGCCGACACGCGTGCTGGCGGGGTTGGCGGGCTTCTCGATGAAGGACGTGATCTTGCCAGCCGCATCGGTCGCGACGACGCCATACTTCTTGGCCTGGTCGAGGGTGCGGACGTCGTAGACGCCAAGCACAGGGGCGTTCTTCTCCAGACAGAACAGGCCGAACTCCGGCAGCGGCTGGCTGAACAGATTGTCTCCGGCGACGACGATGAGGTCGTCGTCGATCTTCTCGCGTTTCAGGACGAAGTGCAGGTCGCCGATGGCGCCGAGCTTGTTCGACTCGTCCGTGGACCCGTCGTCCACGATGGTGAAATCGAGCTTGGCCTTGTTGGCGCGGTAGGCGTCGGCCCACTTCTGGAAATGGCCGGCGAACTTCGTGTTCGTGACGACGTAGACATGGTCGACGGCCGGGATGGCCGCGAGGTTGTCCAGGACGTAGTCGATCATCGGTTTGCCCGCGACCGGCAGCAGCGACTTCGGCTGCGTCAGGGTCATCGGATAAAGGCGCGTGGCATAACCGGCGCCGAGGATCAGCACTTTCATGACGGGTTACTGGATCTGGTTCTCGAAGAGGCTGGGGGCGATCGACCGCGCGAGTTCCCGGCTGCGGACCAGGATTTCCTTGGCGCTTTCGCAGCCGAGCGCGAACTCGGCGAGCGCGCGGGCCTCGTCCATCTTCAGGCGGCGGATCAGGAATTTCACCGGCGGCAACAGCGCGGGCGACGCGCTGAGCTCGTCCACCCCGAGGCCGAGGAGCAAGGGCACCATGACGGGATCGCCGGCCATTTCGCCGCAGACGCTGACGGTGAGGCCGTGCGTGCGCGCAGCATCGACGGTCATCTTGATCAGGCGGATGACGGCGGGATGGGACGGCTCGTAGAGATGGGCGATGCGTTCGTTGAGACGGTCGACGGCGAGCGTGTATTGAGTGAGGTCGTTCGTGCCGATGCTGAAGAATTTCAGGCGCCGGGCCAGTGCGGGAGCCATGAGCGCGGCCGAGGGGCTCTCGATCAT
>CANJSG010000144.1 GCA_947476875.1 Verrucomicrobiota bacterium | reverse complement strand
CAGCCGTCCTTGGAACGGCCCGAACGACGGGCCGTGGATCGTGTGGATCACGACAGGCACACGCGCGTGGCGTGCGGCCAGGCGGCCCACGATGCCGGCCTTGCCCGAGTGGGTGTGGACGATGTCCGGCTTGTCGCGGCGGAAGGTGCTCTTCAGTTCGCGGTAGGCTTTGAAGTCGAGCCACGGCGCGATCTGGCGGACCAAGGGCTGGCAGATGCGGAGGAGCGATGGCTGTTTGGCGAACGCGCCTTCGAGGGTTCCTTCCGGTCCTGAGGTTGGACCCGAGATGAGGTCGCAGTGGACTCCCGGAATGGCGGCAAGGCCGAGGACGGACGACACCGTGTTTTCCTGCGCGCCACCGACCACCAGCCGGGTGATGACGTGGGTCACGCGCATCACCGGCTCACTTCGCTTTTTCCGCTTCAGCCTGAAGTTTGCCGGACTTGAGGTCGTCGAGCCGGCGTTCCATGGCCTGGAACTCGGGCGTGTTGCGGGGGGCGTCCTTCAGGTATTTCTCCGCCTGTAGCGTGGCTTCACCCCAGTTCTTTTGCCTGACCGCGACTTCGTTTAGGCCCAGGGCAGCCTGGTAGACGGGCTTCTTGGATATCCGCTGCATGTCGGCGTAGGCGGTTCGGGCTTCATCGAGTTTGTTCAACAGCAGGAGGGCGGTCGCCCGATTGAGCTGGGCCGGCTGCGAGTCGGGGGTGACGGCGAGGAAGCGGTTCATCTCCTCCAGGGCCAAGGCAGGCTGGCCCGTCTGGATGAGGAGGGCGGCCTTATCGATGTGGATGGGAGACTTGGGATCGTTCCCGATCTTTCGCTGCAGGGTGTCGAGAGCCTGCGGCACCTGACGGGTGAGGAGGTAGAACTTCGTGAGCAGGGCGAGGCGGTTCGGATCGTCCGGAGCCGCGGCGTAGGCGTTCTTGAGGATGGCCTCGGCGCCCGGCTGGTTGCCCTTGTTCAAGTAGGCGATGGCTTCCGAGAAGAGCACGTCGACTTCCTGTCCAACCGTGAGAGGCGCTTTGGACGCCCGGAGTTGTTGGAGTTGCCGCAGCGCCAGGTCGGGCAGGCCGACGTCGACATAGGTCTTCAGCAGCCCGACCTGTCCGACAACGTTGGTGGGATCGAGTTCCCGGGCCCGGAGGAAGTTGACCAGGGCCTGACGGAGGTTGTTGCCGCCCGCGAACGATTCGGCGGTTCGCAGCACGCCGTTCACTTCGTCCAGGAGTCCGAACCGGTTCAGCGACATCTCGAGGTAGCCCATGCTCCGAAGGGTCGAGGACATGTCGTCGGTCTGTGAGACCGCGACGGTGGTCCCTTTCTGGAGACCGGCGTTGAATTCCATGTTCGCCTTCGCAATGAAGTTGTCGGGGTTGATCTCGGCGGCGGATTTGAAGGCATCGGCGGCTTGAGGAAGCCGCTTGTTGCGCTGGAGGAAAACGCCCCAGTCGTTCACCGCCCGGGAGTAGATCGTCTGCAGGTAGACGTTTCCGGGCTGGGTCTTGGATCCTCCCTTGAGCAGCGCCGCGATCTCGGGGGCATGTGTTTTCCAAAAGGCATCGGTGGTGTCCAGGAGCGCCGCAGAGGCGGCGGGAGGAGTCAAATCGGTGGGACCGTAGAGCTTGAGTTCATAGACCAGGCCCTTGGGCTCGGGATAGAAGCGTTCGAAGTAGTAGCCGAAACTCGGATGCAGGTAGTAGACCGGGAAGTTCGTCGAGAGTGAGACCACGAGTCCCTGGAGGTCGGGCTGGGCGACGATCTTGTCGGCCAGCTTGTTCGTGGCGAGCCAGTGATTCGCGGCCTCGGGGTAGCGGATCTTGAGCTGCCGATGGTGCGCGGGGTAGTTCAACGAACCGGTATCGAGGAAGATGTGGCGGACGGTGTTGCCGGATTGCTGGAGCGCGGCTTTGAGCAGGAAAAGTCGAAGGCCGTCGTCGCTCAGCAGGACCGCAGGCTTGCCGGGAAGCTGCGCGGCCTGGGTCTTGAAGTGGAGGGACAGCGCGGGACCATTTACCACGCGGATCAGCGGCAGCGAACGGACTGCCGCGAGGATTGAGCCCGCAACGGCGGCGACCGCCACCGTGTAGCCGACCATCTTGAGGGCGTTGCGGACATTCTCCTGTCCACGCTGGGAGCCTTTCCGGGGCTCCTTGGTGAGGACGATGATGAGGAATCCGAGGAAGTAGCCGACGCTGAGGGCGGAGAGGTAGCGGGTCGTGAGGAACGGCAGCGCCTTGATGGCGCCGGGGACGTCATCCTGGTTCAGGATTCGTTCAGGGGTGAGCTTGAACTGGTCCAGTCCGGCCGATGCCGCGATGCCGGCCACGGTAAAAGCGAGCGCGACAACGATGAGAAGCCATGAAAGGAGGTTTTGTCCGAAGCGGCTCGTTTCGGTGGTCATCGACTTCAGCCGGAAGCTCATGATCAACACCGGCACGAAGGAAGTGAGGGAGATCAGGAACAGGTAGAGCCGCATCTTCGGCGCGTAGTAGGGGCTCGTGAGGTAGGCTTTCTGTTCGGAAAGGTTGGCCTTGAGCGCATCGAAGAAGGTGACGTCGCTGCCGGTCACGCCGGGTTTGATGACCGGCAGTAGGAGATAGAACAGCAGTCCGGCAAGGAAGAGCGGGATTCCCTTCGACAGGAAATCGAAGCTGATGAACCTGGCCGGCTTGTTCCAGATCAGGGCGATGAGCAGGAACGGCGATACCGCGATCATCGCCCAGCCATTGGCCGCACCCGCTCCGACGAGGAATGGAACGGCCAGCGCCCAGCGGTTGTGGTCGACCAGCCGGTCCTCCATCAGCGAGCGGATGACGAGCGAAAGAATCAGCAGGTCCAGCATTTCACCGGTGTGCGAGGTGGCCTGTTCCCAGAAGGCAGGCTGGAATGCCAGGACGGCGGCTCCCACCACCGGAGGAAGCCATCCAAGAGGACCCGAGAGAATCCGCGACGGATGGGTTTCACGCTGACGCTGATCCCGGGTGCGGTCCTGGGGCAGGATGGAAATGGTGCGGACCAGTTGCGCCAGGCTCAACGCCGCGAGCAGGGCGGAAAAGCCGTTGAGCGCGAGGATCTGGGCGTTTCCGCTCAGGACGGTGAGCGGCCGCGTGATCAGCCACAGCAGGGGCCGGTTCAGGACCGGGACGGTTTCCCACCCCGTGACCTGGTTCACCGGGCCGACGGAACTCAGGGTGACCCAGGGATTGAGCGTGGCCAGATACAGGACCAACGCCAGTGCGGCGACGATCCACGGAAGGACGAAGTAGAGCTTAAACGGCTTCTGCATACGTTGCGGTGAAGGACTTGAGCCGATGCGTCTCCGCCTTGGCAAGCGCCTTCAGGAAACCCTGCGGACATCCGCCACGCACTCGACGTGCTGGGTCTGCGGAAACATGTCGAGCGGGGTGATGCTTTCCAAACGGAACAGTCCGCCTTCGCAGAGCGTCTTCAGATCACGCGCCAGCGTTGCCGGGTGGCACGACACGTAGATGACCTGCCGGGGCAATGTCCGACGGAGAAGTTCGATGGCCGAAGGCGCGCAACCGACGCGCGGTGGGTCGAGGATGATGGTGGTTTCAGCGGCGTTGAAGCTGCCGACGACCTGCGGGAGGAGCGTCTCGGCGGGACCGAGGAGGTATTCGCCGTTGGTGATGTTCCGGTCGGCCGCGTTCTTCTTCGCGGAGCGGACCGCCATGGCATCGATCTCTATGCCGGCAAAGCGCTGGCATAGGTCCGCGAGTTCGATCGAGAAGAACCCGACGCCGCAGTAGGCGTCGATCAGGCAACGGCTGCCCCCGGCTTTGAACGCGTCGCGCACCGCGGCGACCAATCCCGGAAGAAGCTGGAAATTGTTCTGGAAGAACGAGTCGTTCGGCAGGTCCCAATCCTCGGGCGGAACCCGCAGCACCGCCTTCACGCCGCTCTTCGGCGGAGGATTTTCCCGGAGCCGTTTGAGTTCATCGTTCAACGCCGGCTCGGTGATCCGGCACTGGTTCATGTCCACGACAAACCGGCTTTCGTCCTCGAGGAATCCGACCTTCATCCGGTTGAGCTCCTTGCTCCACTGCGTGCGGACCATGATCCGGTTGCGGTAGCTGTAGGGCGAAGGGCAGGGGACCACCGGACGGACGACCGCTCCATCGAACCCGCCGATGCGCTGCATCAGGTCGGCGATCTGCTTGTGTTTGGCCCGCAGCTGGGCCGGATAGGCGATGTGCTGATACTGGCAGCCTCCGCAGGTCCCGTAGTATTCGCACATGGGCTCGACCCGGTCCGCGGACGGCTGGAGCACCCGGACGAGTCTGGCTTTGGCGAAACTTTTCTTCAATTCGACCAGCTCGACCTCAACGCGTTCGCCGATGCAGACGAAGGGGACGAACACGACGAACTCCTCGTATCGGCCGACGCCAGACCCGCCGAAGGCAAGGTCATGGATGGACAGCTCGATCCTGCTGCCGACGGAAAGAATATCGGGCATGGAGATAGGGGCGGCTACGGCTACTTGGCGTGCGGAGTCTGTGCGTAGTGCCTGGACAGGATGTCGTCGCCGAAGTCGCCGTCGAAGTCGCGCCAGGCCGAATGGACGTGGTTCGCGTTGTTCTGCGTGTTGTCGTATTCGAGCACGAAGGTCGGTCCCTGGATGCGGTAATAGTGCGGCTGGCCCATGTCCAGTCCGCCGGCCCATCCGAAGGTGATCTTCTCCATCCCGGCCGCCGCGATCTTGGCGAGGTCCTTGTTGGCGATTTCCGGGCGGACGCGGTTGACGTATTCGCGGATGAGATCGAGCAACAGGCGCTGCTGTTCGGCGTTCAACTGCTGGTAGGTGACGCCGACGTTCTTGAGGGCCGAAACTTTCTTCTCGGCCAGGGTGATGATGTCGGCCGGAGCCTTGGTGTCGAAGACGGCCTTCTTCCGCAGGTCGTCGTTGAGCGACTTCACGAGCGTGCGCCCGGTGTCTTCCTCGACCGCCAGGACGCGCAATCCCTTGCGGGGCCCTTCGCGGACCTCGGCCGGGTTCGTGCCCATGAACGTGGGGGAACCGGAGATTTCGTGGCCGTTGGCGATGGTGAAGTTGGCCGCGAAGTGATGGCCTTCCCAGCGCCAGCCCCAGGTGTTGGTTTCGCCCGGCGTGCCGAAGACGGTGACGAAGTAGAGCTCCGGATCACGAGGGAAACGGCGGCTCGGGCCCTCCATCTCCTGGAGGATCTGTTCGAGGCTCATGATGGTGGAGGCCTTGATGTAGCCGCGAGTGCTGAGGCTGGACGCAAGCAACGCATGGGCCAGCGACTTCTGCGCGCCGTTCAAATTCGTCAGGGGAAGGCCGTTCCGTTCCTTGGGGACGAAGTGCCAGTTCTTCCGTTCGTCGCTGGTCAATTCATACGTCGCCTTCTTCTTCTGCTCCGGGTTGAGCGAGTTCAGGAAGTTGTTGGCGGCGTCCGCCATCTCGCCGCCGGGACCGTGGGCGGAAGCCGTGCGGGCCAGTAGGGAAATGGCGAATGCGAAGGTGAGGAGCAATTTGGAGCGCATGGCAAAGGTTTCGGGGATTTGTGCACCCTGTGCAACGAAATCCTTGGCGTGGCGCGTTGGCTGAATAGGTTCCCGCGATGCGTTTGTTGTTCATCGGCGATGTCGTGGGCGAACCCGGTCGTCGCGCCGTCCGCCTGCTGCTGCCCAAACTTAAAGCAGAACTGGGCATCCACGCCGTGGTGGCGAACGGTGAAAATTCCGCCGGCGGTTCGGGCATCACCACAGCGACCGCCGCCGAGCTTTTCGCCGCCGGCGTCGACGCCATCACCTGCGGAGACCACCTGTGGGATCAGAAGGATGTCGTTTCGTTGATGGAGAAGGAGCGGCGTTTTGTCCGGCCTGCAAACTACCCGCCCGGCGTCCCCGGCCAGGGCAGCACGGTGGTGGACATCCCGGGCTTCGGACCGCTGGGCGTGATCAACCTTCAAGGCCGCACGTTCATGGCGGCGCTGGAGAATCCGTTCCTGGCGGCGAAGGCCGAATTGGAAAAGCTTCGCGGCATCACCCCTCGAATCCTCGTCGACATGCACGCCGAGGCGACTTCGGAGAAGATCTGCATGGGCCGGATGCTCGATGGCCAGGTGAGCCTCGTCGTCGGCACCCACACGCACGTGCAGACGGCGGACGAACAGATCTTTCCCGGCGGCACGGCGTTCCTGTGCGACGCCGGCTTCACGGGTCCGCACGAGAGCTGCCTCGGCCGGGAGTTTGCGCCGGCGATCGAACGGTTTCTCACCAACTCGCCGAGACGCCTGGAGGTCGCCTCGGGCCGGATCCTTTTGCAGGGCGTCATCGTCGACATCGATGACGTGTCCGGCAAGGCGCTCGCCATTCAACGCATCTCCGAGCCGCTGCCGGAAATGGCGAAAGGCTGAACCACGAATGGACACGAATCCACACGAATGCCGAAAGGTCCCCGCAGCCGCCGACTTGGGGAGACGGAACATCGGACTTCGTCCTTCTCGCTTGGAGCTTCCTCCGGCCTTCGGGCTTCAATTCCATTCGTGTCCATTCGTGTCCATTCGTGGTTTTCCTTCCTGACCATGCCCGCGAAATCACAATGGGACTTCGGCGACCTCTTCGACCAACCGTCCAAGCGGGAGAAGCCGGGCGAAGCGAAGCCTGCTTCGCGGACGGAAGAAAAGCCCAAGGCTCCGGTTCTCGTCGCTCCACCAAGGCAGATCCTCACGGTCGGTGAATTGAACGGGCAGGTGAAACGCCTGCTCGAGCGGCAAGTCGGCCGGGTCTGGGTCCGGGGGGAGATCACCAACTTCCGCGCCCAATCGTCGGGGCATTTCTACTTCACGTTGAAAGACGCCGCGTCGCAGATCGGCTGTGTGCTGTTCCGCAGTGAACGCGTGGCGAACCGCGAGGCGTTGGCCGACGGGAAAAGCGTTTTGCTTGAAGGCGATCTCACCGTCTACGAGCCGCGCGGCCAGTATCAGCTCCGGGTCTGCGGCGTGGAGCTGGAGGGATTGGGCGCGCTTCAGGCGGCGTTCGAGAGGCTCAAACAGCAACTTCTCGCGGAGGGGCTCTTCGCACCTGAACGCAAGCGGAGCATTCCGGCCCTGCCCCAGAGGATTGGCCTGGTCACGTCGCCGACCGGCGCGGCCATCCGCGACGTCCTCCACGTCCTGCAACGTCGCGGAGCCGGGTTTGAAATCGTCTTCGTGCCGGTGCGTGTCCAGGGCGAGGGTGCTGCCGGGGAAATCGCCCAGGCCGTGCGCGATCTGAACCGTCTTTCAGCCGGTGGAGTTCCGCTCGACGTGATCCTTCTGACCCGTGGCGGCGGGAGCCTGGAGGACCTGTGGGCGTTCAACGAGGAGGCGGTGGCGCGCGCGGTCTTCGAATCGGCCGTGCCGGTGATTTCGGCCGTGGGCCATGAGATCGATTTCAGCATCTCCGACTTTGTGGCGGACTTTCGCGCCGCGACGCCCAGCGCCGCCGCCGAGATCCTGAGCGAGGGCTGGTTCAGCAGCCGCGAACGGGTCGAAGGATTGGTCAATGAACTGTCGGCCCGGATGTCCCGGGACCTTGAAAAGCTGTTGGTCGCCTCCGAGTCGCTGGCAGGTCGATTGGCGCGGGTCCATCCGCGCCGGCGCATCGAGGAACGCGGCCAACAGCTCGACGATCTTGGTGAAGCGCTGAACCGGGCGGGGCGGGTTCGCCTGCGCGAAATGATGACGAAGTCCCGCGGGCTGGCGGACCGGATGAGCCGCGTGAAGCCGATGGTCCAGATTCAACGGCGGCGCGACGCATTGGGGCAGCTCCTGCGGGAGTTGCCGTTCCTTGCCCGTGAGCATTTCCGGCGCAACCGCGAACGCCTTCGCTCAGCCGAGGACCGGCTGCGCCTGCTTTCTCCGAACGAGACATTGAAGCGCGGGTATTCGATCACGTTCGACGCGGGAACAGGCAAGGTCTTGCGGTCGGTCAACGACGTGGCGGCCGGAACGAACCTTCGCACGAAGCTGGTCGACGGGGATGTCGCGAGCCGGGTGACTTGAACTCCTCTGGGAAATCCGCGTGGCCCCGGGCCTGATGTCCTCTCGCGGAGCAAACGAAAACCCCGCTTCTTCATCTCTGAAAAAGCGGGGCTTAAATGGAGCGAGCGAAGAGATTCGAACTCTCGACATTCACCTTGGCAAGGTGACGCTCTACCAGGCTGAGCTACGCTCGCGAAACGCGTTGGAGATAGCTAAGGCAATCCATTTTCTTTGCAAGACCTGTTTTCAGTTTCCTGCATCGGTCATCGGCAAAAGCCAGACGCCAATCGGCTCGGCGAATCCCCTCGGAACGAGTTGCACGGGCGTCGCCGCGAACAGCCGGGGACCCAGATGGCTCCGCAGAGAAGGCCGGGAGAAAACGTCATCCGAGATCGCGACTTCACCCCCGCGGGAGCAGTCGACGAGCCGGGCCGCGAGGTTGATGGCGGTGCCGAAGTAGTCGAGGCGTTCGTTGGCGTTGACCGCGAGACACCGCCCGGCATGAAGCCCGGCCTTGAGGACCAACCTCTCGTTCTCCGGCATCGTCGCGTTCGCCGTTTGGATTCCGGCGAACAGGGCTTCGAGCGCGCTGAAGGCATCGGGGACATTGCTGAACACGGCCATGACGGCGTCGCCGATGGTTTTCACAATGCCTCCGTGGTGCCGTTCGATCGCGTTGCGGAGCACCGAGAAGTGGTCGCGCACCCGGGCGTAGGCCCGGGCGTCGCCCAGTGCATGATACATCGCGGTGGAACCCCTCAGGTCCGTGAAAAGCACGACCTGCTCGCCGACGACGACCTGTTCGTCCGGAGAAATCACTTCGGCGGCGAAATGTTCACGGAAGACCTGCCAGTTGGTCGCGGCGGCGGCGGTGAGGATATCGTCATCCCAGGCGATCTGTTCGAGGGAAATCTGGACGGGGAACGGGTTCGGGTTGCGCAGAACGGTATCGCCGGCCCGAACTTGATCGTCCGCTGTGAATCCTTCTCTGCCCGCCGCGATCGTGACCGGCGCTTTCCCGACTGCGCCAGTGAGGGCGAATGGCTGCCGGACTTGCGGGGACTTTAGCCGAAGCCCGTCCAAACCGGCCGGCCAGTGAACGGCGCGTTCTTCGCCCGGAGCCAGCAGCCATTGGGCGACGATGTGGGGTTTGCCGCCGGGTCCGGCCAGGCAGAAGGTCTGGTCCGGGATCTTCTTCACTCCGGGATGGACCGAGAACTTCAGCTCCACCGACTTGTCCAGCTCGCCGTCGTAGTTGATGCCGCAGACGTCGCAGTGGGCCTCGCGGCGAAGAGTGCCCAGGCTGATCGTTCGCGGTTGTCGGCTGGAGCGGCAGTTCGGGCAGAGAACCTCCCAGCGGAACTGCAGCAGGCCATAATGGGTCGCCAGCAGCAGCGTGCGAAGTGTGTCCCAGGAGTCTTCGTTCCAAAGCCGCGCCACGGCTTTGGGGCGGATGTGGGTGAGTTCGACGTCGGGCGTCTCGGTGATCCAGGCGCGGAAACGCTCCAAGACGGGCGGCGCCGAAAGCTCCCGGGCCAAGGCGGTCATCCGGTCGCCGAACACCCCTTCGTTCGGAGGCGTCACCGGAAGTTTCGGCAGGATGGGAATCTTCGCTCCGCCGAGGTGCTCACGGACATGGGCGACGGCTCTGGTCATGGCCTGCGCAGCGCGCGGAGCGATGAGCGTCCGGGCGGCGATGGCGCCGACGAAGTGGCGCGGGGTCAAGATCGAGCGGGCCGTCAGTCGTGTGCCGCCGCCGGGCGTGACGGCGAACTTCAATCCGAGGACGCCTTCAACCAGCGGCCCGGTCAGGAACTCGCGGCGCACCCGGTAGAATTCGTCCTGGACCCATTCGAACGGCCATTCGCGCCAAGTGAACGTTTGCCCCGCCATCCGGGCCGAGCCGAAGACGGCCGATCCGCCCTCGGCGAGAGGATCGGTCGTGTAGGTGACCTCCGGCAAATCGAGGGATCGATTCAGCCAGTCCGTCTTGGCGAAGATCTTCCAGACCTTTTCCCGTGGGAAAGGCAGCTCGAAGACGGCATCGGTGACGATCGGCGTCGGCATTGTCTCGGCTCAAGGCTTCCGAAGTATCGGCCTAGTGGGCGGCAAACGTGCCGCTCGTCGATCGTCCCGAAACTTCAACGCCCCATCAGGTGCTCGAGCACGAGTTGGTCGAGGTCCTGGTAGTTGCGGGCGGCGATGAGGGCGTTGGCCTCCTTCTCCGGATAGGATTCGGCCTTCTCGACGAGGCGCAGGAAGGTCTTCCGCGAATTGTCGAGGTGGGCGATCAGCTGTTCGGGCCGCGTGGTGCGGAACGGGTGCACGTCGAAGCAGATGAACTCGCCGTTCTTCCCGTAGCCGGTGCGTTGCAGGGTGCGGACCTGGTTGAACGCGACGCGGAGATTGGCGGAGCCGAAAGGTTTGTCCTGGTCGAACTTCAGGCCATTCTGGTCGTTGAGATGGAGCGACCAGAGCTTACCGAATCGCATGGCGAATTCGATTTCGTCGGACGGATCCAAGCCGGCGAGGATCGCATGGGCCGATTCGATCAGACAGCCGACGCGTTTCGGATCGCGGCTGAGCTGTGCGATGGCGAGGGCGTGTCCGATGGTCGGAATGTAGGCGTGGTCCATCGGTTCGTTCGGCTTCGGCTCGATGCAGAGCCGGGCCTTCTTGTCATGGGCCAACATGGCGTCGAGGGCTTCCACGAGGTAGTCCACGCAACGGCCGGCGTCCTT
>CANJSG010000143.1 GCA_947476875.1 Verrucomicrobiota bacterium | reverse complement strand
GGTGAACCCCTTGTCATGCTTCTCCGAGCTGTTGTTGGTGCCCCATTCGAGGGAGGCGATCTGGGGAATCTTGTTCTTCAGGTCGGCGAAGGCGGCTTCGACTTTCTTGATGTCCTCGGGCTTGGCCGAGGCCTTGAATTTGAGACTGACGACGTGGAACAGCTTGTCTTTCTTCATGGTGGGTTGAGCAGCGAAACAGGTTAGGCCGACGGTGGCGGCGACCAGCAGGGCGATCAGGGTGAGTCGTTTCATGAGACCGGGATGGTAGGTTGCAGCGGCTTGGGACGGCAAGCCGGGGATCGTTTTCGCGAAGCTGAGACTGGAACAAGCGAGGCTTAATCAACCCGCAGAACAGTCCGATGAACCGGAACCGGGCCTGTGGCCCGGCTCCAAACCAAGTTGGAACATGAATGCGATTCTTAGTCCGGGCAGAAGCGTGAAGCAGGCGATCCTGGGCACCAACCCGGACGTCACGGTCTATCGCGTGACCTTGCTGCTGGCGATCGCCGTCCTTTCGTTCCGGGCTCTCCTTGTGCCGATCCGGGTCAGTGGGAACAGCATGGCGCCCAACTTCCAGGACGGCGGTCTCAATTTTGTGAACAAGTGGGCCTACACCAAGGAGCATCCCAATCGCGGCGATGTTGTCGCCGTGCGGACCGCTGATCCAAAGGTGATCTACATCAAACGGGTCATTGGTTTGCCGGGAGAGACGGTCACGATCCGGGGCGGTGACGTGACGGTGAACGGCAAGACTTTGACCGAGGGGTATGCCGACGCCCGGGTGCCTTATCCGGTCGGGCCGATGAAGCTCGGATCCAGCAGCTACTTCGTCATCGGTGACAACCGTGAAGTGACGGTCTTTGGTCCCGTTCCCGAGAGCCAGATCATCGGCAAAGTTCTCTTCTGATCGAAGCAAGAGGCGGCTTGAGGATTGCCGGGGGCAAGGCCAGTTTCTCTCCGTGCTCCGCGTTATTCTTGTTTCGATTCTCTTTGGCGCCACGGCCCTGCGCGCCGCCGAGTGGGATTTCAGCGCCTTCCGTCGTGAAGTGGGTTCGCTGACGAGATCCAACCTGTTCGCGGAGGCCGAATTCAAAGTCCGCTCCGCCACCACGAACCGGCCGGCCGAGTTCCGCGTCCACGCTCTGCTCGGTGAGCTGCTCGAACTGAAGGATGACAACGCCGGGGCGGTCAAAGCCTACACGCGCGCGCTCGACATGGCGCCGGACCAGGCGGATCGCCTGTTCCAGAAGCGTGGTGAGCTGCACTTCAAGCTCGGGATGGCGAAGGAGTCGGCCGACGATTTCACCCAGTTGATCCTCCGGAATCCGCGGGAAGGTCCGAACCATTGGCAGCGCGGCATCTCCTTCTATTATGCGGACCAGTTCACCTTTGGGCGCCGACAGTTCGAGTCGCACCAGACGGTGAACCCGAGGGACGTGGAAAATGCCGTGTGGCATTTTCTCTGTGTGGCCCGCGAGGAGAACATCCAATCCGCCCGCACCAACCTGATCCCCATCACCGGCGACAGCCGCGTGCCCATGGAGCAGATCCACCGGCTCTTCGACGGCAAGGCGACGGAGAAGGACGTGATCGCCGCCGCAGCGGGAGAGCTGCCGGGACCGCGTCGCGAATCGGCCGAGTTCTACGCGGCGCTTTATCTCGGGCTTTACCACGAGGTGATGAAGCAGCCGAAGGAGAGCCTCGCTTGGATGGAAAAGGCGGTGAAAATTGCGGAGATCGGGGGCTACATGGGCGACGTGGCCCGCGTCCATCTCATGCTCCGGAAGCCGAAGAAAAACTGAGGAATCCCGCCCTCAGGCCAGGACACCGCTGATCACGTTGCCGGAAACATCCGTCAGCCGGAAATCGCGGCCGGCGTGCCGGTAGGTCAGGCGTTCGTGGTCGAAGCCAAGCAGGTGAAGGATCGTCGCGTGGAAGTCGTGGGTATCCACCGGACTGTCCGCCTGGCCGATACCGAACTCGTCCGAGCTGCCGAAGACCGTTCCGGCTTTCACGCCCGCCCCGGCCAGCCATGAAGAATAGACCGCGGGATGATGTTCGCGGCCCTTCGCGTTCGGACTTTCGTTGAACGGTGTCCGGCCGAACTCGGTCGTCCAGACAACGAGCGTGTCCTCCAGCATTCCGCGCGACTTGAGGTCTTTGAGAAGCCCGGCGATGGGTTGGTCCACGTTGCGGGCGAGACGGGCGTGGTCTGCCATGTCGCCATGGCTGTCCCAGTTGTTGTTCGCGCCGGAATCGATCAACTCGATGAACCGGACGCCGCGTTCCGCCAAACGCCGGGCGATCAGGCATTGCCACGCGAATCCATCGGTGCCGCCGCGCGCCAGTCCGTAAAGTTTCAGGGTGGCGTCGGTTTCCCTGTTCAGATCAAACGCTTCCGGCGCGGCTTGCTGCATGCCGAAGGCCGTCTCGAACGACTGGATGCGGGCGGCGAGATTCGGGTCTGTGGCCCGCGTCTTCAGATGGCGCTGGTTCAGGCTTTGGATCAATCCAAGTTCGAGTCGCTGTTCGGCATCGGAAGCGAGTCGCCGCTTCATGTTGGCGATCGGTTCCGGTCCCGGCTGCACCCGGATTCCCTGATGGAACCCGGGGAGAAAATCCGCCGCCCAGACTTGGCCTCCGGCATAGGGCAGGTAAGGCGCGATGACCATGAACGACGGCAGGTTTTGGTTCACCGTGCCCAGCCCGTAGCTGACCCACGATCCGATGCTCGGCCGCGCGAAGGTGACCGAGCCCGTGTGGATGCCGAGCGTCGCTTCGAAGTGGTTTCCGTGGTTCGCCTTCAACGACCGGATGACCGCGATGTCGTCGACGCAACTGCCGACATGGGGAAAGAGTTCGCTCACCTCGATGCCACTTCGTCCGTGGCGCTGGAACTGCCACCGCGGTGCGGTGAGGAATTGGCCGGGAAACCCCGGTGCGGGCTTCCCGTGGGCTTTGGCGAGCGCGGGCTTCGGGTCGAACGACTCGATGTGGGAGACCCCGCCGCTCATGTAGAGGAAGATGACCCGCTTGGCCTTCGCCGGGAAATGGGGAGTCTTCGGTGCCGATGGATCGGTCGAACTGGGAGCCTCCGACGCCAGGAGGCTTTGCACGATGGCGGGCATAGTCAATGAGCCGCCCACAAGGGAGCGTATCATCGTCCTACGAGTGAAGCCGGCGGGTCTCATTACGGTTTATTGAAGGGTGTCGGGCCTTGGATCGCAGCGCAAGTCGACCGCCGTAGAATCCTGACGCCGTCAACCCAGGTGCAGCATCTACCGGCTCCGATCCGCCGCGTGGTCTCCGACTCCGAGCTTTCGCAGCTCGGAACTGAGCCGATCCAAATGCCAAAGTTCGACTCCGTTGAGGACGGTCAGGACCAGGAGATTCCGGTCATCGCGGGTGGACTCTTTTGCCAGGACCTTCCGTGATCCGAACGCCGAGAACGAGTTGGAAGGGCCGATGGACCAGAGCCGCAACTCCGCCGCCGGGATCAGCGTGCTGGCGCCGGACTTTTCGTCCGGGCTGAGTGAAAACGTGGTCAGGGTGTCACCGCCGACAAGAATCGCCGCCTTGGCAGGATCGCCCATGATAGTCCTGCCGCTGGCGGGGCCGACCGATCTTGGTGGTCCGACTTTGACGGAGTCGGATCCTCGCTCTTGGTGGCATCTGGTCCGACGGCAACTTGAGCCGCCATCTCCGCATCGGTATCGGAGAATGCCTTTCACAGGCAGCGGGGACACAGCCCCCGGATCAGGACGCTCTCTCGCACCGTGCCGCAACTGGGACAGCGATTGGCGTTCTCGGTCGGCGGAGGATCACCAAGATCGGGATCACCCGGCCGGCGGTCGACCAGAAAAAGGGGGGACGAGCCGCACGAAGAAATGACCCGCGGCGTTGGGCTCATGCTTTGGATTCACCGCTTGCTTCCTCCGGTGACGTGCGGCCAATTGCTTCCATCACATGAAAGTCACCCTCCTCGGCGCTGCCGGCGATGTCACCGGCTCGGCCTACTACATCGAAAACGGGGCGGCCCGTGTGCTGCTGGACTTCGGCATGTTCCAGGGAATGAAACGGGCGGATGAGCTGAACATCCTTCCGCCGCAGATCGACATCGCCCGGCTCGACGCGGTCGTCCTGACCCACGCGCACCTGGACCACACCGGCCGACTGCCGTTGCTCACCAAGGCCGGCTACAAGGGGCCCATTTACGCCACTCCGGCCAGCATCGATCTCACCGGACTGATCTTGAAGGACTCCGCCAAGATCCAGACCAACGACATCGACCGGACCAACCGCAAACGCGCCCTGCGCGGAGAACCGCCGCTCGCTCCGATCTACGGCGCGGCCGATGTCGACGCCGTCCTGAAGCTCCTCCGTCCTTTGCCCTATGACGGCGAATTCAGGGTCGCTCCCAACATCTCGGTGCAGTTGGTCGAGGCCGGCCACATCCTCGGCTCCGCCAGCATCGGCGTGATCCTGGACCATCCGACCGGGCGCAGGACCGTCGTCTTCTCCGGCGACATCGGGCCCAAGGGCGCTCCCGTCCTCCGCGATGCGCAGTGCTTCGTGAAGGCCGATGTCGTCTTCCTCGAATCCACCTACGGCGACCGCGATCACCGGCCCTTGAACGAAACGGTCGAGGAATTTCGCGCCATCGTGACGACCGCCGTCGCACGCCGCGGAAAGATCCTCATCCCGGCCTTCGCCGTCGGCCGGACGCAGCAGTTGGTCTATTTCCTCTCGGAGTTTTTCCGGAGCGGGGCGGTGCCGCCGTTTCCGATCTACATCGACAGCCCGATGGCCGTCGAAGCCTCGAAGATCTACAACGCCCATCCGGAACTCTACGACATCGAAGCCGACGCACTGCGACGCTCAGGCGAAATGCTGGCCGGGCTCAAGATGGTCAACTACTCCGTGTCCGCGCAGGAATCCATGGCACTGAACGACCTTCCCGGGCCTTGCATGATCATCGCCGGTTCCGGCATGTGCAACGCGGGCCGGATCCTCCATCATCTCCGGCACAATCTCGGCAATCCCGAGACCTCGATCATCATGGTCGGCTTCCAGTCCGAGGGCACGATCGGCCGCCAGATCGTCGATCGCCGGCCCGAGGTTTCGATCTTCGGCGAGAAGCATGCTGTCCGCGCCGCCGTCCATACGCTCGGTGGTTTCAGCGCGCACGCGGGCCAGACGGAACTCCTCGACTGGCTGGGTTGCGCGGCCCACGCGAAGCCGCGCGTTTACCTGACACACGGCGAAGCCAAGGGCCGGGTTCCACTGGCGGCCAAGATCAAGGAACGCTTCGGCCTGACCGCTCAATTGCCGCTCCTCAACGACGTCGTCACGATTCTGTGATCGAAGGTGGGCCGAGTCGCAGCGCGGTTGGCCCGCCAACCCCGGTTGTATTCCCGCCAGAATCCGCATCGCGTTTCCGATTGCAGGCCATCGGGCACCCGACTCCACTGAACCCAGCTTATGCAGACCTTCGACCTCAGTTCCCAGGGTATCACGGTCAAAAACGTCTACCGCAATCTCCATCCCGCCCTCCTTTACGAGGAAGCCATCCGCTACGAACCCGGAGCCTCCATCGCCTCGACCGGAGCCCTAGTCGCCTATTCCGGCAAGAAGACCGGCCGTTCGCCCAAGGACAAACGCATCGTCCGCCACGCCGACTCCGAGAAGGACATCTGGTGGGGCACCGTGAACGTCGCCCTTGAACCCCACTCCTTCCACATCAACCACGAGCGCGCCAAGGACTACCTCAACACCCGCGAACGCCTCTACGTCGTCGATGGCTTCGCCGGATGGGATCCGCGCCACCGCTTGAAGATCCGCGTCGTCTGCTCCCGTCCGTATCACGCCCTCTTCATGCGCGTCATGCTCATCCGCCCCACCGCCGAGGAGCTCGCCGCCTTTGGCGAACCAGACTACACGATCTACAACGCCGGCCAGTTTCCCGCCAACCGCCTCACCGCCGGCATGACCTCGCCCACCTCCATCGACCTGTCCTTCGAGGAACGCGAGATGGTCATCCTCGGCACCGAGTATGCCGGCGAGATGAAGAAAGGGGTGTTCACCATCATGAACTACCTCATGCCGAAACGCGGCCTGCTTTCCATGCACTGTTCCGTCACGGCCGATCCCGCCACCGACCGTTCGTCCATTCTCTTCGGCCTCTCCGGCACCGGCAAAACCACCCTCTCCGCCGATCCCAAACGCCGCCTCATCGGCGACGACGAACACGTCTGGAGCGACACCGGCGTCTTCAACATCGAAGGCGGCTGCTACGCCAAGGCCGTCAACCTCACCGAAGACAACGAGCCCGACATCTTCCGCGCCCTCCGCTTTGGTTCCGTGCTGGAAAACGTCGTCCTCGATCCCCAGCGGCACGAGGTGGACTTCAAGGACATCTCGCTCACCGAGAACACGCGCGGCGCCTATCCCATCGAATACATCGCCAACGCCAAGCTCCCCTGCATCGCCGGGCATCCGACCGACATCATCTTCCTCACCTGCGACGCCTTCGGAGTTCTCCCGCCCGTCTCAAAACTCACGCCAGAGCAGGCGATGTATCACTTCATCTCCGGCTACACCGCCAAAGTTGCCGGCACCGAGGAAGGCGTCACCGAACCCCAGACGACCTTCTCCGCCTGCTTCGGCGCGCCCTTCATGGTCTGGCATCCCGGCAAGTATGCCGAACTCCTCGCCGCCAAACTCAAGCAGCACAACGCCAACGTCTGGCTCGTGAACACCGGCTGGACCGGCGGCGGCGTGGGCGTCGGTTCGCGCATGAAACTCAAGTTCACCCGCGCCATGCTCGACGCCATCCACTCCGGAGAACTCGCCAAGGCGCCGACCCAGGCCGACCCCATCTTCGGCGTCCACACCGTCACCCGCTGCTCCAACGTGCCCGACGAGGTGCTCGTTCCCGAAAACGCGTGGAAAGACAAAGCCGCCTACAAGGCCACCGCGCTGAAACTCGCCGGCCTCTTCGTGAAGAACTTCGAGAAATTCGCCGAAGGCGCCGATCCCGCCGTCAAAGCCGCCGGCCCGAAGGTGTGAACCTAATCCGGTGAGGCCGCGGTGGGTGCGGACCTGATCAAACGCCTCCCTATCAAGACCCGCTCCTCGTCGCCGATGAGAGTAAAGCTAGATGGGCCGCGGCTGGCAGCGTTCGCACCAGGCCGTTGTCCGGCCGCCAATTTCATCGCGATCGAGCTTGGTGTTGCAGCGAGGACAAGTGCCGTCTTTTCCCCAGCGTTGATGGAACAGCCAGCCGGTTGGCGGATCGCCGAAGGTCGTGCCTTTGGCCGAGGCAATGGTCTCGAGGGCGTCGGCCGCGACGGTCTTGGTTGCAAGGAAGAGTTTCCGCACTCCAGCAGGCGGAATGGAGCCGCACGAGGTGGCCGGGTGAACGCGGCTCCGCCACAGGATCTCGTCGGCCATCCAGTTGCCCACGCCGGGAAAGAACGGCTGCATCAGCAGGACGGCTTTGATCGGAGCTTTCTTGCGGCGCTGGAGGACCGAGGTCATCCGTTCTAAGGTGAACTCTTCAGACTCCAGGCTGGGCGGCAACGTCTGCCACCAGGCCGGTTCCTTGGCGCCTTGGTGGAACAAGACCCGGCCAAAGAGCCTCGGGTCGGCGAAGACGAGGGAGACGTTGGGCAGTCTGAGCAGCAGGTGGTCGTGCTTTTCCGCCGGGAAGTCGGTCGCCTCGACGCGGAGCTCGCCGGTCATGCCCAGGTGGATTCCCAGCCAACCGTTGGAAAACCGGAAGAGCATCTGTTTGCCGTGGCTGAAGGACGCGTCCAGCACTGCGCCCGTCAATGAGCCAAGCAGATTGGCCGTATCGACTCCCCGGAAGATGCGCTTGTCGGAATGGGCCTCGACGTTCGTGACGCGCTGGCCGAAGCCGGCGTTCCAGATGCGGCGATAGAATTCGACTTCGGCGAGTTCAGGCATGGGCTGTGGCTGATGGGATCAATCGAACCATTCGTCCGTCTCGTCGAACGCAGGGATCGGGATGTTAAGGATCCGAAGTTGGCCCACCGCCCGATGGCGGCAGCCAGGATGGATCATCACACTGGTCATCGGCTTCAGCGGGAACGTTTCGCCATCGAGTTCGATCGTCCCTTCGCCTTCCAGCACCACGTAGATCTCGGTCATCCTTTTATGGTAGTGCGTTTGCGAATCGGCCTGGATGTCGACGACGTGGACCGTGGCCGTTTTGTTCTCCGGTGTGGCAAAGGCGCGGCGGGAGAAGCCGCAGGGACAACGGACGGCTTCGATGGTGTCCAACTGGGAAATGTCGAAACGCTTCACGCTCAGACTCAACGACGACAATCGTCCCGGCGCAAGCGCTGGCTGGCCTGGCTGATTCGAATGAAACGTTGGCGGGAACGTCTCACTCGTTGTGGGGCATCCGGACCAGCCGTGGCAGTTGACACAAGCCCGGCCCCTTCGGTTTAGTCCCGCGAACAAATCATGCGCACTTTGCTTGGCATTCTGGCCGTGGGAATCGCGGCCCAAACCGTCGCTTCACTTCAGGCCGCCGACGCTGCGGCCGACCTTTTTCCCAAGGCCAAGATCATCCTCGAATCCTCCTGCCTCTCCTGCCACGGCGGCGAGCACAAGAAGGGTGATCTCAAGCTCGACACCTTGGCGGGAGCGCTGAAGGGCGGCGAAAACGGCACGTCGCTCGTCGTTGGCAATGCCGACAAGAGCCCGCTCTACGGCTCGACGATCCTTCCCAAGGACAACGAGCACGTGATGCCGCCGAAGGGCGAGGTCCTGGGCAAACCCCAGACCGAGGCGCTCAAACAATGGGTCCTCGCCGGGGCGCCGTGGCCCGACAAGGCGCCGCTCAAGGCCATTCGCCGGATCAGCTTCGAAAAGGACGTGAAGCCGATCCTCGAACTCAACTGTGTCGCCTGCCACCGGGCGGATTTCGCCAAAGGAAAGTTCCGGCTCGATGTCCGGGAGGAAGCATTCAAGCACGAAGGCGCGATCGTTCCGTTCAAGGCCGACAAGAGCGACGTCTACACCTCGACCATCGTTCCAAAGGACGACGAGAACCTCATGCCGCCGGCCAACAAGGGCGGCCCCTTGCCGAAGGAGACCACCGACATCCTCAAGGAATGGATCAACCAGGGCGCCATCTGGCCCGACGGCATGGTCCTCGCCCCGAAGAAGGCGGATGAAGTCACCGGCGACGAGACCAAGAAGAGCGAAGAGATCTACAATCTGATCGTCGCCGCGAACAAGCAGGTCGCCGCCTCCGAGATGGCCCGCCTCACGAACATCATCCCCGGCACCCGCGTGACGTTTGTCATGGCCCCGATTCCTGCCGGTGAATTCACGCTGGGTTCTCCGGCGACCGAGCCCGATCGCAAGCCCGACGAGGGTCCGCAGATCAAGGTCAAGATGGAGCCCTTCTGGATGGGGATCCACGAGGTCACCTGGGACGAATACGAGATGTTCATGTATCAGGACCAGGAACGGAAGTTCCAGACCGAGATCAAGACCGACGCGGCCGTCGACAAGATTTCCGATGCGGTCAGCCGTCCGACCAAACCCTACGTCGAGATGAGCTTCGGCATGGGCAAGGACGGCTATCCCGCGATCAGCATGACGCACCATTCCGCGCTCAAGTATTGCCAATGGCTCAGCGCCAAGACCGGCCAGTTCTACCGGTTGCCGACGGAGGCCGAGTGGGAATACGCCGCCCGCGCCGGCACGACCACGATGTATTCGTGGGGCGATGATCCGTCCAAAGCGTCCGAGTATGCGTGGTTCGAGAAGAACAGCGATTTCAAGTATCAGAAGGTCGGCAAGAAGAAGCCCAATCCCTGGGGACTCCACGACATGCACGGCAACGTGGCAGAATGGGTCATGGACCAGGACACCGGAAGCTACGAGGCGCTAAAAACCCTCGGGGCCACGGGCGCGCTCTACACTCCGTCGAAGGCGCCCTACGGCCATGTCGCCCGCGGCGGGTCCTGGGATGACAAGATCGACAAGCTCCGCAGCGCCGCCCGTCGCGCTTCCGACAAGTCGTGGAAGCAGCAGGATCCCCAGATTCCGAAGAGCATCTGGTATCTGACCGATGCCCAGTTCCTCGGTTGCCGCATCGTGCGTCCGCTCAAGTTGCCGACGCTGGGAGAAGCCCACAAAGCCTGGAACAACGGCGTGGAGAAGGAATAGCCGGCGCTTCCTGAAACAAGTTCAACGGCCGTTCGTCGGAAGACGAACGGCCGTTTCTGTTTGCTGGAATGGCGGTTTCAGGAGCGCCCAGCTTCTGGATCAGAAGCTCGCTCTCAGTCCGAGTGTCGCACCCCGGCCGGCTTGAGGGGCGATGTCCTTCAAGAACGACGAATGCCCGCGGATCTCTTCACCCAGCAGGTTGCTTCCCTTGACGAAGGCCTCCCATTGGACTTTGCCCGTGCCGAAGCCGTAACTCAGCCCAAGGTTCACCAGTGTGTGCCCGTCAGTGGCCGATTCATTTGCGGCCAAGCGGCCCTGGTAATCGGAACGGAGTGCTTCCAGCCGAGCCCGGAAAGAGTGCTGTTTGAAGATCAACGCACCGCCGAACCGCAGCGGGGCGATCCGGGGCAGGGGTTCGCCGGTGCCGCGATTGGACGCTTCGACCCAATCAGCCCGCAGCTCCAGGTGGAATTGCCGGGGCTGGGTTTCGATCAAATGGAAAAGAACCTCGGCCTCGCCGCCGTAGAATTCCGCCGGAACTCCCCCATAGGTGAAGATCGGGAGATTGTTCACCGGGTCGAGCGCCCCCGTCGGCGTCAGCGCGATGAAGTTGCGGAAGCGGTTGTAGAATCCACCGACGCTGCCGGTGACGAACCCCGTGCGCCTGCGGAAGGTCAGATCGAGGCCGAGCGAGTGCTCCG
>CANJSG010000142.1 GCA_947476875.1 Verrucomicrobiota bacterium | reverse complement strand
TGCGCTCGTGGGGGCGTTGGGTGTTGTCGTTTACAAGGACCAGATTGCGCCACTTCGAAAGAAACTGGTATTGGGCGAGGAGCTTCTGGGGAAACAGGAGAAGCTCGCCACCCTGGGCACGCTTGCCGCAGGCATCGCGCACGAGATCCGCAATCCGCTCACCTCGATCAAGGCCCGCCTCTACACCCTCGACAAACACCTCGAAGCCCCGGCCTTGGCCCGCCGGGACGCGGAGATCATCGGCTCGGAAATAAACCGTCTCGAACGCATCGTGCAGGACGTGCTCAGCTTCGCCCGGCCGTCGGACCCCGAGTTGAAGCCAGTCGCCGCCCTCGGACTGCTGTGCGATGTCCAGTCGCTCATGGCTCCCGGTTTGGAGAACAGGTCCGTCAAGATCATCCTTGCACCAGGCCCCGAACTTTTCATCACGGCCGACGCGAGCCAACTCAAGCAGGTGCTGATCAACCTCGTGAGAAACGCGGCCGAAGCCATCAAAGATACGGGCACGGTCACCCTGCGCGTGTCGCCCGACCACATCCGGTTCAACGGCCGGATGCAGGACGTCGCCGTGCTCGAAGTGGAGGACACCGGGCAGGGCATCCCGCCCGAGATCGCGAAGAGGCTCTTCGACCCGTTCTTCACCACGAAAGAAGCGGGCACAGGGCTTGGGCTTTCCATCGCCGTCCGCCTTGTGGAGAAGCAGGGCGGCATCCTGCAGTATCAGACCCGGCCAGGTCTCGGCACGGCTTTCGGGATCGTCATGCCGTTGGCCGCCGGCGAGACGGCGCAACCCAAGGGGGCCGTCGTTGCAGGCTGATTCTCCGCGCGGCGGGAGGCGTAAAGATGCTTCCACCCGTCAAGTGGCGTAGCGAGCGATGTCCGCCTACGTGCTTACTTTCATGGTGGCTCGGATATCCGTCTTCCTGATCATGGCCCGGAAGATTCCCGATTTCCTCCTCTATCTGGGAGGCACGCACGTCCACCACTTGAACTACGGCGTCTTCGTGCTGGCGGCCGTTGGAGGCATCCTTTTGTTCAGGCCGCCATCGGATCGCAGGGTCATCGCCACGCTTTACGGCACCGGCCTGGCCAAGTGTTTCTTCGCACGTCTGGACACGGAGAAATAGCAGCCCTCGCGAGGGTCCGATCATTCCAATGGTGCCGTGAAGCCGCTCTCCCTGTTGCGGAGCAGAGGCCCCTCCCAATGGCGACTGATCGGGCTGTTCATTGGATGCATTCACGGTGGGCTTCCTGACTTACCTTTTGGTTTGATGTCTTGGCGCAGGGTCTTCCCCCCTCAGTTCAGGCCGATTCCGTCGAATCAAGATTGGGCTGGGCTGCAAGGGGGTCAATTGAGAGCCTGGTGGTGTCAAGCAGTTGACCACATCTCGCTGAATGAACCCGAAGAAGCCTTGGCCTGAAGCCACGGAAAAACTTGTTCGGCTCAGCCTCGCTTAGGCCACGAAGCTGGCGGGTGGCACCGGCGAAAGACGTCTCACTCATGGTGACGCATAAACAGTTTGGGCAAACCGAGAAGGCGATCGGCTGGAGCGATCTCTTGGGAGTCGCCGTGCTCTTCGCCGTCATCAGCGGCATCGTGGTGGTGGCGCGCGAATGGAGCGGGCCGTTGCAGCCAATGGCGGAGATTCACCTGGAGCCGGAGTATCTGCCGCTCTACACGTTCCTCAGCCTCTCGCGCGGCGTCGCGGCCTATGGCCTGTCGTTCCTGTTCACGATGGTCTATGGCACCGTGATGGCGCGCGTGCGCGGAGCGGAGCGCGTGATGCTGCCCGTGCTCGACATTCTTCAGAGCATTCCGGTGCTCGGCTTCCTGCCGGGGTTCGTGCTGCTGCTCGTGCATCTGTTCCCCCATTACAACCTCGGTTTGGAGCTGGCGTCCGTGCTCATGATTTTCACCGGGCAGGTTTGGAACATGACGTTCGCGTTCTATGCCTCGCTGAAATCCGTGCCGGCGGATTTGGTCGCAGTGGCCCGGCTGGCAAAGCTGTCGCGGTGGGAACGGTTCCTCCGCCTCGATCTCTCCTTCGCCGCCAAGGGTCTCGTCTGGAACAGCATGATGTCGATGGCGGGCGGCTGGTTCTTCCTGACGGTTTGCGAAGCATTTACGCTGGGTGAACACGACTTCCGCCTGCCGGGGCTCGGCTCCTACGTGAGCCTGGCCATCGAACGCGGCGACGGGCGGGCACAGGCGCTCGGCGTGCTGGCGATGCTGGTGATGATTGTGGGTGTGGACCAGTTGGTGTGGAGGCCCATCGTGGCCTGGGCGCACAAGTTCACCGACGAAGAGCGCGCCGAGACTTCCGGTTCATGGTTCTGGGAACGGCTGCGGCGCTCGCGCGTGTGGCGGGCCGGGTCGAACTCGCTGGGCTTTCTCGGACGCCGAGCGCGCCCGGTATGGACGCAAACCGCCAGCCGCGTGGATGGTGCGACGGCCAGTGTCGGGGTTCGTCGTTGGGCCGGGCGAATTCTCCTCGTCGCCGTGGGTGGAGCGGTGGCGTTGGGCGTGGCCAAATACATCCATCTGCTCACCACCCTGCGGATGGATGAGTGGCTCCATCTGTTCGTCAGCGCGGCGACGACGTTTCTGCGCGTGGTGCTCGCGGTGAGCCTCGCTTCGCTGTGGACGGTTCCCGTCGGGGTCTGGATCGGGCGCAACCCTCGCTGGTCCCGGGCGCTCCAGCCCGTCATTCAGATGGCGGCGAGTTTTCCCGCTCCCATGATTTTCCCCGTGGCCGTCGGCGTCATGCTCGCGTTCGGCGCGGGACTGGGTGTCAGCTCCGTGCTGCTGCTGATGCTCGGCACGCAGTGGTATGTCCTGTTCAACGTCATCGCGGGCAGCGGCGCGATTCCACGCGAGCTGTGGGAAGTGTCGCGGCTTTCGCGGTTCTCGTGGGCGCGTCGCTGGCGCACGCTGATTCTCCCGGCCATTTTCCCAAGCCTGCTCACGGGATGGATCACCGCGACGGGTGGTGCGTGGAACGCCAGCATCGTGGCCGAATACCTGAAATACAAAGGGCAGACCCTGAGCACGACCGGGCTGGGCGCGGCCATCAACCAAGCGACGGCGCAAGGCAACTTCCATGTGCTCGCGGCGGCGGTGGGCTTGATGGCCGTGGTCGTAGTGGGCTTCAACCGGCTCGTCTGGCGTCCGCTCAGCCATCGCGCGCAGACCAAGTATTCTTTGAGCACCTCATCATGACGGCCCCTCTCCTCGAACTCCGGCGCGTTTCGCTGCACTACCCGGGTGCACGCGGTGCAGACATGGAAGTCCTCCACGAAATCGATCTCGAAATCCGCGAGCACGAAGTCGTCGCCATCCTCGGCCCGTCCGGCTGCGGCAAGTCCACCTTGTTGCGCGTGGGCATCGGACTGGAGAGGGCCACCTCGGGCGAGGTGCTCTATCGCGGCAAGGTGCAGACCGGTTTGAATCCATCCGTCGCCCTGGTCTTCCAGAACTTCGCGCTCTTCCCCTGGCTGACCGTGCTGGAGAACATCGCCGTCGGACTCACGAGCCAGCCTCTCGAAGACGGTGAACGGGAGAAGCGCGTGCGCCGGGTGATTGACGCCGTGGGACTGGAAGGCTTTGAGGAAGCGTATCCGAAGGAGCTTTCGGGCGGCATGAAACAGCGGGTTGGTTTCGCCCGCGCGCTGGCGGTGGAGCCGGAACTGTTGTGCATGGATGAACCGTTCAGCGCCCTCGACGTGCTGACCGGCGAGACGCTGCGCAACGAAGTCATCGACCTCTACACCAGCAAGACCTCGCCGGTGAACAGCATCCTCATGGTCACGCACAGCATCAGCGAAGCGGTCTTCATGGCCACGCGCGTCGTGGTGATGGGCGCGCATCCCGGAATCATCCGCGCCGTGCTGGACAATTCGCTGCCTTATCCGCGCGACGAACATCACCCGGACTTCCTCAAGCTCAGTGAGAAGCTGCACGCGCTCATCACCCTGTCTGTCTTGCCGGACGAACCGGTGGTGCCGGCCAATACGGGCACCCGGCGCTTGCCTGTCCAAGCCATCCCGCCTGTCAGTTTTGTGCGGATTGTCGGGTTGCTGGAGCTGCTCGAAAACGAAGGTGACATGGAGCTGTTCGAGTTGGCGCAGAAGGTGGACGAAGAGTTTGGCAAGCTGCTGCTCGTGGTGCAGGCCGCCGAATTGCTCGGCTGGGCGACGACGCCCGGCCAGCGGGTGGACATGACCGCCGCCGGACGCCACTTCCTCGCCGCCGACATCAACGCCCGCAAACAACTCCTCCAAGCGCGGCTGCGCGACATCTTCGCGTTCGACCTCGTGGTGCAGATGTTGCAGCGCTCCGCGAGCGGCGAAGTGGATGAGGAGATTGTTCTGGGCCAACTCGCGCTGACCTTCCCGCACGAACGTCCGCATCGCGTGCTGCAAACCATCGTGGCGTGGGCGCGCTACGCGGAACTCTTCCGCTACAGCAGCACCCGGAAAGTTTTTCACGGGCTGAAACAGCAGGGCTGAACCCATGGTGCCTCCTCTTCAACTTGCCTCACGGCGGGAGTCCGGCTTCGGTTGGATCCGGAGGCTCTCAGATCCTGCTGTTGCTGGCGAAGAGAGTCGCGATGCTTCCTCCGACAGGCGGCAAAGAGCAGTCTCATCTGCCTGAAAAGATTCCTGCCTCCATGACATGACCACCAAAATCCTGCTCATCGAAGACGACGCCGGCCTGGCGGCGAATCTCCGCGACGTCCTCGTCGACGAGGGCTTGACGGTCACGTTGTGCAGCCGCGGCGATGAGGGGTTGCGCCGTGCCGGTCAGGAGGAGTTCGACGTGGTGTTGACGGACCTCCGTCTTCCCGGACTCGGAGGACTTGAACTCGTCCGCCGGCTCCATGAATCACATCCGCGCTTGCCCGTGCTGCTGATGACGGCGCATGGCACCATCGAAACCGCCATCGAGGCGACCAAACTCGGCGCCTACGACTACCTGCAGAAGCCGTTCGAGATGCTCGAACTCATCGGGCTGCTTCATCGCGCCGCCGGTGCCAGCCGCCTCATGCGCGAGCCGGTCGCGCTCGCGGCCGAAACGTCCTCCGGCGGCACCGCGCTCGTCGGCACGAGCCGCGCCATGCAGGACGTGTGCAAGGACATCGGCCGTGTCGCCGCGAAGCCAGTCACCGTGCTCATTCGGGGCGAGACCGGCACCGGCAAGGAGCTCATCGCCCGAGCCCTCTACCAGCACAGCGACCGCGCCAAGGCCGCATTCATCGCCATCAATTGCGCGGCGGTGCCTGAGAATCTGCTGGAGAGCGAACTTTTCGGCCACGAGCGCGGCTCGTTCACCGGCGCGGACCAGCGACGCATCGGACGCTTCGAGCAGGCCAACAAGGGGACGCTTTTCCTCGACGAGATTGGCGACCTGCCCGCGCAGACGCAGGTGAAACTACTGCGCGTCCTGCAGCAGCAGACCTTCCAGCGCGTCGGCGGCTCGGAGACGATCACCGTGAACGTGCGCGTCATTGCCGCCACGCATCGCGATCTCGAGGGGATGATCCGTGCAGGAAGGTTCCGGGAAGATCTCTTCCACCGACTGAACGTCGTGACGATCCCTGTCCCGCCCCTGCGTGAACGCCGCGAGGACATCCCGGTGCTGGTCCACCACTTCCTGGCGAAATACGCCGCCGAGTTCGGCATCGGGGTCCCGGTCATCAGCACCGATGCGCTTGCCGTCCTCCAGGCCGAGCCGTGGCCCGGCAACATCCGCGAACTGGAGAACGCCACCCGCCGCCTGCTTCTCGCCGCGCGTGGGATGTCCCTCGGGGTGGACTCGGTGCGCGAGATGCTGGGGGCGCGGACGATCGAGAAGACGCCGGCGGCGGACTCGCTTTCCGCGTTGGCATCCGCCCTTCTCGCCCGCGCGCAACGCGGCGAATTGCATGACGCCCATGCGCAGATCATGGCGGGAGCGGAACTCGAGGTGTTGGCCCAGGCCATCCTGCTCGCGGAAGGCAACCAAGCCAAAGCCGCTCGGTGGCTTGGCTTGTCGCGCTTTACGCTCCGCGAAAAGCTGAAGCAGCTCGGATTGCATCCGGGGCTTCAAGATGAGCTCTAGTGTGACGGGCGCGGAGAAGCCAGGTGGGCTGGTGGAAAAGAGAGCAGGGGGGGCGAGCCGCAGCGCGGCTCGCGGACCAGCGGATCACTTAGGCTCGGTGGCAACTGGCGGCTCTTCCTTCTTCTCCCCGACGAGCAGTTGGGCGCGGTCGCGGAACAGGGGATCGAGCGTCCACTTGGAGACCAGGTAGGTCCAGCCATTGACCTTCTTCTCGGCTTTCAGTCGTTCTTCCAACTTGGCGAGCGACTCCGTGAATTCTTTGTCGAGCTTCGCCTTGTCCTCGGGTTTCTCGTCCTTGCCCGGAGTCCGCGTCTGGGCGAAGGAACCGGCGACGGTCACGGTCAGCGGGTAGTTTTCATCCGCTGCTTTGCCAATCTGAAGTTCGTAGGTGAAGCCTTCGAACGTCGTGATGCCGACCTTCGTGGCCTTGTCCAATCCGAGGTCTGCTTTCGATCCGCCGGATACGACGTCCGTGAAGCTGGGCATCGAGAGCGCGTTGGCCGAGCCGGAGACTTTGGCGGCATCAATTTTCTCGGTGGGCTTGGCGTCGGCGAGGATCCAGTCGTTCGTTTCCGTGGCGCGGCTGATGGACCATGAGTTCGACGAGACAGTTGAAACGATCGCGATGCTCTTCGCCTTCTCGACCTTGAAGAAATCCTTGCTCAGCCAGGCCGACGCTTTTGGATCGAGGCTGTTCAGCGCGTCCGAAACGATCGCGACACGGTCACCGGCAGGCAGGCTCAGCACGTAGCGTCCGGCCGGAAATCCCTCATCGCCGAACGGGGACGCCTGGCCGCTCTGTTTGGTGTATCTCTTGCCAAGGAGGACCGACTTCAGGGCTTTGCCGGATGCGTCCTTGAGCTCGACCAAGGTTCCCGAGTTTGTGCCGGTGGGCGGTTCGCCCAGTTCCAGCTTGGGACGTTGGGACTGGCCGACCGGAATCGTGCGAATGGCCTTCATGTCGGCCAGTTTCGTCAGCGAATCGGCGATGTCCGAGAAGTTGGCCGGGTAGCCGCCGCGTTCGCGGACGGTCCAGGTTTCGTTGCTTCGGACGAGCGTCAGCGCGTTGGTGTGCTGCTGGATCAAGATCGCCGCGACGGCGTTCACATCAAGGTCCCCGAGGATCTTGCCGCCGGAACCTTCGGCGGATTTGTTCCATGAGCTCTCGTTGCTTCGGTTGAGCAACAGGGCGGCACCGCCGATCACGACGAGGGCTGCGATGAGGAGGACGAATTGTTTGCGTTTCATTTCGCGGCGGTGCGTTTGCGTTTGGCGACTGCGAGGCCCATGCCGAAGACGGTCACGACGGCGGGCATGCCGAGGATGTTGGTCCACTTGAGCCGGTTCTCGAGGGAATCGCGTTCGAGGTTCAGGTCCCGGCGGACTTTCTTCAGGTCCTTGTTGGCCTGGGCCTGCTCCTTGCGGAACTTGTCGAGTTCGACCTTCTGCTCGGGCGAAAGGATGAAGCGCTGGTTGGCGTCCTTCTTGGCCTGGAGGTCGTTCAATTTCTTCTGCGCCTCGGCGAGGCCGTCTTCGAGGGATTTGATCTTCCCGCGATACTGGTCCTGCGCCTTGGTCTCCATTTCACGGATGCGCGTGAAGGGCCGGTTCATCGTGGCGCGGCTGCGGATGGAGATGAGGTTGTTGTCGCCGGAGAGCTTCTCCACAAAGCTCTGGATGAGGTTCAGGTTGCCGAAGCGTGGCGTGACGATGCGCTGGCCCATGAACTCCTGGATGTCGGCGACGATCTGGTCGTTCATCATGTCCGTATCGCCGACGAGGATGACCTGCGTGTCGGTGGTGGATTCCTTCAACGCGGTGACGGCCGGGGCGTTTGTGCCGGCGCCGGGCTGGCCGTCGGGGAACGCGGTCTTGAATTTTCCGGCCAGCTGGATGGCTACGGCGAATTCCTTGTTCTCCGGCTTGAAGTCCTTGCCGATCTGTTCGCCGGACATCGCCGCCATGAAGCCGTCGGCCAGCATCGAATTGGGCGAGGAGTGGATGAGGACGGTTTGTTTGAGCCCATCTTTGGGAGCGCCGGAGAAAGTGCCGGCGAGGAGCATCACCAGATCATCGATCTGTGATGTGGCGACATCGTCCTTGTTCATCGCGTCAGCGGTGAACCGCAGCACTGCGGGCTGGTCGCCGCCGCGGTTCTTGGTCTTGTAGGTCATGTCGGCCAGGACCTTGGAGGACTCGAAGGCGATGCCCCACGCGGCAAACAGCTTGTCGAGCGACGACTTGCTGCCGGGCATGTTGGCGAACATCGGATTGGATGCGGCCTGCGGGTTCTTGTCGAAGACCGGGCTCGGATCGACGAAGGCGATCAGCTTGCCGCCGCGCAGCACGAACTGGTCGAGCGCGAATTGGGCGGCGTCGGTGATGTCTTTGGGATGGAAGACGACGAGAACCTTGATGTCGTCGTCGATCTTCTCGGCCGTCATCTCGACGGGCCTCACGGTGAAGTCGCGCTTGAGTTCGCTGACGAAGATCCATGGTTCCTGAGGCTGCATCTGGCCCATGCGCATCATCGCCGGGTTGACGCCGCCGTTGACGGGCAATCCGCTCATCAGGCCGATGACCGGCTTGGTGGGGTTGCCGACGATGGAGATGGCGCGGGTCAGGTCGTATTCGAGGAGGCGCTCGCGGTCCGGGCTGAGGAAGGGCAGGGCGACCTTCTGGTCGAGCATGTTGATGGCGATGCCGAGGTAGAGGCGGTCGCCGGTCGGGAGCGTCTGCGGCTCGACGCCGTCGAGCTTGGCGGAGTCTTCGCCATCGGAATCCGGCTCCGGGTCCATCTTGGTCACCTCGAGTTTGCCACCGGAGATCTGGCTGTATTCGTTGAGCAGGTCTTCGACCCGGGAGGCGTAGTTCTTCAGCACGACCGGCATGGCGTTTTCCTTTTGGGAAACGTAGAGGCGCACTTGGACCGGGGTGTCGAGTTTGCGAAGGACGGCCTTCGTGCCTTCTGAAAGGGTGAAGGCTTTGTCGGCGGTCAAATCGATGCGGACCTTCGCCCGCGAACCGATGAAGTTGACCGCGACGATCACGGCGAACAGGGCAATGACGCCGCCGGCCGAATAGAGGACGGTTTCGAGACGTTTGTTTTTCATCGCTGGGGAGAGAAGAGGTTCAACCGGCCCGCTGGCTGCGGATGATGACGCCGGTGGTGAAGAGCGAGAATCCGATGACGGAGACGAAGTAGAGGAGGTTGCGGCTGTCGATCACGCCGCGTTGCGCGTTCTGGAAGTGTGTCATGACGCTGAACGAGGTCACGAAGTCCACGAAGCCGGGGCTGGCCCAGCGCACGAGGAGATTGGTCACGGGCGGGAAGCCGCACAGGATCAGGAACAGGCACAGGACAACGGCGACGATGAAGCTGACGACCTGGTTACGGCTCATGGCAGACGTCATCGTGGCGATGGCGAGATAGGCTCCGGCCATCAGGAAACTGCCGACGTAGCCGCAGAAGATGGTTCCGTTGTCCGGGCTTCCGAGGTAGTTGACCGTGATCCAGAGGGGAACCGTCAGAACGAGTCCGAGTCCGAGGAAGAGCCAACTGGCCAGAAACTTTCCGACGATGGCCTGCCATGTCGTGATGGGCATCGTAAGGAGAAGCTCAAGTGTGCCCATGCGATATTCTTCAGACCACAGGCGCATTCCCACGGCCGGAACGAGGAAGAGGAAGAGCCACGGGTGCCAGACGAAGAAGTCCTGCAGCGAAGCCTGGCCGCGATCGAAGAACGGGCTGGCCATGAAGGTGAAGAATCCCGCCAGGAGCAGGAAAATGACGATGAAGACGTAGGCGACGGGCGACGAGAAGTAGCCGGTCATTTCGCGCTTCGCGATCGTCTTGATATGGGACCAGGAGTTCATTTCGACGTGTCAGAAAGGGTGATGTTGCGGAAGACCTCGTCCAACCGGCCTTCGTCGGTGTGGAGTTCTTCGAGTTTCCAGTTCTCGCGGCGGGCCAGGTCGGAGACCGAGGCGGCCAGGTCGCCGTTCGCGACGGACCCCTTGGGCGTGATGCGGAAGGAAGCCTTGCCCGAAACGTTGGCGAGCGGGGTCACCTTGAGAGCCAAGGGAAGTCCCCCGAGCTTTCCGGCAATTCCACCGGCAATGTCCCCGGCGATGCGGACGTGGACGACGCCGGCGTTTTCGGAGCGTGATTTCAGCTCGGCTGGGGTGCCGTTGGCCACGATGCGGCCGCGGTCGATGATGATGGCGCGGGAGCAGACGGCTTCGACTTCTTCGAGAATGTGCGTCGAGAAGACGATGGCCTTGGTCTCGCCCATACGTTTGATGAGCTGCCGGATCTCGTGCTTTTGATTGGGATCCAGGCCGTCGGTGGGTTCGTCCATGATGAGGACCTCGGGATCATGGATGATCGACTGCGCGAAACAGACGCGGTGTTTGTAGCCCTTGGAGAGCGTGTCGACGCTTTGGTGGACCACGCTTTCGAGGAAACACATGTCGATCACACGATCGACGGCCTGCTTCCGCGCCGGGCCGGAGAGTCCCCGGAGTTCCGCGATGAAATTGAGGAAGCCCGTCACCGTCATGTCGGCATAGGACGGGGCGCTTTCCGGGAGGTAGCCCAACAGCCTCTTGGCCGGGATCGGGGCGTCGGCGATGTCGTTCCCCCCGATGGTCACGGATCCGCTCGTCGGCGGCGTGAAGCCGGTGATCATCCGCATGGTGGTCGACTTCCCGGCTCCGTTGGGTCCGAGGAAGCCGAGGACTTCGCCTTTCCGCACCGTGAACGAGACGTCGTTCACGGCGAGCTTGGCGCCGAAGGCCTTGGTCAGATTTTTAACGCTGATCATGTTTGGTTGGACAGGGCCGATACCTTACAACAGGTGTC
>CANJSG010000141.1 GCA_947476875.1 Verrucomicrobiota bacterium | reverse complement strand
GTGCTCGCCTGTAACAACTACGAGGTGATCGACATGGGCGTGATGGTTTCCTGCCAGAAGATCCTCGATCGCGCGGTCGCCGAAAAAGCCGACCTCATCGGCCTGAGCGGACTCATCACTCCGTCGCTCGACGAAATGGTCCATGTGGCGAAGGAGATGGAGCGCACCGGTTTCAAGATTCCGCTGCTCATCGGCGGCGCCACCACCAGCCGCGCCCACACCGCCGTCAAAGTCGCCCAGTATTACAGCGAGCCGGTGGTCCACGTCCTCGACGCCTCGCGCGCCGTGCCCGTGGCCAGCAGCCTCTTGAGCGCGGAGCAGAAACCTGCGTTCGTGAAGCAGCTTCGTGACGACTACGAGAAGCTCCGCGAACAGCACGGCGGCAATCGCCAGACGCTTCTGCCGCTGGAGAAAGCCCGGGCCAACGCGCCCAAGCTCAAGTTCGACGACCTGCCCCAGCCTGAGTTCACCGGCGTGCGCGTGCTTGACGACGTGTCGCTGGAGACGCTCCGTGGGTTCATCGACTGGTCGCCTTTCTTCCATACTTGGGAACTGCGCGGCGTCTATCCGAAGATCCTCCAGCATGAGAAGTATGGCGAGGAAGCCACCAAACTCTTCAACGACGCCCAGCAGCTGCTCGATGAGATCGTTGCCAAGAAGTTGATCAAGGCGCGCGGCGTCTATGGCATCTTCCCGGCCAACCGTGTCGGCGACAGCATCGAGCTCTACACCGACGAAAGCCGGACGGAGGTCCTCACGACCTACCACATGCTCCGGCAGCAGATGGACAAGACCGACGGCTCGCCGAACTACAGCCTGGCCGACTTCATCGCGCCGAAGACCTTCGGCATAGTGGCACAGGCGCCCTCGCCTGTTCTACCGGCCACCGGCGGGGGCGCCGGTGCCACTGCGTCGTCGCCCGACTACTTGGGCTGCTTCGCCGTCACCACCGGCTTCGGCCTCGATGAACTGGTGAAGAAGTTCAAGGCTGACCTCGATGACTACAACGCCATCATGGCCGAGGCCTTGGCCGACCGTTTGGCGGAAGCATTCGCCGAATACCTGCACAAGCGCGTCCGTGACGAATGGGGGTTCGGCAAGACGGAGAATCTCACGCGCGAGCAGATCATCGCCGAGGAATACCGCGGCATCCGTCCCGCCGCGGGTTATCCCGCCTGCCCGGACCACACCGAGAAGGGCACGCTCTGGAAGCTCCTCGACGTGGAGCAGAGCACCGGCATCAAGATCACCGAAAGCTTTGCCATGTGGCCCGGCAGCAGTGTCAGCGGCCTCTATTTCGGGCATCCCGACTCGAAGTATTTTGCCGTCGGCAAGCTGGCCAAGGACCAGGTCGAAGACCTCGCCCAGCGCAAAGGCATGACCGTGGTCGAAGCCGAGAAGTGGCTTGGACCGTGGTTGAACTACTGAGCGGCTGATTTGTGAACGGGCTGTCCGTCCGCGAACAGCCCGTTCAGTTTTTCAGGATGTTGCACACGCTACGTCGCCTTCTGTCGCTGGTTTGTCCGGCTGCATTCGCTTCGGTGTCGATGGCCGCGACGCTCACCATCACCAACCGCGAGATCCATCTCGACGGCGGGCGGTTCGTCATGCGGGGCATGTGCTACAACCCCGTGCCCATCGGCGGCGACGGCCGGCTCCGGCCCAATGGCGACTACTACACCAAGGAGTTCCGCGCCCTCTACGGCCGCGATCTGCCCAAGATGCGCGAACTCGGCATCAACTGCGTCCGCGTCTACGGCTGGGCGCCGGGAGCCGACCACTCGGAGTTCCTCGACCAGGCTTGGAATAGCGGTCAAAAGCCCATCCGCATTCTCATCAATCGCTGGATCAATCCCTCGACCGACTGGACTTCGCAGACCGCCGTGGCCGCGTTGAAGACCGAATGGGCCGCCATCGCCCGCGAGGTGAAGGGCCATCCGGCCACCCTCGGCTACATGCTCGGCAACGAGCTGAACCAGGCCTACTGGAACCGTTCGCTCTCCGCGCTCTGGCCCGCCATCAACGAGATCGCCGGTGAGATCCTCCGGCACGACACCAACCACGTCCTCACCAGCGCTCTCTCCGACCAGCAGCTCGTGGAGAATGTCCGCCAAGGCGACCTCCTCGCGCCGCACCTCAACGTCTGGAGCCTCCAAGTCTATCGCGGTGCCAGCTTCAAGGAACTCTTCGACGACTACTTCCACGCATCCGATAAGCCGATGTTCGCCTCCGAGTTCGGGCTCGATGCGTGGAACGCGCGTCAGGGCAAGGAACTCGTGGAGAACGCCGGTCTGCAGGCCGACGTGATCGAGTCGCTGTGGAAGGAGCTGGAGCGCAATCGCCGCATCGCGTCCGGCGGCGCCGTCTTCGAGTGGACGGATGAATGGTGGAAGCACGGCCGACCCACAAGCCACGACGGTGGGGGTTGGCCCAACGGCGCCTTCCCCGACGGCCAGGCCGACGAGGAATGGTGGGGCATCCACCGCCTCAAGCCCGGCAGCCCCGACTTGCTGGAGCCACGTGCGGCGGTGGAACGGCTCAGGAAACTCTGGGCCAAACCGTAGCCGCAGCGAGGGGCGGCGGTGGAACGGTGGTTCGACCGCGCTTAGGGCCAGCCTTCACGAACATTCCCGGGATTTCTTCGGGTGAAGTGACAGACTGGCTACGGTAGTCCGGCTGTGGAGCGGCCGGAAACCTTGATCTGGTCCCGGGCCATCGCGGCCACAACCCGAGGATAGAGCGACCGTTCCGCGAGTTGGATCCTTTCGTGGAGGGTCGTGGCGGTGTCGCCATCGACGACGGGAACGGCTGTCTGGGCGATGATCGGGCCGGTATCCACGCCCTGGTCGACGTAGTGGACGGTGCACCCGGCGAATTTCACACCGTAGTCGAGAGCCTGTTTCCATGCTGCCAGGCCAGGAAAGGCAGGGAGCAGGGAAGGGTGGATGTTGATGACGCGCTGCTCGAAGAGGCGGAGGAACTCGCCTTTGAGGATCCGCATGAACCCGGCCAGCACGACCAGATCGACCTCCGCCGCCTTGAGCGCGTCGATGTAGGCGCGCTCGGCGTCCTCGTCGAGTTTGGTCCTGAACTTTCCCGGTGCGATGAATTGCGCTGGGAACCCCCGACTGCGGGCGTGGTCGAGAATTCCGGCGGATTCGACGTCGCTGATCACCGTGACGATCCGGGCTGGGACGTCGCCACGGCTGATCGCGTCGGCGATGGCGACCATGTTGGAGCCTTTGCCTGAGCCGAGAATGCCGAGGCGAAGCGGGTTAGACATGGGCAGAGTAAAGGCGGGCTCCACCGGCCAGGGCAAGCGGCGACGCTGGAACATGGCGGTGATTCTGAACGTTCTCCCGCTTCAGCCGGTCTCACATCTGCCCGACGATCCCTTAGCCGACGAAGGTGGCGTTCCTTGACGGTCAAGGTTCGACTGGTAGTTTCGCGGGAACGCCGATGTCGATTTCATCATTAAAGCTGAGTCACGGCGTGATCCACTCAATGAAATTCATTCCGACCACCCTTGCAGCCCTCATGGCGATCTCCCTTAACGCCGCAGAACCCACCACAGCGTTCAAATCCGACAAGGAAAAGAGCAGCTACGCCATCGGCATCGATGTCGGAAACAACCTCAAGAGGAACGCCCTCGACCTGGATGTCGACCAGTTCGCCGCCGGATTCAAGGCCGCCTTCACCGGTGGCAAGATGCTCCTGACCGAGGCTGAGGTTCGCGATACTTTGACCGCCCTGTCGGCCGGCTTGAAAGAAAAGGCGATGGCCAAACGCAAAGAAGCGGGTGAGGCCAGCGTCAAGGAAGGCAAGGAATTCCTCGATGCCAACAAGAAGAAGGAAGGCATCGTCACCCTCCCCAGCGGCCTGCAATACAAGGTCATCAAGGCCGGCACCGGCGCGGTCCCCAAGGCCAGCGACACCGTCAAAACCCACTACCGCGGCACGCTCGTCAACGGCACCGAGTTCGACAGCTCCTACAAGCGCAATGAGCCGGCCGAGTTCCCCGTCGGAGGCGTGATCAAGGGCTGGACCGAGGCGCTTCAGCTGATGAAGACCGGTTCCAAGTGGCAGCTCTACATCCCGTCCGAACTCGCCTACGGCGAGAATGGCGCCGGCGCCGACATCCCGCCCAACGCGGTCCTGACCTTCGACATCGAACTGCTCGAAATCGTTACCAAATGAGATTGCCCGCTGAAGTCCGCAAATGGACGGCTGCCATTGCAGCCGTCCTCCTCGCCGCGACGGTTCTCCCGGCCCGGGCCGGGGAGCTGCCGCCGACCACGCATCTGGCGCCCCCCGGGGTGACGGAATCCAGCGTGGGCCGTTTCGTGGCCGGACTTCTGCAGAGCACTCATTTCTCCAAACGACGCCTCGACGACGAGGCGTCCTCCAAATTTCTCGACCGCTACCTCGAGGCTCTCGACGCGTCCCACAGCTACTTCACCAAGGGCGACCTCGCCGAGTTCGAGAAGTATCGCAAGGAGCTTGGCAACCTGACCTTCGCCGGCGACACCACGCCGTCGCGGGTCATCTTCGAGCGGTTCCTCCAGCGGGTCGAACAACGGGTCAACTACGTGACCAACCTCGTGAAGACGGCGAAGTTCGAGTTCGACGCGATCGAACGCTACACGCCCAACCGCAAGGAGCTGCCCAACCCGAAGGACCTCGCCGACGCTCGTGACCTGTGGAAGCAGCACGTCCGGTTTGAATACCTCCAGGAAAAGCTCGGCAAACCCTCCGCGACGAACGCCCCGGCCAAGTCCAAAGGCGAGGCCGTGGTCAAGGATGGCAAGACCAACAAAGTGGAGGCCGCTGCTCCGCTCACTCCCGAGCTGCTTGCCAAGAAGCAGCACGAGGACATCGTCAAGGCGCTCACCGCCCGCTATTCCCGGTTTCAAAAGAACATCCGGGAGCTGAGCGAGGACGAGGTCTTCGGCATCTACCTGACTTCGCTGGCCCACGTGTTCGATCCGCATTCGGACTACATGACCGACTCGCAGCTGAAGAACTTCGAGATCGCCATGAAGCTTTCCCTCTACGGCATCGGCGCCCTGCTTCAGCAGGACGACGACTACGTGAAGATCGTCGAGCTGCATCCCGGCCCGGCCCGCATCAGCGGGAAGATCAAGCCCGGCGACAAGATCGTGTCCGTCGCCCAGGGCGATAAGGGCGAGTATGTCGAGGTCGGCGGCATGAAGCTCCAGAAGGTCGTCGAGATGATCCGGGGCGAGAAGGGTTCCAAAGTCCGCCTCAACATCCTGCCCGGGGATTCCCCCGATTCGTCCGCCCGCAAGGAGGTCACCCTCGTGCGTGACGAGATCAAGATCGAGGACTCAGAAGCCAAGGCCCGTGTCTACGACCATGTCGACGCCAAGGGTAAGACCAACCGGATCGGGTTGATCGATCTCCCCTCGTTCTACGCGGACTTCCAGTTGACGGGCGCGACCCGTGGCGAACACAAGAGCACCACGAAGGATGTCTCCAAGCTGATCGGCAAACTGAAAGCCGAAGGAATGAAGGGATTGATCCTCGACCTGCGCCGGAACGGCGGCGGGTCGTTGGAGGAAGCCATCAACCTCACCGGCCTGTTCATCAAGAAGGGCCCGGTTGTCCAGGTGAAGGATCCGAGCGGCCAGGTCTTCGTCGACGAAGATCCTGATGAAGCGGTCCTCTACGACGGCCCGTTAATGGTCTTGACCAGCCGCTTCAGCGCTTCGGCTTCCGAGATCGTGGCGGCGGCCCTCCAGGACTACGGGCGGGCGCTGGTCGTCGGCGATCGCACGACCCACGGCAAGGGCACAGTCCAGCAGCTTCTGCCGCTGGATAAGATGATGGGCCGGAGCAAGGACTACCCCGTCACGTCAAACCCCGGCGCCCTCAAGCTTACGATCAGGAAGTTCTACCGGGTCAACGGTGCATCCACCCAGCTCAAGGGTGTCACGCCCGACATCACCCTGCCATCCGTGAACAATCACGCCGAACTCGGCGAGGCTTCGCTCGACGACCCGCTTCCGTGGGATGTGATCAAGGCGTCCGTCTACGAGCCGTTGAACGAAATCAGCGCCCTGGTCGAAGACCTGAAGGCGAAGTCCGAGAAGCGCGTGGCCGTCAGCCGGGAGTTCGATTTGGTCCGCGACGACGTCGCCCGCTACCAGAAGATCATCAAGGACAAGAGCGTCTCCATGAACGAGGCGGAACGTCTCAAGGAGCGCGAAGAAAACAAGAAGCGCGACGAAGCCCGGAAGACCGAGCGTCTCAACCACAAGAACGACCCGAAGTTCTTCGAGGTCACCCTCCGCAATTCCTTGGAACCCGGACTCCAAGTCTGGCAGCCCAAGACCAACCAGGTCACCCGTATCCAGGATCCGGATGATGACGTTGATCCCGTGGACGCCGAGTTGGACAAGCTCCCGCCGCTCGACATCCATCTCGACGAGGCCAAGAACATCATGGTGGACCTGATCCAGGCCGTGGCCAAGACCAAGCCCGGCATGTCCGTCGCCAAATAGCCCGCCGCCCGGCTTCGGACGGAGACCACGCCGATGACCAATCTACTCTCCCTGTTCCTCGGCGCGGTCCTGGCTACCAACCCGGTTGAAGCCGCCAGCAATCTGCTCACGGGCAAGGCGATCCCTGCGGTTCCCGTCGATCCTGTGGAAGCGGCCTACCAGAAGCTGCTCGAGTTCGATGATTCCGCCGACACCGACATCGAACAATGGATCAAGGATGCCGGGAAGTTTGCCGAAGCGGGAGCGGGCGCCAGCACCGCCACGCTCAGGGCGAAGGTCGATCAGCGCATCGTCGAGGTGGACAAGGCCTACAAGGTATTTGTCGAACAGCATCCAAACCATGCCCGCGCCCGCATCGCCTACGGCAGCTACCTGAACGACAACCACGATGAGCCGGGTGCCGTGAAACAGTGGGAGGAGGCCAAGCGGATCGATCCGAAACTGCCGGCCGTCTGGAACAACCTGGCCAACTACTACGGCCATCGCGGTCCGGTCACCAACGCCTTCGTCCATTACCAGAAGGCGATGGAGTTGATGCCGAACGAGTCCACTTATCCCTGGAACTACGCCACGACCGTCTACCTGTTCCGGAAAGATGCGATGGAGTTCTTCGCGTGCTCCGAGTCCGACGTCTTCGAGCGCGCGCTGGGATTGTATCGGTTGGCCATCAAGCTGAACCCGGCCAATTTCATTCTCCGGTCGGACTACGCGAACAGCTTCTACGGAACCAAGCCCCAGCGGTTCGCCGAGGGTTACACCGCGTGGAAAGAAGCCATGGAAGTTGCCCGCGACGAGGTGGAACGCGAGGGGGTCCAGCTGCACCTGGCCCGCTGCAAACTCAGCATCGGTCAATACGAGGAGGCCCGTCACCATCTCAGTCTGGCGACGAACGCGATGTATGTGGAACTCAGGGATCGTCTGTTCCGTCGCATCGAACGCCTGAAGTCGGGAGAGGAAAAGCTCCCCGGCGACAAGCCCGGCTTTCCGGCAATTGTCCCGGACCCGGTGAAGAATTAACGGATCCTCAGACCTTTTGGTCTGTCAGGATCGTGGTCTCCGTCCGCATCCGAATCAGCTTCGCGAGGCTGGAGCATCCTTCTTCGGACAAGGACGACCGCAGCATTTCCCTCTTGTCGCCCGACGCGACTATCACCCGGACGCTCTTCGCCGCCTTCAGCAGCGCATAACCCATCGTGATCCGTTGCGATGGAGGCTTCGGGGAATCCATGATCGCGAGGAAGGGTTCATTGGATTCGACGACGACCGCCGGGGCATCCGGGAAGAGCGACGCGATGTGGCCGTCTTCACCCATGCCCAGCAGCACCAGGTCCAGTGCCGGAAGGCCGCCCGCCCCGGCTGCGATGTTCTCCCGGACCTGGGAGCTCGCCATGATGGCGGCGGCGGCTGGATCGAGTTCTCCGCGCAGGCGGAAAACATGGTGCCGCGGAATGTTCAGCGGGCGCAGCAGGACTTCGTCCGCCTGGAGGAAGTTGCTGTCCGGGTGATCCGGCGGAACGCACCGTTCATCCGCCCAGAAGAAGTCGACGACGTGCCAGGGAACCGCCGTCTCGGCCGATCGCCGCACGACTTCTTCGTAGAGACTGCGGGCGACACGGCCACCGGACAGCCCCAGGCTAAAGCGTTGGTTCCGTTGACCTGCGGCAACCACTTCCGCGATCAAAGCCGAGGCGGTGGCCGCGACGAGTTCTGAGGTCGTGCCGAACTGCTCCAACGCGACACCGGTAGATGAGGGAGCCATCGCCTTAGGCCGTGGGATGCGGCTTGCGCCAGCGGTGGTTCATCTTGGCGAGCAATTCGTCGGCGGCCTCGGGGCCCCACGAACCGGCGGCGTAGAATTCCTTCTCCACCATCGGCTCCTTGGTCCACGCCTCGCGGATGGGATCGATCAGGCTCCACGCGGCTTCCACTTCGTCACGGCGGATGAAGAGGGTGGCGTCGCCGGCGATGGCTTCGAGCAGCAGCCGTTCATACGCCTCGGGCGTGTAGGCGCCGAACTCGGAGTCGTAGTCGAAGTGCATCCGCACCGGCCGGATCTCCATGCTGGTGCCGGGCACCTTGCCGTTGATGTGCATGAAGATGCTCTCGTTCGGCTGGAGGCGGAGGGTGAGCGAATTGCTGTCCAGGTTCGTGCCGCATTGCGCCGCGAAGAGCACGTTGGGCGTCTGGTGGAACTGGATGCGGACTTCCGACGCGCTGACGGGAAGGTTCTTGCCCGTGCGCAGGTAGAAGGGAACTCCGGCCCAGCGCCAGTTGTCGATGAACAGGCGCAGGGCCACGAAGGTTTCCACGCTGGAATCGGCCTTCACCTTCGGCTCCTCCCGGTAACCGGGACGCGCCTGGCCGTCGATGGAACCGGCCGTGTATTGGCCGCGGACCACGTTGGCCGCGACCTGGCTCGGGTGATACTGCCGGACCGACTTCAGCAGCTTCACCTTTTCGTCGCGGATCGATTCGGCCTCCAGATTGACGGGAGGCTCCATGGCGACGAGCGCGAGCACTTGGAGGAGATGGTTCTGCACCATGTCGCGGATCGCGCCGGCGTCCTCGTAGTAGCCGCCGCGCAAACCGACGGCATGCTTCTCCGAGACCGTGATCTGCACGTGGTCGATGGAACGGCGGTTCCACAGCGTCTCGAAGATCGAGTTCGAGAAGCGGAACATGAGAATGTTCTGCACCGTCTCCTTGCCGAGATAATGGTCGATGCGGAAGAGCTGCCGCTCGCGCGCATACTTCGTCAGTTCGGCGCTGAGCGACTGGGCGCTGGATAGATCGGTGCCGAAAGGCTTTTCCACGACGAGCCGTTCCCAGCCTGTGCCAGTAGGCTCGCGATGCAGCAGGCCGGCGTTGGACAGATGGCTGGTAACTTCGGCGAACTGCGTGGGCGACGTCGAGAGGTAGAAGAGCAGGTTGCGGCGCAGGCGTTCATCGCCGAAGGAATCCAGCATGCCTTCCAGCTTCTTGTAGGCCGTCGGATCGTTGAACTCGCCCTGGCAGTAGTGCAGTCCGGCGGCGAACTCGGCCCACTTGGCTTCATCGACCGGTTTGGTGCGGGAGAACTGCTTCAAGGCCGTGTGCATCTCCTCGCGGAAGCTGGCGTCGCTCTTCTCGCGCCGGGCAAAGCCGATCACGCGGACGGGCCGGGGCAGCTGGCCTTCGATGTGGAGGTGGTAGAGCGCGGGGATGAGCTTGCGGGACGTCAGGTCGCCGCTGGCGCCGAAAATGATGACTGTGCAGGGCTCGACGGCCTTCCTGCGGGAATCGAGCCGGCAGGTCAGGATCTGGTCGAGAGGGTCCGTGGTTTCCATTGCGGCGAAACTGTGGGCATCGCCCCTCGTGGAATCAACCCCTCTGAAGTCGCCGACGATGCAACGAATTCAAGGGGCTGATGAATGGGGTTCAATGTTCAGCAATGAAACGACTCGCAGAAGAATCGCCGCCAGGAATCCCGCCGCAACGGTCATCGGGAAGAACTCTGGAACATCTCCTTCCCATAACGATGAAAAAATTTAATCAGATATGATTTTACGATTAAATCTATTCATTTGATTTAAGTTATTCTCCAACCAAAATTCCATTTCTGAGTCACAAAGTGACCTGTAATCGAACATACTAACCAACCAACTCATGAAACTGATCAAATCCATCACCAAGGCCATCGCCGCGCTGTCCGTCATCGCATTCACCGGATGTTATGTCCCCCCGGGCACCGTCCGCATCACCGGCGGCAGCGGAAACAGTCTGGAAGCGTTTGCCGATTTTAACCTCGATGATCACCTCGACGGTCTCCCGACCACCCTTCAGACCACGATCAACCTGAATCTCCAGGGTGAAAAGACCAAGGGCTTCACCGAACCCACCTTTGGCACCGTCAACTTTCAGGATCTCGGCAACGGGTTGCATATCCAGGGGACCGTGGTGCAGCTCGGATACCAACAAGAGTCACCCATCCTTCCGGGCATCTTCGCTTTCTGTGAGGGCCGCGCCAAAGCGGCGAATGGCAAGTGGAGTCCCGTGGCGTTCTTGATCTTCGTGGCCAAGAGTCCGACCGGATTGGACGCGCCGGTTCGCAGCTTGGTCGCCATCGAGACGGATTTCGGGTATTTCGCCGAAGGCGTTTTCGCTGGCGGTAATTTCGTTTTCCACGGCCAGAACGGCGTTGTCCTGAAGTAATCCCCCGGGCCCTTCCAGCCGAGGCTGGACGGATGTCCGCAACGGTCACCGAAGGCCCCCGGAAAGCCGGGGGTCTTCCCTTTTCGACGGGCCTCTTTCTGCCCACGCTAGCAATCTCTTCCAACATCGAACCTGTGAACCCAGACACCGCCACCGCCATCAAAGTTTTCGGGATCAACCTCCTCTCGGTGGCTCTCCAATACCTGGCGCTGGCCGGTCTGGCCTGGTGGCTGGCCTATCGGTTGTGGAAACGAC
>CANJSG010000140.1 GCA_947476875.1 Verrucomicrobiota bacterium | reverse complement strand
GGAGGCTCCAACTGCGTTGAGCCTCCCGCCTGCAACGGCCTACTGCCAAATAGCCCGGTTCGCCGGTTCTGCCCATGAAATTATAGCGGATTATGCCGTGTCATCGGAACATTGTTTTTCAGCTGCGCCCCGGTGCAGCCTATCACGCGGGACAGTGGCCGATTGATTTTCCTGTGTTCCTGAAATGAAGGAGGTTGTCCGTCTTGGCCAGTCATTTCATGCAGCCTATCAAGCCCAGTCATGGCTTGATTTCACCTCTTCGGTTTCAAGGCCGCTTCAGCGTTTCCGGATCAGGCAACGCGCGGGGGCGCCGTCCCCTTTGGCGAACTTCACCGGCAGGCAGATCAGGTCGTAGTTGCCGGGTTTCACCTTCGAGAGGTCCAGGCCTTCGATGATCCACACTTCGGCGCCGAGCAGGATGTGGTGGGTCTCGACGCCGTCCTTGTAGAAACCGCCGACGCTCAGGTAGTCGATGCCGACGGTCTGGATGCCCGCGTCGACGAGAAACTGCGCGCCTTCCTTGGAAATGTAGACGAAGTCCTTGTCGAAGGTCGGCTTCTTCCAGCTCACGGTGGAGTTGGGCGTCTTGAAGAGGATGCGTTCGCCCTTTTTCAGCTTCAGCTTCTTCAGCTCGGCCGGCTTGATGGATTCCTTGTCCTTGATCTCGACGACGCGGGCTGGGCCGATGACGGCGTCGAACGGGAGGTCGTCCATGGTCTTCTGGCCGGGCAGGAAGTGCAGCGGCGAATCCATGTGCGTTCCCGTGTGGAAGCTGCAGTAGATGACGGAGACGTTGCAGACGTCGCCCTTGGCCGTGCCGGCATGCATCGTGACATACGGCGGGGGATCGCCGTGCCAGAAGTGCATCGAGTTGTGGACGGGAACCGAGACGTCGATCCAGGGATTCTTGCTCATGCGGAGGAAAGTCTGCGTGTTCAGGTGAACGAAATCACGTTCTTGATGCCGGTGGCCTTGCCGAGCAGAAGTTCGCGGTGGGCATCGATGCCGTGGCGGCCGGTGATCAGGGCCTTCATGGCGCCGGGCCAGCGTTTCTTGAACTCGCCGAGGTCGCGGATGGCGTCGACGAAGGCCTGCGGGCTGGCGTTGACCGTGCCGACGATCGCCTGGTTCTTCAGCGTGATGTTCCGCATGATGTTGTCGGCATAGACCGGGATGGTCTCACGCTCGGCCGGGATGCCGGTGAAGATGTAGACGCCGTTGATGCCGAGCACGCGCATGAGCTCGAAGGACACGTGGCCTTCGCCGACGGCCTCGTAGACGAGGTCGATGTTGCCGATGCGTTTGGCGAGTTCGTCGACGCCGACTTCCTTCGAGGAGATGTATTCCGCGCCGATGGATTCGGTGATGTCGGCCTTGAAATTGGGCTTGGGCGAGCGGGAGTAGATGAAGACGCGGAAGCCCTCGATGAGGAGCTTCATCGCACCCAGCAGGCCGATGGGGCCGGCTCCGAGCACGACGGCGTTGCGGCCGTAACCCCGGCCTTTGCCATCGCGGTTGTGGTGTTCCCACGTGAGGCGCTTCTGCACTTCCCACGCCTGGGTCAGGCCTTTCTCGGCGATCGTAAGCGGCTCGGCCATGACGGCGACGTCGCGCAGATCCTGCGGAACGGCCGTGAGGTAGGACTGCTCCTCGACGAAGACCTCGGTCATGAAGCCGTGGCGCTGGTTGATGCCGCGCTCGGTGAAGGTCCACGTGAAGCAGAAGTCCTGACGGCCTTCGCGGCACGGCGCGCAGGATTCGTCCAGGCAAGGCCGGCGCACGCTGGGGACGACGAGGTCGCCCGACTTGAAGCCCGTCACGCCGGAACCGACCTCGACGACCTGGCCAAGGCACTCGTGGCCGAGCAGCAGGTAGTCATCGCCCTTGGGCGGCTGGCCGTAGGCGAAGGTGCAGATCTCGCGGTCGGTGCCGCAGATGCCCACTTCGAGCGTGCGGACCTTGATCTGGTTGGCGTGGGAAATCGCCGGTTCCGGATGGTCGACCAGGGCCACCTCGCGCTGCGTTGGGATCACTCCCACGCCTTTCATCATGCGTGCTTTCATCAATCGACGGAACGTGCGTTGTGGATGGTCATTTTTACGGAGCGCGGAAAAGTGTTCCATGAGGAGCCCTAGTCAAGCGCGCAGGCGGATCGAGCATCCCGAAATGGCTCCTCCCGCGTGGAATTTGGAGCCGGGTGAGGGTGAAACGAGTTGACGCGCCTCGCGCGGACTCTTGAACTCGCCGGCACACCAGTCCATCCGGTCTGCGCCGCGAAGTCCGTGTCTCTTCGCGACGTAGGGCCGATCGGTTCCTATGAGCAAAAAATTCAACATCGCCGTCATCGGCCTCGGGTTCGGCGCCGAGTTCATCCCCATTTGGCAGAAGCATCCGCACACCGACTGCTATGCGATCTGCCAGCGTAACGAGAAAAAGCTGAACGACGTGGGCGACTACTTCGGCGTCAAGGTCCGCTACCAGGAGTTCGAGGAAGTCCTCAAGGACCCGAACGTCGACGCGGTGCACATCAATTCCCCCATCCCCGACCACGCGTGGATGTCCATCGCCGCGCTCAAGGCCGGCAAACACGTCGCCTGCACCGTGCCGATGGCCACCAGCGTCGCCGACTGCAAGAAGATCGTGGACCTGGTGAAGAAGACCGGCCTCACCTACATGATGATGGAGACCGTGGTCTACGCCCGGGAATACCTCTTCATGAAGGAGCTGTTGGACAAGGGTGAACTCGGCAAGCTCCAGTTCGTCCAGGCTTCCCACCAGCAGGACATGGACGGCTGGCCCAACTACTGGCCCGGCCTGCCGCCGATGTGGTATGCCACCCATTGCGTCGGCCCCGTCTCCGGACTGATCGGCCAGCCCGCGGAATACGTCTCCTGCTTCGGCTCCGGCTCGGTCCGGGCCGAACTGCAGAAGCACTACGGCAGCCCTTTCGCCGTCGAGACCGCCCACGTCAAATACGTCAACACCGACGTCTGCGCCCGGATCATCCGCTCGCTCTTCGACACCGCCCGGCAATACCGCGAGAGCATCGACGTCTACGGCGACAAGAAGTCCGTGGAGTGGCCGCTGGTCGAGCACGAGCCGCTGATCATGCACACGGCCAAGAAGCCCGAGCCCAAGATCCCGAAGGCGGTCAAATGCCCCGACTTCGCCAAGCGCCTGCCCAAGAGCATCGCGAAATACACGACCCAGGGCGTCTACGACACGAGCAAGAAGACGCACCTCAGCTTCACCCAGGGCAGCGGCCACGGCGGCAGCCATCCCCACCTGGCCAACGAGTTCGCCAATGCCCTCGCCGAAGGCCGCGAGACCTTCCCGAACGCCAAGCAGTCCGCCAACTGGACCTGCGTCGGCCTCTGCGCCCACGAGTCCGCGCTCGCCGGCGGCAAGATCGTGAAACTCCCCGCGTTCACCCTCTGAAATCCGCGCCGGCAACGAGGCCCAAGCCATCAGATGCATGGGCGGACCAGCTCGCTGGTCCGCCCTTTTCCGTGGTCCGCCGATCCTCGGACAACTCCTGAGTTGACGACGCTTATTGACGAGACCCCGGTAAATCCGGCATTGAATCCGGGCTCCCTTACCAACCCCAAACGACACAATTATGAGTAACGCAACAGATTCGGGGGTCGCCCCGAACGCAAAACGGCTCCTCTGGGCCGGTTTCCTCGCCATTCTGGCCGCCGGCATCGGCTTCGGCATCCGCGGCGGCATCCTCGCGAACTGGGCTGCCGACTTCGGATTCACCGGCGCGCAGCTCGGCGCCATCGGCGGTGCCGGCTTCACCGGGTTCTGCTTCGGCATCATCATCGGCGGCGTGGTGGTGGACAAGATCGGCTACGGCAAGCTGGTGATCGCTGCGTTCCTGTTCCATGTGCTGTCGGCCTTCATCACTTTCGGGGCTGTCAAGGGACAGGACCAGAACACGGCCTACATGTTCCTTTACCTCGGCACCTTCGTGTTCGCCTTGGCGAACGGCACTCTGGAAGCCGTGGCGAATCCCCTCGTCTCGACGCTATTCCCGAACAACCGCACGCACTACCTGAACATCCTCCACGCCAGCTGGCCGGCCGGCTTGGTCCTCGGCGGTCTGGTGGGCTGGATCCTCGGAGACGAAATGCACGTCAGCTGGAAGCTGCAGCTCGGCCTGTTCCTCGTGCCCACGGTGCTCTACGGCATCGCGTTCTTCGGCCAGCACTTCCCGAAGTCGGAGGCGTCCGCCAAGGGACTCAGCATCGGAGAGATGCTCAAGGAGGTCGGCATCCTGGGATCTCTGGTGGCGTGCGGCCTGATCGGCCTGTTCTTCAAGGACCAGTTGGGCGGCGTCCTCTTCTTCTTCACCGGCAATGACTTTTTCACCTCCGCAGCCTGGGGCTACATTTCGTGGGGCGTCGCGTTCGCCCTGCTGCTTGTCGTCGGAGGCAAGACGGGCTTCTCGGTGGGTGCACTGCTACTTTTCGTCCTGTTCGCGACCCACGCCCTCGTCGGAGCGGTCGAGCTCGGCACCGACGGCTGGATCCAGAACATCACCGGCAACATCCTGAGCCCGACCCAGGGAAAGATCCTGTTCGTCTTCACGTCCCTCCTGATGTTCGCGCTCCGCTTCTGCGCGCACTTCATCGAGAAGAGCCTGAAGATCTCGCCGATCGGCCTGCTCTTCATCTGCGCCATCCTCGGCATGGTCGGCCTGCGCATGGTCAGCGGCATCGAGACCTTCGCGGGCGCGCTGGTGGCCCTGTCCGTCTACGCTTTGGGCAAGACCTTCTTCTGGCCCACGATGTTGGCGGTGGTCGGTGATCGTTTCCCGCGCACGGGCGCCATCGCGATGTCGATCATGGGCGGCATCGGCATGATGTCGGCCGGCCTCCTCGGCGGCCCCGGCCTCGGCTATGCGAAGGACCGTTTCACCACGGAACACCTCAGCGCCACGGCTCCTGCCATCTACGAACAGTATAAGGCGGCCACACCGAGCAAATTCCTCTTCCTCAAGGAAGTGACCGGTCTCGACGGGACCAAACTGTCGGCGGCGCAGACCGCCGTCACGAAGACGCCGGACCAGAAGGCCGTGGCGGACGCGAGCATCGTTGGCGACCGGGAAACACTGAAGGCCGACTCGTTCATTCCGGCCACCATGGCGGTCATCTACCTGCTGCTCTTCATCTACTTCAAGGGCATCGGCGGCTACAAACCGGTGACCATCGAAGACCAGAAGGTCTGAGGTTTCGGTTCAATTCCACGCAAAGGGCGGTTCCGCGAGGAACCGCCCTTTCTCTTTTCCACGATCTGCCGGGCCCGCTCCGATCGGGCGCTGCGTCCGGTGCCGGTTACTTTGCCGGCGTCTCGGACAACTGCTTCAAATTCTTCAGGCCGGTCTCGAAACCCGGTCCCATCATCGAATCCATCATCAGGCCGAACCACCGGTTGATCGGGTTGGATCCCAGTGCGCCCTCATTGACCCATGTCGCCTTGGTGGCCGTGCCCTCCGTGGTCAGGATGATCGACCCGACCGAAAGGTATTTTCCGTTGTCGTAGTCGAGGTCGTAGATGACGCGTTTACCCGGTTCCACGGCGGTGATCCTGAGCGAGCCGACGCCGGAAGACTTCCCGCTCCATTGGTAGACGGAGCCCACCCCGGATTCAGGTCCGGAGAACTTTGTCTCCATGTCCGGATACGTGCTCTTGTTCCACGCCGTCCAGTCGGGCCAGGTCCTGAGCGTGTTGATGCGGGTGAAGACGGCGTCGGCCGGGGCGCTCATGATGAGGGCGCGTTCGACATGATACCGGTCTGGCAGGAAGAAGCCGACGACGACCAGGACCACGACGAGGATCACGATCCCGAGGAGGAGGCGTTTGAAGATTTTCATGGTGCCTCAGGTTTCCAGAACACGATCTCGTGGCAACAGCCTTCCGCTACGAGAGTCTCCCGTCAGTTCCGTGAATCAGGGCTTCGGTAGCATCCCACGATCCGTCAGCCAATCGGTGAAACGATCCGCCCAACGGCCGGCGGAGGACTTGTTCGAGGCGCGCAATCCGAAGCCGTGACCGGCGTTCGAGTAGATGTGGAGTTCCGCCGGCACACCGGCCTTTTTGTAGCGCAGATACACGTCGGCCATGCCTTCGGCGATGTCCGGACGGTCGCCAAATCCGCAGGCGATGAAGACGGGCGGGGAATCTTTCAACGGCGCGATGCTCTTGGAATTGCCGGGATAGATCAGCGCGTGGAAGGCGGGCTTGGAACCCTGGCGTTCGACAAGGTCGGTTGCGTCGGGTTTGCCGTCGTCGAAGCGCATCGCGGCCAGCACCGAGAGTTCACCGCCGGCGCTGAACCCGAGCGTGCCGACCTTGGCGGGATCGATGTTCCACTCGGCAGCGCGGCTGCGGATGAGCCGGAGCGCGCGGGTGTGGTCGGCGAAGGCGTGGTCGATGATCGAGTAGGTGGAGTTGGTTTCGCGGGCGAGGCGATACTTCAGGACGAAGGCGGCAATGCCGCGTTCCTGGAACCATTTCGCCACGTTGTAGCCCTCGTGTTCGATGGCGAGGTTGCGATGGCCGCCGCCGGGACAGACGAGCACGGCCACGCCGGTCGCCTTCTCCTTGGCGGGCAGGTAGGGCGTGATATTCGGATTGTGAATGCTCCAGACGCTGCGGTCGCCGCCGGCGCTGGTCTTGACGACTTCGGGTTCCGTCTTCCCTTCCGAACCGGGCGCGCCTTTGGCCCAAAGGGGAATCTCCTTCGGATCATCGGCGGCGAGCAGGGCGACGGGCAGCAGAACAAGCGAGAGCAGCGAGGCGATGGATTTCATGGGTGAACGAGTTGGATGGAACGTGGAGTGCGTCGGCATTCAGGCAGGGTTTGCGCGGGGAATCCAGCGGGGCGTTTTGTTCGGCCTAGTTTAGGGCGGCGGGAGCACCGGGTTTTTCAGCTCCATCAGGAGCGGCCTGTTTATAGACGCCAACGATTATTGAAGAATCCCCAGCTCCGTAGGAGCGACCCGGACAGGCCGCTCCTACGGAGCTGGGGGTTAATCTGGAGAGGGACGGTTGCTATAAACAGGACGGCCCTACGGGCCTGAATGCGAAGCCGGAACGAAGCCGGAACGAAGCCGGAGCGAAGTGGGAGGCGCAGGCTTCAGGGCTCGATCTCACGGGTAACAACTTCGAGCACGTCCGACGCCGATGCCCCATAGATCCCAGAGCTGATTGGGAATCCGTGCCGCAGCCCCGTGAAAATTGCCTTCATGCGCGGAAGCAGGCCTTGCCGCGGCACATCAACCTGGATTATTCCGCGCCATTTGTTGGTCCCTTCTGGTGGAGGAAAGTGCAGCGTCACTCGTTCGTTCGGCCTGGCCTCCTGATAGTAACGAGACTCGCGCTGGCGGATCAGTTTGGTTTGCCATGAGCCTTCAACGAATGCCTCGACACCAATTGCCCAAAGGCCAATCGAGTTTGTCCCTTTGTTCGTAACTTTGAAGTGCCCTTGTTTGTTCTCCATCCACGGTTCGGCGCTGACAAAAGGCAGCGAGGAAAGCTTGGCTTTCTCCTTGGGCCAGAGCCTGAGCGCCAAAAGACCGGCTACCAGGACAACCAATCCTCCAATCACCCACTTCTTCCGTTTACTCCACGTCTTCATCATTGGGCGAGGTCCAGCGCCTCAATTCCTCGTGCGTCCAGCGTCGCGGGCTTTATTCAGGAGGTCGGTGAGTTCGGCGACTTTCTCCGGGTGTTTGGCGGAGACGTCGGTGGTTTCCCCAAGGTCGTCGCCGAGGTGGTAGAGCTGGGCCTGCGGGGCTTGGCCGGTCTCGGTGTTGGTGTTGGCGTTGCGCCGCGGGCCGTTGCCGGGCTGGATGAGTTTCCACGGGCCCTGGCGGATGCCGAGGACGCCCGAGTGTTCGATCAGATAGTCGCGGCCGGTCTTGGCATCGCCGAGGACCGCGGGAAGCAGATTGAAGCTGTCGGGCGCGTCGGCTTCGGCGAGCGGTTGGCCGGTGAGAGAGGCGAAGGTGGCCGGAAAGTCATGCTGGCTGAGGAGCGCATCGCTGGTGCCGGGTTTCACGCGGCCGGGCCAGCGGACGATGAAGGGCACGCGGGTGCCGCCGTCGAAGAGGCTGTATTTGCCGCCGCGCAACGGGCCGGCCGGCTTGTGATTGCCGAGGAGTTTGACCGCGTCGTCCTGGTAGCCGTCGTCCACGACGGGGCCGTTGTCGCTGGAAAGGATGACGAGGGTTTTGCCGGTGAGCTTGAGGCGGTCGAGCGCGTCGAGCACCTGGCCGACGCTCCAGTCGAACTGCGCGATGGCGTCGCCGCGCGGGCCCATGCCGGTTTTGCCGACGAAGCGCGGATGCGGCACGCGCGGGACATGGGGATCGTGCGTGGCGAAGTAGAGGAAGAACCGTTTGTCGGCGTTCTTCTCGATGAAGGAGACGGCCTTGCCGGTGAAGGTGTCGGCCATGTCCTCGTCCTTCCACAGGGCCGCCTCGCCGCCGGTCATGTAGCCGATGCGGCTGATGCCGTTGACGATGGTCATGTCGTGCCCGTGGCTGGGCTTCATCTTGAGGAGTTCGGGGTTCTCCTTGCCGGTCGGCCCATCGCCGATCTTTTTGCCGTAGCTGACCTGGATCGGGTCCTTGGGATCGAGGCCGACGACGCGGTGGTTTTCCACGTAGACGCAGGGCACACGGTCGCCGGTGGCGGCCATGATGTAGGAATAGTCGAAGCCGACTTCGAGCGGGCCGGGTTTAATGTCGCCGTTCCAATTCAGGTTCGTCGTGCCGAGGCCAAGGTGCCATTTGCCGACGACGCCCGTGGTGTAGCCGCCTTTGCGCAGGATCGAAGGCAGTGTGGTCCGGCCGGGCTCGATGATGAGCGCGGCGTCGCCGGGCAGGACGCCGGTGCCGCGTTTGCGCCAGGCGTATTCGCCCGTGAGCATGGCGTAGCGCGAGGGCGTGCAGGTGGCGGAAGGCGCGTGGGCGTCGGTGAAGCGCAGGCCGTCCTTGGCGAGCCGGTCGACGTTGGGCGTCTGGATGGTCTTGGCGCCGTAGCACGAGACGTCGCCATAGCCGAGGTCGTCGGCGTAGATGAGGACGATGTTTGGCAGGTCGGCGGCGCGGCTGGTGAACACAGCCGCAAGGAGAAGCAGGCAGGCGAGGCGGTTCATGGGAGTGCCGCGAGGGTGCGGAGGTTCGGCGCGAGATACAAGTGGGGGGAAAGCCGAAACGCGAAGGCCAAAGGCCCAATGAAACCAGAAGGTTGAATGGTTTCCTGTTGTCGGATTTCGGCCTTCGTCAGTCCCGTCGCAAATCAAAAGGCTTTGGGGCTTGCTTCAACGGGGGTGCGTTGCTGCTATTTCGCGGCGCTTCGGCGCACACACCGACTCCATGCAGCACTACCCCAAGCATTATTGCGGCGTCTTTGGCATTTTTGGCCATCCCAACGCGGCCGAGCTGACCTACTACGGGCTCTATGCGCTGCAGCACCGGGGACAGGAGAGCGCTGGCATCGTGACGTGTGACGGCCGGAAATTCCATGTGCATAAGGGCATGGGGCTCGTCCCGCAGATCTTTGACGGCAACGTCCTTCATCGCCTGATTGGTCCCATGGGCGTCGGCCACACGCGCTATTCCACGACCGGTTCCTCGAACATCGGCAACGCCCAGCCGCTGACCGTCGACTGCGCCCGTGGCCAGATCGCCGTGGCGCACAACGGCAACCTGACCAACGCCTCCCAGCTCCGCGAAGAGCTGGAACTCCGCGGCTCCATCTTCCAGACGACGGTCGATTCCGAGATCATCCTCCATCTGCTGGCGCAGCCCGATGCGGCGTCCGGCGGGAACAACCTCGTCAACGCCATCCGCAAGATCGAAGGCGCCTACTCGCTCGTGATCATGACCGAGAGCGAGATCATCGGTGTGCGCGACCCGAACGGTTTCCGGCCCTTGTCGCTCGGCAAGGTCGGCGATGCCTGGGTGCTCTCCAGCGAGACCTGCGCGTTCGACCTGATCGGCGCCAAGCTCGTCCGGGACATCGAGCCCGGCGAGATCGTCATCATCACCAAGGACGGCGTCCGCAGCATCCAGGCCTTCCCCGAGCACAAACGGCGTTCGTTCTGCATCTTCGAATACGTCTACTTCGCCCGGCCCGACAGCAACATCGCGAACCGCAACGTCTACAAGGTGCGGGTCGAGATGGGCCGCCAATTGGCCCGTGAGTTTCCCATCGACGCCGACGTCGTCGTGCCCGTGCCCGACAGCGGCAACAGCGCCGCGCTCGGCTATGCGATGGAGAGCGGCATCCCCTACGAGATGGCTTTCGTCCGCAACCACTACGTCGGACGCAGCTTCCTCCAGCCGTCGCAGCTCATCCGCGACTTCAACGTGAAGGTGAAGCTCAACCTCATCGGCGAGCTCGTGCGCGGAAAACGCGTCGTCATCGTCGACGATTCGATCGTCCGCGGCACCACCTGCCGCACGCGCGTGAACAGCCTGAAGGAAGCCGGGGCCAAGGAAGTCCACGTGCTCGTGAGCTGCCCGCCGCACATGAACCCATGCGTCTACGGCATCGATTTTCCGGACCGTTCCAAGCTGATGGCGGCGAACAACACCATCGATGAGATCCGCACCTACCTGAACGCCGACTCGCTCGGCTATCTCTCGCAGGACGGCATGGTCAAGGCCACGGGCTTGGGCCGCGATTCCTTCTGCATGGCGTGCTACGACGGCAACTACCCGGTGCCCTACGACACGTCGGTGGACAAACACATCATGGAACGCCGCCGCGCCCGGGCGGAAGGCCTGGCCGATTCGATCCTGAAGGACCGTGGCCAGATCAAGCTGCTGTAAAGGGGTTCGTCCGGTCCCATAGGGCGTCCTGAACAAGCTGCCCCGGGAAACTGAGGGCTGGACGTGTTCGAGACCGGTCTCGTACTCTTCCTGCTAGTCCTTTCCTGGTGGAGAGGTGGCTGAGTGGCTTAAAGCGCTAGTTTGCTAAACTGGTGTAGGGCCTAAAG
>CANJSG010000139.1 GCA_947476875.1 Verrucomicrobiota bacterium | reverse complement strand
GGCGCCCGTATAGGTGCCGTAGCCGTAGTCGCCCCCTTGCTGATACTGCGTCTGCCGGAGAGCTCCGACGCGGATGGACTTCGCGGCCGTGGCGATGCCGCCAAACCCGTCGTCGAGCGTCATGCCGATGGAGCGGGTCGCGAGCGAGGCGCCGTTGGTGACGGTGCCGAAGGTGATGGAACGGATGACCTGCTCGACGGCGGCACGCGTGGCGTTTTCGTTGAACGTGACGACGAGCGGCGCCAACCCGAGGCCGCCGTTGAACGTGCCGATGTTGGTTTCGCCGTAGCGGACGATGTTTCCGGCCATCGAGACCTGGCCGACATTCGTGCCGGCGTTGCGGATCTCAAGGCGATCAGAGGCCTGGCCCAACGCAGTGATGGCGACGGTGAATGTGCCGCCGGCGTAGTTCGTGGCGTCCACGTCCTCGATGCGCGCCTGGCCATCGATGCCGATGGCGGGCATGCCGAGGCCGTAGAACGTCGTCCCCGAGGGCAGGACCACCTGCGCTTCATTGTCGAGGCGCACGGCAAAGACGATCCGGTTGCCGGCGAAGTCGGCGTAGAGCGGGTCGGTGGAACTGACCGTGTTGTTGATGGTGAACGCGGCCGATCCATCGATGGTCAGGTTGTCCACGCCCGTGACCGTGACGACCTTGGGAACATTCCAATCGTTGGTGGTGAAGGTCAGCGTGGAGGGAGAAACCGTGGCAACGGCGTTCGATCCGGAGGCCACGGTGATCACGACGTTCGAGTCCGGCCGCGTCGCCAGCACCACCGAGTAGTTGGTCGTTCCGCCTTCGGCCACCTCGAGCAATGTGGGAAAGTTCCAGATGATGGCCGGATTGTCCGTGTCGATATTGACCACGGAAACGTCGGGAGGGTTGATCCCATTGTAGGTGGCGTCCGCGCTGACGACCGGCGCGGTCGCGATGGCGAACGTTTTGTTGCCATCCTTCCGGAAGTCCGCCACGCCCGTGACCGTGACGACCTGAGGAATGTTCCAGTTGTTGGCCGTGAACGTGAGGCTGGCTGGCGACACGATGCCTTCGGCCGTGTTGGTCGAACTGAGTCCGATGACCACGTCCGCAGTCGGCTGGCGGTTCAGGAAAACAGTGAAGGTGTCGTTGCTGCCAAGCTCAGAAACGGAAAGGCCGCTCGTGCGGCTTACGGTGATGCCGGGCTGCTCGTTGTCGACGTTGATCACTTGGACATCGGCGGCGTCCAGTCCGGTGTAGGCCACGTCCGTGCTGATGGCGGGATCTAGCACGATGTTGAACGCCGTGTTGCCATCCGAGACGAGATCATCCTGGCCGATGACAGTGACGATTTGCGGGATGTTCCAGTTGGTGGAGTTGAAGGTCAGCGAGTTCGTCGAGATGATGCCTTCCGCCGGATTGGTCGAGTGAAGGTTGATCACCACGTCGTTCGTGGGAGCGAGATCGAGTTGCACGGAGAAGGATGCCGCCAGTCCGAACTCGGCCGTGTAGAGCGCGTTGGTCGGAGTCACCGAGACTCCGGCAGTGGAGGCGGGAATGTAGACGAACGAGGCGACCGCCTCGTTGGTGCATGCCTCCAGCACGGGAGGGAACACGCCGAGATCGCGCGACTCGAGGATCCAGCCGTCGCCGTCGGCTTCATAGCTGACGGTGTTGTCGAAGTTCAGCGTCTTGCCGCCTTCGGATGAAACCATCAGCACGCCGGCCGAGGGAGATCCGCCCGGGATCGTCAGCCGGTAACGGCCGGTGGCGAAGTTCGTCACCGAAAATGCCGGGGACGCGCCGCTGTAGATCAGCACCTGCGCGTTTGTGCCCGTGGCATCCAAGCCGAACTTGCCGGACACGACGGAGGTGTTAGTGCGGGGAATGAAAACGAACGCCAGCGGATCCTGTTCAAGGGAGGTGTTATTGCCGAAGTTGTCCTTCACATAGACTTCCCACGTTCCGTCCGCGTTTGGCACGGACGAGCAGTAGTTTCCCTCGTTCTTGGCGTGGTTGACCATCAGCACGCCGGGGTTCGTCGTCGAATTGAACCCCTTGTCGATCAGGCTCACGCGGAACCGGCCGTTGCTGACCCACTTAAGGTTGTAGCCCGTCGCAGCCGAGCTGTTGCCGAGCAGCAGTCCCGGCGATCCGGTGAAAAGGCTGTTAGTTCCGCCATTCACAGCCGTCGGGTTTCGAGCCCAGCCGGCCAGCCAATCCGAATAGCGGAAATAGGCCACGGCGCAGTTGATGTTGAACTCCGCACGGTCCGACGTGGTGTCCTGGATTACCGCCCAATATCCGTTGGCGTTTCCGTCGAAGGCCGGCGCGGCATAGTTCTTCTGTTCGTCGGGCAGCTCACCGTTGTCGCGGCCGTTCTGCGAGATCGAAACCAAGACCAACCCCTCGGCCAGGTCGTTGGTCACGGTGTCGCCCACTTGCAAATTGTAGTCGCCGCGGTTCGAGCCCGGACGCACCCGCATGTCATTGATCGAAAGCGTGGAGCTGACGGTAACGGAGTTGACCGTGTTGCCCGTGTCGTTCTGCACCACGTTGAGGTTCATGGCGGAGATCTTGTGCGGCGGCGCCTGGGCGGCGCGGGCCGGAGCTAGGGATGTCACAGCCGCGATCACAGCCACTGCCAACGGGCCGATGAATCGTGGGCGAAACAATTTCAAGGCGTTCAAGGATTTCTCAGGTTTCATTGCGTCTAAAGGCGTCGGGTTTCGTCTGGGCAGAAACCCGCTACGAAGCGCGGTCCTGCTTGGGGGGAAACAGCGAGCCGATGGGGTTGTTCAGCTCTTCCGATCGATTCCGATGATCAATGGAGAGGCCTCCAAAACAACCGACGTTTCCATGGCGATTGAGACGGTCTCGTCACGAAAAGCTCCAACTGGAGACGGCTTTCGAGAAGCCGCCACCTTCCTGCGCAATTGTGACGGAATTGCACCAAGAGGATCGTGCTGAGCAGCCTCCACTCGTGATATGTCGTAATAGCGTCGCCTCAAGCAAAACGCCGGAAAGCCGCGCCAGAAACCACCTGATCCTCAGGCCAAATGGAGTCGTGCCATCGCTGCATCAACTTGTGACCCAGGCGTCATGCGAACGTCATGGGCTTTGTCCAATGTTCGATTAGTCCGAGCAAACACAGCAATAGAACTAGAAACTAACCCGCATCTCTCCCATGAAGCCCCGTAGCCAAAGACAGATCCTCTTTTCAGCCCTGGTTGCAGCCGGACTGATCGCACTTGTTCCCCATACAGACGCGGCCGTTTCCTTTCTCGGCGTCGCTGCCGGAGACGCTTCCCCCGTTGAAGCCACTCTGTGGACCCGTGCCGTGGACACGAACGCACCTGCCGTCGTCGCATTGACCGCCCAAGTCAGCACGGATCTGAATTTCAGCAGCGGAGTCCTCAGGTATCCGGTGTCAACCGATACCTCGAAGGACTACACGGCGAAGGTGGCGGCAACCGGTCTGACCGCAGGAACGAAGTATTTCTACCGCTTCTCAGACGGGACCACGGTCAGCCAGATCGGCACTTTCAAAACTCCGCCCGGAAAAAACTTGGCCGCCCCCGTCCGCTTCGCCTTCAGCGGCGATCTCGACGGACTAATGCGTCCCTACGCTCTCGCAAGCCAGATCCCGGCCAAGAACCTCGACTTCTTCATGTTTGACGGCGACACGATCTACGAAACATCCGCCAGCATCGGATCGCCAGCCACTGCGAGCACGGGCAGTATCCCGGCTCCATCGTCGAGCGGCGCGTCGCAGGCGACACTCCAGGCAGATTTCTCGCGCAAATATCGGGAACAATATCTTCCTGTGAACTCGGGCGGCCAGGCCTGTTTGAAGACCTTCCTCACCGGCCAAGGCAACTACACGATGCTCGACAACCACGAACTCGGGAACAAGCAATACATCAACGGCGGCGCTCCCGCCGGCGGAACCGTCGGAGGCATGGCGACCGGTGCGGGTGTGGACGCCCGGGTTTCCTCCAACGACACCAACTTCACGAGCGCCGACTACATGAACCGTTCAACAGGATTCACGACATTGGTCCAAACCTACCTTGACCATCAGCCGATCAAGGATCGCGGCGCGATCAATGCCCCGTCCGATCCCAGGACCCACGGAACGAAGCAGCTCTATTTCGCCCAGCAATGGGGACGAAACGTGATCCTCATCAACGTGGACGACCGCACCTACCGCGACATCCGCACGAAGACGGCCGGCAACGCCGACGACACGGGAAGCCGCGCTGACAACACGAACCGCACGTTGCTGGGCGTGACGCAGTTGGCCTGGTTGCAGCAGACACTCCTCGCCGCCGAGCAGGCGGGCACGATCTGGAAGTTCGTCAACATCTCCGATCCGATCGACCAGATCGGCCCGATCGGCGGCAGCCTTACCCTTTTGAACGCTCCGACCACCGCCGACTACGGCACTCTTGGAACAATCACCAGCGTAACGACCGCCGCACCCGCGACCGCGACGAATCTGGTGACCGTCGCGAACGCAGTCGGTCTCGTCGTCGGACAAGGCGTCTCGGGCACGGGAATCCCGGCGAACAGCATCATCACCGCGATCAATACGGACGGAACCACGTTCACGCTGAACAACGCGGCGACCACCACCAACGGCACCGTGCTCACCCTCGCCCCTGCTCCTTCAAGCTATGCCCCCGTCAACAGCGACGGCGGCAAGGCCTGGATGGGCGGTTATCGCGCGGAGCGGAATGCGCTGCTCAAGTTCATCGCCGACAACAAAATCAGGAACGTTGTTTTCATGGCGACGGACGACCACCAGAACCGCATCAACGAACTGACCTACTCGCCGACAGGAGATACCGGCAACCAGGCCAGCTACGTGAAAGTCCCCTATTGCTTCACGATCGTATGCGGACCGCTGGGTGCCACCGGTCCCGACCTGATCTCGAACCACACCTTCGCTTTGGCGAAGAAACTGGCCGACAGCATCGCCAACGCGGAAGCGGCTGCGAACGTCGAACCCATCGGCCTCGTGGGTTATCCCGGTCTCCACAACCTCGTCCGCGAAGGTGATCCGACAGCCGGCACCAGCCCCCAGCCGGCCGACTTCTACAGCCCCGATACGTTCAACTACAATCTGTTCGACGTCAGCCCGGACGGGAGAACCCTCACCGTTACCAGCTACGGCATCAATTCCACGACGCAGAACAGCTTCTTGGAATACGACGGCGCGACCAATCCCGAGAAGCAGATCTTCAGCTTCCAGATCGACGCTGCTGATCCGGCCAATCCGCCTACCCTCTCCTTGTCCCGGAACGGAAGTTCGCTCTCTCTCTTCTGGCCCTCGTCCTACCTGGGATACGGATTGCAGGTGAACTACGACAGGCTGGTCAACACCTCAGCGTGGACCAGCGTCTCCGGAGTTGTCGGCAACTCCGCCACCTTGTCCATCAACGTTGCTCAGACCAACGCCTTCTTCCGTCTGGTGAAACCCTGACGGTTTTCTACGACGCAGATCTTCGACCCCGTGTCCGGCTCTTCGGCACGGGGTCTTTTGTGCAACGGCTGGAGACATCTGCCTCGCGGAAGATTCCTCACTTCACCGTCACCACCGCGTAGTTCCGTTTTCCTTTGCGGACGAGGAGGTGTTTGCCGAAGAGCAGATCGGCCGGCGTGACAGGACGCCCGAAGGCTTCGAGGCGGAGGTTGTTGAGATACGCGCCGCCGCCTTCGATGTCTTTTCGGGCCTGGCCCTTCGATGCGCTCAAACCGGCCGCCACAAGCAGGTCGGCGGCGGTGAAGGCGGGTTCGCCTGAAAGTTTGGCGGCCTCGATCTCCTTCGTGGGCGCTTCGCCGAGGACATCGTTGAAGAGCGTTTCGCCAATGCCGTCGAGGCTGCCGCCGAAGAGGATCTCGGTGGCGCGGATGGCGTTGTTGAACTCGGTTTCGCCGTGGACGAGCGCCGTCATCTCGCGGGCCAGCCGCTTCTGCGCGGCGCGCGCTCCGGGATTGGTCTTCACCTCGTCCTCCAGCGCGGCAATCTCCTCCTGAGGAACGAACGTGAGGGTCTTCAGCAGCTTCACCACGTCGGCGTCCTCGGCCTGGATAAAGAACTGGTAGAAGCGGTAGGGACTGGTGCGTTTCGGATCGAGGTAGACGGCGCCGGAGGCGGACTTGCCGTATTTGGTGCCGTCGGACTTGGTGAGCAGCGGGAAGGTGAGTCCCCAGACGGTGGCGCCTAGCTTCTTGCGGGTGAGCTCCGTGCCGACGGTGATGTTGCCCCACTGGTCGGTCGCGCCGACCTGCAGCTCGCAGTCGAGCGTCTTGCGGAGGTGAAAGAAATCGTAGCCTTGCAGCAGCATGTAGCTGAACTCGGTGAAGCTGATGCCGCTCTCGCGGTCCTCCATGCGCGACCGGACGGAATCCTTCGCCACCATGGAGTTCACGGTCATGTATTTGCCGACGTCGCGGAGGAAATCGAGGAAGGTGATCGGGCCGATCCAGTCGGCGTTGTTCACCAGCCGGGCGGGATTGGCCGGCGTCTCGAAGTCGAGGAAGCGCGCGAGCTGGCCCTTCACGCAGGCGATGTTGTGCGCGACCTGCTCGGGCGTCTGGAGATTGCGCTCGGAGGACTTGCCGCTCGGATCCCCGACCATGCCGGTGGCGCCGCCGGCCAAGGCGATGGGATGATGCCCGGCCATCTGGAAACGGCGCAGCGCGAGCAGCGGGACGAGGTTGCCGACATGGAGCGAATCGGCCGTGGGATCGAAGCCGCAGTAGAGCGCGACCGGTCCCTTGGCGAGACGTTCGCCGAGGGCGGTGCGGTCGGTGCAGTCGGCCAGGAGGCCGCGCCATTCCAATTCAGCCAGGATGTCCATGAGCGCGGAGAGTTAACCGGCGGAAGGAAGATTGCCTCAAGGAAATCTGTGAAACCTCCTGAACTCTACCGCGAAGGAACGCAAAGGAAGGGATGATTCCAGACCTGGTCTAAGGTGATCTCCCATTGCGCAGAGTCTTCAACTCGGAGCCCACCCGTTGGATGACTTCGGACCAATCACCTTCACGACGTTGGCGGAAGAGGCGCATGGTGGGATACCACGGCGAATCCTCCCGGTCCAACAGCCAGCGCCAGTCGGGCACGAACGGCAGCAGCGTCCACACCGGCCGGCCGAGCACGCCGGCCAAATGCGCCGCTGAAGTGTCGACCGAGATGATCAGGTCCAGCTGCCGCATCAAGCTCGCCGTCGCCGTGTAGCTGTCGAGTCGGGCGGACAAATCCTCCAAGCGCTCCGGGCTCCGGAGTTGGCTGCGGTCGGCGCTGCGAGGTCCAACTTGCAGGCTGAAGAAATCAATTCCTCCGATTCCCAGGACCGGCTCGAACAGGTCGAGGGCCATCGACCGGTTATGGTCGTTGGAATGGGCGGGATCCCCTGCCCACACGAGCCCGAGCTTCAGCCTGGCCGACTTCGGAATTGAAACAGGCCCTTCGATCGGGCGCTCGATGGGAAGAGGGTTGGGGACTGAGTCCAAGTCGGTGCCGAACACGAGCGGCAAACTCATCAGCGGCGCTTCGCAATGAAATGGGGGCAACGGTTCGCCCGGACCGAAGGTGTCGATGTCAGGCCACGTCGCCCGGATGAAACTCCGGAGCCCTGGCTGCGAGACGAACACCACTTTTCCTCCACGCTCTTGGATGCGCGGCAGGTAGCGGAGGAACTGAAGGGTGTCGCCGACGCCTTGTTCTGCGTGAATCAGGATGGTGCGGCCGTGGAGTGGTTCGCCGTTCCACCGTGGGCAGGGCACCTTGCTGATCAGTTGCCGCAGCCTGGGCACGCGTTGGCGCCATTCATACTCGGTCCAGCCTTCGTCGAATTGACCGAGAAGCAGATGATTCATCCCCTTGTCGAAATGGACCACGGCGTTGTCCGGTTCCAGTTCAAGCACACGGCGATAGGTGGCGATCAGATCCTCAAACCTGGCCTCGGCTTTCTGGATACAGGCCAGCGCAAGATGGCCCGCAGCTGCCTCTGGATGAATTGCGACCAGTCGTTCTGCGCTCTCGAGGGCTTCGGTGCGACGACCAAGCAGACACAACGAATTGGCGCGGGCCGAGAGCGCTTCGGGAGTTTCCGGTGCGATCTTCAATGCCAGATCGGCGGCCTCCAATGACTCCGTGTGACGACCCGTTTTGTTCAGGGCGCCCGCGAGGTTGGCGAGGCCGATGTGGCTGGAAGGGGCGAGACGGACGACTTCCTTGAAGGCTTGGACGGCGTCTCCGAGGAGGCCTGTTTCCTGGAGGGCGACACCGAGCCTGTTCCAGCCGTCGGCGAAGTCCGGGGTGATCGACAGGACCCGTTGCCAAAGGGGGACGCAGTCGGCGGGACGGCCGAGGAGGTCCAGGACGAGGGCGATGTTCCTGAGGGCGTCGCCGAAGTCCGGGTCAAGGGCGATGGCCGAGCGGAAGGCGGCTTCGGCCGCGGGCAATCGTTTCAGCTCACGCAGGGCGACTCCCAGGTTGTTGTGGAACTTGGGGGCGCCGGGCTTGAGCGAAATGGCGCGGGCGAGGAGTTCGACGGAGCGGAGTTGGTCGCCCTGCTGCGAGGCGATGACACCCAGGTAGTGCAGCGCGTCGGCGTTGGCAGGATCCCCTGCGACGACCCGTTCGTAGACGGCGGCGGCCTCGGGCAGGCGACCCGCCCGGTGCAGCGCCAGCCCTTCCTCGACCGTGTTCCCGTCTGGTTCCATCCGCCTGTTATCGGACCCAGACCTTTCGTTGTGAAGCCGTCCGTCGGCCCAGCTTTCGTCCTACTTCTCCAGCGTCTCGATGAACCGGAGCAGGTTGGCCAGGTCCTGTGGTTTGAGGCCGACCTGCAGGTCCTCGGGCATGAGCGAGCTGTCCTCATTGTGAAGGCTCGTGAGCTTGGATCGTTGGAAGGTGGTTTCCAGCCCGCCGCCTTGCCGCAGCGTGACCATCGTCGGCGTCTCGCTGACGAGGATGCCGTCGTATTCGATGCCGGCATCCGTCGCGGCTTTCCAGTGGCTGAACTGGGGCGGAACCTCGCGGCTGGGATCGAGGATCGCGACGAGGAGCTTCTCGCGGCCCGCGTTCTTCACCGTGATGAGATCGGGCCCGACGGCGACGCCAGCGCCCCCGGCGCGATGGCAGGACGAGCAACGTTCCGCGTAGATGCGTCGGCCTTCTCCGGGGGTGCCCATGATTGAAACAGACTGTCGGAACTCGGCGATGATGGCCGCCCTCGTCGACGGTGGAGCCGCCCCGAAGATCTTGGCGGCGAGAGAGGCGACGGCCGGGTCGCGGGACTTCAATAGAGCCGCGCGCTGAAGTCTGCCGATGTAAACAGGGTCGGTCTGCCTTGTTTCCACGGATTGCAGAAGCGCGCGCAACGCATCTTCGCGGCTGACCAACGCGTCGACGGCGGATGCCCGAAGAGGTGCCGGGAGCTTTGGCAACAGGCCGATGACGGTGGTCTTCCCGTCCTCGGTCTCGAAGTTCAGAAGCGTCCGGATGGCTTCCAGCCGGACATTTTGCGGGCCGTCCGTCACAGCTGCCGTGTGGATGGAGTCAAAGGCGCCCGTGCCCCGCAGCTTACCAAGCAGTATGATGGCCGCCGTCCTCAACGACGCGGCCGCCGTGGAGTTCGTTGCCGTTGATCGGCACTGGGCGAGCAGGTTGTTGTAGTCCCGCAACGAAAGCGAATGCCTGAGGCTCATCCCGACGGCCGGCAGGCCGGCGTCCAGCGCCTGCCAGAACCGCAGATCGTCGAGTTGCTGCACGATCGGGACGATGGCGACGATCTCGCGGCGGTTCAGCGTGGCGCTGGTCGTCGTGAGGAACGCCGCCAGCAATTCTTCGCGGCCGGCGAAGGCCGAGGCGCTGCGGCTCAAGGTCTGCAGCAGCAGCGACTGGTGTTTCGCCGGGGCCGACTGCAGCGCGAACTGGAACCAGCGGTCGCCGCCATCGCGCAGGGCGATCTGGGTCAACGGCCCGGCGGCTTCGGCGGGTGGAATATCGCCCAGAGTGAAGGCGGCCTGCAGCCGGACGCGCACGTCCGTATCGGTAACCAGCTTGGACAGGGCGGCGCGGACCTCGGCGGCTTCGACCCGTTTTTCGGCGAGCTTCAGGGCGTTGATCCGGACGTCGGCGTCGGGATCGCGCAAGGCGGCCACGACGTGTTCATCCTTCAATGCTCCCAGCCCGGCCAACACTTGAAGCGCGTGGAGCCGGCCCGGCGCGGATCCCGATGTGGCGAGGAAGCTGGTCAGCTTGGAAACGGCCGAATCGTCCTGCCGCTCGACCAGCAACCGTGATGCCGTATCGCGGTGCCAGCCGTTCGCGTGGGCAAGGGTGGAGATCAACGTGTCCGTGTCCGCCCCGCCGAGCTTCACCGGCGCGGGCTGCTTGAAAGAGTCGGGCACCAGCCGGTAGATGCGGCCGCGATCGTTGCCGGAGTTGAGGTCGAGGTGTTGCTTGATCGCCTCGGGAATCGACCACGGGTGCTCGATCACCTCGCGATACATGTCGAGGATGTAGAGCGTGCCGTCCGGGGCGTTGGCGAACTGCACCGGGCGGAACCACGTATCCTTCGACGCGACGAATTCCATGCCCGCCTCGTCGGCCGGCCGCGTGGCCACGGGCTGGATCCCGGACACGTCGACCTTCTTGTGGTGAACAAGATTTCCGCCGGCGTCGCCGATGAACGCGTCGCCTACGAACTCCTTCGGGAAGGCGTCGCCGCGGTAGATCGTCCCGCCGGTCGCGCCGGTGAAATAACCCGAGGCGCGTCCTCCTCCTTCGACCATTCCGGGAACCTGCCCCGACACACGCCAATGCGTGCGGATCACTCGCCATGGCTCCTCCGGGCTGAGCCGAAAGACTTCGGCCGCGGGGCCGTCCGTGGGGATGTCGACGAGCGCGGGCATCGGCTGGAGGAAAGGATTGCGCCGCGCGTAACGCTCCTCGAACAGGTAGGCCATGAGGTGCCGGCTGTTGCTCGTGGCGAAGCGGCGGCCGGCGTTGTCGAAGCTCATGCCGTGCTGTCCGCCGCCGGCGGTGGCCTCCAGCAGCAGGGTCTTCGGATCAAAGACGAAGTCGCGGCCGCGCAGGTCTATCGCGTTGGTAAACGCGCCGGAAGGCGAGGTGATCCGGCCGCCGTTGGGCCCG
>CANJSG010000138.1 GCA_947476875.1 Verrucomicrobiota bacterium | reverse complement strand
CCCGTCTGGCAGCGGCAAGTCCACCCTCATGCACATCCTCGGCTGCCTCGATTCACCGAGCAAAGGCACCATTCAGCTCGATGGCAAAATGATTCACGACTCCAAGCCCTCCGAACTGGCCCGGGTGCGCAACGAGAAGATCGGCTTCGTCTTTCAGTTCTTCAACCTGCTGCCCAAGCTCAACGTGCTGCAGAACGTCGAGCTGCCCATGATCTACGCCGGGGTCTCCGGCCGGGAACGGCGTGAACGCGCCATGGAGGCGCTCAAGATGGTGAAGCTCGAGGACCGCAAGGGCCACCGGCCCATGCAGCTCTCCGGCGGACAGCAGCAGCGCGTGGCCATCGCGCGGGCGCTGGTGAACAGCCCCAAGATCGTCTTCGCCGACGAGCCGACGGGCAACCTCGACACCCACACCGGCGAGGCGATCCTCGAACTCTTCCGCAGCCTGAGCAAAGAAGGCCGCACCATCGCTCTGGTGACGCACAACCCGGAGATCGCCGCCGTCACCCCCCGCCGCATCGAGATCCGCAACGGCAAGATCTCCGACCACGTCGACCCGAAGCTCGCGGGGTTGAGGCACTGAAGTCCGCTCGAGCGCAGAGATGAACTTGAATTTCGAAATCCTAAGCCACGAAGGCCAAAAGAAGGCCGAAGCCCGATCCCCCCGGCTCGTTCGCGCTTCGCTCTTCGGAGTTCTTTCGAACTTTGGCCTCCAACCTTCGCGCTTGTTCAAAAAGCCCGGGCGTTCGAGCAACTACCTCCTGCCTGCTTAGTCTGCTTTTTCTGCGGTTAAAACAAATGGATCTCTGGAACGCCATGTCGGTGGGTCTGAAGGAAATCTGGGCTCACAAGTCCCGATCCCTCCTGACGATGCTTGGCATCATCCTCGGCGTCGCGTCGCTGGTCGCCATGTCGGCGCTCGTGAAGGGCATGGAGAACGGCATGAAGGAAGCCCTCGTCCAGATCGGCGGCCTCGAACGCGTCCGCATCCAGGATCAGGATATTCCCTCCGAGCAGGCCCATCTCGCCGACCAGGCCGTCGGCAACACGATGGACGACATCAAGGCCATCAGGAACAACGCGACCTTCGTCAACCTCATCAATCCCGAGGTGCGTCTCCGCAACGTCCCGGTCACGCGCCGCGGTAAGACCACGTATCCGTTCATGCTCTACGGCACCTGGCCGAACTACCTCGAGGTCGCCCAGCACGTGGTCGAACACGGCCGGATGTTCAACGAAATCGACGACGATGAAGGCCGCTCGGTCTGCGTGATCGGCACCGGTCTCCGGGACGAACTCTTCGGCAAACCCGAAGAAACCGGCCAGCCCGTCATTCCATTGGGTGAAATCATCTACCTCAACAGCCAGCCTTTCACCATCGTCGGGATGTTCGAGCACTACGAGAGCGAGCAGGACAAGAAGAAGCGGGAATACCTCGAACAGAATCCCGAACTCAAGAAACAGAAGTCCGGGAGGGGTTCCAGCGGACGCGGCGGCTCCTCCTTCGTCTACTACATCAAGAACAACACCATCCTCATGCCCCTGAACACGGCCATGATGAAGTTCCGTTCGGCCACCGGCACGAACGACGTCCCCGATTACCGGCTTTCCGCGATCAGCGTCCGCATCGACAGCATCGACATCCTCGACAAGGCCCTCGCCCAGTTGAGGAACATCCTCATGAGCACCCACAAGGGCATCGAGGACTTCAGCTTCATGACCCAGGAAGACTGGGCCGACCAGATCAAGGTCAGCATCCAGAACCAGCGCCTGAGCGGCGGGCTCATCGCCGCGATCAGCCTTCTTGTGGGGGGCATCGGCATCATGAACATCATGCTCGCCAGCATCACCGAGCGGGTCCGCGAAGTCGGCCTTCGCAAAGCCGTCGGCGCCACAGGCCCCGACATCTTCATCCAGATCCTGGTCGAGAGCACCTTCATCGCCCTGATCGGCGGTGTGGCCGGGCTCTTCGCCAGCGTGGGGCTGGTAGAAGTCCTCATCCTCATGTCCCCGACCGACAACACTCCCGTGGTCACCGTGACCGCGCTCGCCGTCGGCTTCGGCGCGAGTGTCATGATCGGAATCCTCGCCGGCCTTTATCCCGCCTGGAAGGCCAGCCGGCTCGAGCCCATGCAGGCGCTGCGCTACGAATAGACGGCCATGTTCCTCTTCAACGCCATGATGGTCGGGCTCAAGGAAATCTGGGCGAACAAGTTCCGCTCGCTGCTCACCATGCTCGGAATTGTTCTCGGCGTCAGCTCCCTGGTGGCCATGTCGGCCGTGACCAAGGGCATGGAGAACGCGATGAAGGAATCCCTCGTCGCCATGGGAGGCCTCGACAAGGTGCTGACCGAGGAACGCGAAATCCCGGCGGAGCAAAAGCACCTCGCCGACCAAGCCCCCGGACGCACGATCCGCGATGTCCGGGCGTTGAAGGCCAGTGCTCCGCTGCTTCGCCTGATTTCACCCGAGATGTCCCTGCGACGGGCTTATCTGACCCTGGGCTCGAAGACGACGACCCCCTCCGAGCTGGTCGGAGTCTGGCCGGCCGTGCTCGCCATGAACATGCACGTGCTGGAACACGGCCGGTTCTTCAACGACCTCGACGAGGAATTGGCCAACCCGGTCATCGTCATCGGCACGGGCATCCGCGACGCCCTGTTCGGAACTCCCGATCAGACCGGCGGCGAACCCGTCATCCCGATCGGCCAGATCATCAGTCTCAACGGACAATCCTTCACCATCGTCGGCATGTTCCAGCACTACGAAGGTGAGCAGGACAAGAAGATGCGCGAGGAGATGGAGCGCCGCCGCAAGGAGGCCGTCGCCCAGGGCGGCGTCCAGCGCGCCCGTGGCTGGGGAGGGGGCCGTCGCGGTGGCGTCTTCTGGATGAAGAACAACACCGCCTATATCCCGCTCAACACGATGATGCTCCGCGTCCGTGCCGCCAGCGTCCGCGAAAGCGCGGCCGGCGACCAACTGACGGACATCGACGTCAAGGTCGCGAGCCTGGACAAGATCGACGCCGCCCTGCAGCAGGCGAAGAACGTCATGATGATCACCCACAACGGCGTCGAGGACTTTGGTTTCTCCACGCAGGAACGCGCGGTGGAGGACATCAACACCCGGATCAAGAGCGCGCGCCGCAGCGGGGGCATCATCTCCGGCATCGCGCTGCTCGTCGGCGGCATCGGCATCATGAACATCATGCTCGCCAGCATCACCGAACGGATCCGGGAGATCGGCATCCGCAAGGCGATCGGGGCGACGCCCCTTGCCGTCTTCCTCCAGGTGCTCATCGAGAGCGTGGTGATCTCCGTGCTCGGCGGGGTGCTGGGAATCTTCGCGTCCTATGGGTTCGTGGAAATCCTCGGCCGCCTCACCCCCAGCCAGACCACGCCGCAGGTCACGGCCCAGTCGCTCTTTCTCGCCTTCTGCTTCAGCGTCGGCCTTGGAATCCTCGCGGGTTTCATTCCCGCGGTTAAAGCATCCCGCCTCGATCCCATCCAGGCGCTCCGTTACGACTGAACGGTCGTAGACCCGCTACCTCGTCGTCTTGTCGTCTTGGTCGGCGAATATCTTCGCTTCGAGTTCGGTGATCTTCCCGTCGCGGTTCGTGTCACAACGGCCGACGGCCTCGTTGAACGCGGCGCCTTCGCCTGTGACCGTGCGGACCTTGTGTTCGAAGACGATCGGGATCTGGACCTGGGTGCTGTTCTCCTGCCGACCCCGACGGACGTTGTTCCTGCTCAGCGTCTCGTCATGGCTGATGCTGCCGGTGGACAGGGGTGCGGCACCGCTGAACGTGGCGAGAATGAGATTCTCGATTTTCAGCGGTGCTGGAGGGATTACCCGGCACTGGTCCGGCCCGTTTCAGAAATTCTACAGGGCGACGCCGTGCAGGAACATGTGGGCCGCACCGATGAATCCGGTGAAGAGCGGATGCGCGTGGTTCGGCTTGCTCTGGAACTCCGGGTGGAACTGCGACGCGATGTAGAACGGGTGGTCCTTGATCTCGACGATCTCGACCAGCTTGCCGTCCGGCGTGGTGCCGCTGAGGACGAAGCCCGCCTTCTGGAACTGCTCGCGGTAGGCGTTGTTGAACTCGTAGCGGTGGCGATGGCGTTCGTGGATGACGAAGGCGTTGTAGAGGCTCATCGCGAGGCTGCCCTGGAGCAGTTGGCAGGCCTGGGCGCCGAGGCGCATGGTTCCGCCTTTGTTCTCCACGGTCCTCTGGTCCTCCTGCAAAGCGATCACCGGATGCGGAGAAGCGGGATTGAACTCGGTGGAATGCGCTCCCTCGAGCTTCAGGACATTGCGGGCGAATTCGATCGTGGCGATCTGCATGCCGAGGCACAGCCCCAGATACGGGACCTTGTGTTCGCGCGCATACTGGGCCGCGAGGATCTTGCCCTCGACGCCGCGTTCGCCGAAACCGCCGGGAACCAGGATGCCGCCCAGACCGCGGAGCACCGCCGCCGCGCCCTGTCGTTCGATGTCTTCGGCGTCGAGCTTCACGATCTCCACGCCGCAGTCGTTGGCGATGCCGCCGTGGATCACGGCCTCGTAGACGGACTTGTAGGCGTCCTGCAGCTCGATGTATTTGCCGACGACACCGACGCGGACGCGATGGCGCGGGGCGATGAGCTTGCGGACGATCTCCTGCCAATGCGCCATGTTGGCGGGAGGCACATCGAGGCGCAGGTAACGGCACACGAGATCGTCCATGCGCTCGCGTTGGAGCATAAGCGGCACTTCGTAGATGGAATGGTCGACGTCCTTCTCCTCGATGACGGCCTCGAACGGCACGTTGCAGAACATGGAGATCTTCTGGCGCAGTTCCTTGTCGAGCGGGTGTTCGCAGCGGCAGACGAGGATGTGCGGGACGATGCCGATCTCGCGCAGCTTGGCCACGGACTGCTGGGTCGGCTTGGTCTTCAGTTCGCCGGCGGCCTTGATGAAGGGGACATACGTGACGTGGATGAAGAGGACGTTCTGCGGTCCGACATCGAGGGCGAATTCGCGGATGGCCTCGAGGAACGGCAATCCCTCGATGTCGCCCGTGGTGCCGCCGATCTCCGTGATGAGCACGTCGGTCTTGGCCTTCTCGCCGAGCGCATAGATGCGGCGCTGGATCTCGTCGGTCACGTGCGGGATGACCTGCACGGTCTTGCCGAGGTAGTCGCCCCGGCGCTCCTTCTCCAGGACCGTCTGGTAGACTTGGCCGCTCGTGAGGTTGTTGAGCCGGGTCAGCTTCGTGTTGGTGAAGCGCTCGTAGTGGCCGAGGTCGAGGTCGGTCTCGGCCCCGTCGTCGAGCACGTAGACCTCGCCATGCTGGTAGGGGCTCATCGTGCCCGGATCGACGTTCAGGTAGGGGTCGAACTTCTGGATCGTCACCTTGAGACCCCGGTTTTCCAGCAGGGTGCCCAATGCGGCCGCCGTCAGCCCCTTGCCGAGGGAACTGACCACGCCGCCCGTGACGAAGATATATTTCATGGGCTTACAGCTTCCCGGCACGGACAAGGGAACGCCAAGAGGAAAATGCTCACACCTTGAAAGCGGGACCGGGAAAGCCGGCCCCGGTCACCGGATCCGGGTGGCCACCAGGAACGAGTTGAACATCCCGAAACGCCACGGCCCGACGTTCAGGGCGAAGTCGACGAGCCCGTTCACGTAGCGGTCGCAGCAGGACACCGATTCCACGCGACAGCCCGAGCGTTCGAGGAAAAACCGCATCTCCAACGGGTTCGTGGCCACGACGGCGTCGTCGTCCGGCTGGAATTTCTCACGGACGATCGGCTGCATCCTGTCGAAACGGACCGACTCCGGCGCGGTCTTCATCAGGGCCGCCTTTTCGCGCAAACGGCGGAAGTTGCGCCACTTGTTTCCGACGCCCCGCATCTTCGGATGGTAATCCTTCAGGCCAAAGCAGCGCAGGAAGTTGGGGCTGGAAAGCACGATGCGTCCACCCACTTCGACCACCCGGACCAGTTCGGCGATGAACGCCTCGGGATTGTCCACATGCTCCAGCACGTTGAGCGCGCCGACGCTGGCGAAGTGACGGTCGGGAAAGGGCAACCGGTGGCCGTCGTAGAGTTGGCAACGCTCCGACACCTTGCCGGCGCGTGCGATGTTCGGCGCGGAGACGTCGACGCCATGGGCTTCAAATCCCGCTTCGGCCAACCGCGTGACCACCTGGCCGACGCCGCAACCGACATCCAGCGCGCGACCGCCGGCCCGGGCAGGCCGCAACGTGTCCGCGTATTTGGCGTAGAGCTTCCCATCCCACGCCGCGAGGTGCTGGGCGTAGGCCTCGTTGTCGCGGTAGTAGGTCTGGTGGCTCATTTCGCTTTGCCGGGAGCGGGCTTGGCAGGTTCAGCCGAAGTCTCCTCGTCGCGTTTCCCGGGACCAAAAACGAGCACGCCGAGGAGAATCAGTCCAAAGCCCTGTGCGGCCAGGGTAACGTAGAGCGGCGTGCTGTTCGGCTTGAGCGCGAACTCGATCTTGTGCGCGCCGGGCGCGAGGGCGATGCCGCGCATGAGGTGGTTGGCCTTGAGGATCTCGACCGGTTTTCCGTCGACGAGGGCCTTCCAGTTCGGATCGAAATGGTCGTTCAGCAGGAGAACGGCCGGAGTCTTCGCGTCGGCGCTCAGCGTGATGCGGCGGGGCGAGTAGGCATCGATCTTCACCGTGCCCGCATCTCCGGCCGCCGCCGCTTCGATGCCGGGTTTGCTCGCAAGCACGACGCTCGCCGCAGGATCAAAATCCGCCGCCGCGAGGCGGGCGAGGGCGTTCGTCGTTTCCGGCAGGACTTCCCACTTTGAATAGAGTTTCGCGCGGGGCAACGCGCCGGTGAATTCGAGCAGGGCGAACGGGCCGGTGGTATTGGTCTGCAGCGTAATGGGTGCGCCGGGTCCGGCCTGACCGAGGGTGAAGGGCGTATGGACGCGGATTCGGCCAGCGGCTTTGCCTCCGTCGAACTGGGTGTTCATGGCGTTCTCAAAATCTTTCGGGGCGAGTCCGAAAATGAATCTCGCCCCGGTCAGCTCCCAGAGCCGGATGGAATCCGAGGGCTGGGGTGAATTCGGAGCCTTCGCCCTCGACACCACGGCTTCGATGAATTCGGTCTTGTCGGCCGGCGGACGGGGATCCTGGGCCACATCAAGGGACTGGATGTTGTAGAAGGGGAACTGGTGCTGCAGCCACTCGACCTGGTAGAAGCGCAAGAGCATCTGATACTGGTCGTTGACCCCGAGGTTCGGCATTCGCACCCGCGCTTCCCAGGGTTTCTGCCGCAGGAAATCCAGAAGCGTGTTGGACGCATACTTCTCCCGATAGTTGTAGTGCTTGATCCACGGCGCGTTGGCCCGGGACAGGTCCACCACGAGAATGACCCCCAGAAAGACCCAGGCCCATTTCGCGCGGTTGCCGGCGAACACCTTCGCCTGGATCAAGAGGAAGGCGGCGATGGAGATCGCGCCGATCAACAGCGCGACGACGATCTCCATCTTGGCAAACCCGAACGCGGCCCGTGCCAACGCGGGATCCGCGCCCTCGCGGCTGTAGTCGCTGTTCAAGGCGCCGACGATCGAGGTTTCGGAGGCTGAGAACATCAGCAACCCGAACATCCCGGCCGCGAGAGTCGCGCCCAAGCCATAGGTCCAGCGGCGCTCGAAGGGGTTGGCTTTTTTCCACCAGCCTTGAAGCCTGTCCAACGCACCCGTCGTGGACGAAGCCACTGTGCCCAAGTAAAGGCGGCTCATGGCGAGCAGCCCGAACGCCATCAGGATCGCGAGGATCGCATGGAACGGGTGCATGAACTTCATCGGGTTGCGGATGCTGCTGAAGTAGGGCAGCGCGTAGACAAGCTGGTAGAACGGCGCGTGGCGGCCCCAAGAAAGCAGAACGGAGACGACCGCCAGGACAACCCAGAAGCGGATCATGCGTTTCTCGCCGTCCGCAAACGGACCGCTGCCCTTCTTCCGGAATCCGTTCGCAACACCGAACGCCGCGATGAGCACGGCCAGCACGCCGGCATACTCGCCTGCGCCCGAGTGACGCGAGAATCCTTGTCCGTGCTGTTCATAGCCGGGCTGCCGGCCGACGTCTCCCCAGTATTGGCCACCATCGGGAGTATCCATGCGGTAGCCAAAGAGGCCGGGCACCACGACACGGAGCGTCTCCATCTTGGGCAGGCTCCATTGGGTGGCCCAGTCCCAGCGCTGTTCGGGCGACATTTCCTTCGCCTGGTTGCCGCCACCGCCGACGGCGCCGGTGCTGATCAGGCCCGAGAGGGTTTGGGCCGCCATCCACCCGGCGCAGACGACCACGAGCGCGAGACGCCAGGCTCCCTGTCCGAACGCTTTTCCGGAAATGCCGTGGTCGTTCAGGGCCTTGAACACGACGAACGCCGCCACCGCTATGCTGAAGATCGCCCCGTTGTCCGCACCTTCGACGACCGCGAGGCCGGTCGAAAGGCCGGCGATCAGCACGCGCACCAGTTTCCACCGTCCCGACCAGTCCCACAGTGCCGCAATCGCGATGAAAAAATATCCCACGCAGAACGCCCTTGTTCCCAGACCCCAGCAGACGTTGGAAAAAATGTTCGAGTTCAGCGCGATGGCCAGGGCCGCGACGCCGGCGGCCAGCTTCGGCAGCTTCATCTCCACAAAGAGGACCCATCCGGCGAGCGCGAGGAAAAGCACGGCGAAAAGCGGATAGAACTTTGCGAATCCCACGGGGCCTAAGAACCAGAACAGCGCGGCCCAGGGCGAAGACGAGAACTGGCCGCCATAGCTGCCGACCCAGAAGAGGTCATACCAGATTCCGTCCATGATCGCAGCCGGCATGTCGAGCGACCGCATCATCGATGAACCCAACGGGCCATCGTTGGAGAACTGCGCCCAGCCGGGGCGAAAACTGTCGTGGAAGAGGAAGCCGATCACGGCCGCCGCCACGACGAGGAACACGAGCGACGCCTTGAGAGAACTGGATTTCACGCTGGTCATAGACAGGCCTCCGACCGTTTTGCTCGAAGACGCTGGCGGACCGTAGACGGAAGACCGCGTGAGGGGGAATGACGAATGACGACCGCCAAACGCCGGGGAATAACCGGCCTCGGCTTCCCGGACTCCGTCGTTGGACCTTGGCCTCCCAGCTTCGCTTTCCCTAGCGGCGGCTCGCCCGCCACAACAGCGCGCCTCCGACGATCTGGAAGAGGAAGTTCGGCAGCCAGACGATCAGGTGAGGGGCCAGCTCGGCCCGGGTTTCCAAGGCCTCCCCCACGATGAAGAAGCTGTAGTAGACCGCCACCAACAGGACCGCCAGGGCGATGCCCACGCTGGTTTCACGCCGGTGTGCCCGGATGCCGAGCGGGATTCCGATGAGGGTGAATCCAATGCAGGCGCAGGAGAACGAAAGCTGCCGGTGCATCTGCAGTTTGATCGGCATGGTCAGGTCCCGGCGCATGGCGTCGACGGACTTGGCCTGTTGGCGGAGAACCGCGCTGGTGGTGTTCGTCCAAGCGGCGGAGATCGCGGTCTGGCGTTCCAGTTCGGCCAGCTTCTTCCGCAGCTCGGAGAAGGTCATGTTGCTGATGCCGTAATTGTCCGGGCGTTCCCTCCCCTTAAGGAGAATAGGCGGCAACTCGTAGTCGCCCACGTTCTGCACGGGGAACCAGTTCGTGCCGACGATGCGGGTGCCGAAAGAGTTCACCAGCGTGACGGTGATCGTCTGGTTGGTCGGGTCGCGCACGACGCGGGCGCTCTCGGCCTTGATCCAAAGCTGCGTCGCCTGGTTCGATTGGAAGACCTCCAGGTTCTCCAGGACATCGTTGCGGATCTTGCCGGCGTAGATGGTATAACCGCCAGGCAGGCCGGAGTTGTATTGGTTCTCCCGCAGCGGAATTGCGTCCGTGCTGACCAGCGCCTCGGCGATCAGCCGCTTGTAGGCGACGCGGCTCTTCGGGGCGATCTCGAGGTTCATCCAGGCCGATAAACCGGTGAGCAGCACCGCCAGCGCGAGCAGCGGCCAGATCAGCGGGATCAATCCGATGCCGTTTGCGCGCATGGCCGTCAGTTCCAGATCGGCGCTCAACCGGCCGAAGAGCAGCAACGTCGCGCAGAGCATTCCCATCGGCAGGGCGAAGACGAGGACGTAAGGAATCAGCAGGCCGACGGCCTTGATCACGACGGGCAAGGTGGCCTGACGCTCCACCAGCAACGTGAGGATTTCCTTCAGGACATTCCCGAGCAGCAGGATGAAGGTGAAGACCAGCACCGTCATGACCAGGGTGCCGAGCGCCTGGCGGATCAGATAGAGGTGCAGGGTTTTCATTCGGCGGACGGGACTGTCAGGAGCCGGCGTCCGTTTTTCAACGCTGCGTCCCGTTCATTTCCCGGAAGCTTTCCGCAGATCGATGCTCCGCCAGCAATACCAGCTGGCGATCGTCGCGTAGGGCCGCCAAGGCGCGGCCAGTTCATTGGCCTCATCTTCCACCGGCAGTTCCTTCAGCCCGTAGAGATCCCTCAACGCCATGCGCACGCCGAGATCGCCGTGCGGAAACACGTCCGCCCGGCCGAGGGAAAACATGAGGAACATGTGGGCCGTCCAGACGCCGATGCCTTTGATCTTCACGAGCTCTTCGACCACCTCGGCGTCCGAAAGCAGGTGGACGCGGCCAAGGCGGACTTCGCGGGCCTTGACCTTGCCGGCAAGGTCGAGGAGATAGCCGGCTTTCTGCGGAGAAACGCCGGCCGTGCGAAGTTGTCCGGGCGTGTAGGACGCAAGCACGTCGGCCGTCAGGCGCTTGGGCGCGAGGAGGGCCTTGAGCTTGCGTTTGATCGAATCCGCCGCCGAGGTGGAGATCTGCTGGGAGATGATCGAACTCGTGAGCGCTCCGAAACGGTTGCGCCTGGGTTTGAGGGTGAACGGACCGGCCGCATCGATCACGGCCCGCAGGACGCGGTCCGTCTTTCGGAGGTGTTTCAATCCGGAGGCGACGACCTCGGGTGTCAGCACGTGATGATTGGCCATGCCGATCCTGATAGTGGAATCCCCTTATACCCGCCATTCGGAATCCGCCACCAGTCGTCCCGCCGTCCGTTCACTTCCGGCAATCTTTGCACGTCGTGATCCGCATCGGACAGTAGGCCGGGCAGCAGCCGACCACGGCGGTGAGAAGCGGCAAAAGACCGATCAAT
>CANJSG010000137.1 GCA_947476875.1 Verrucomicrobiota bacterium | reverse complement strand
GTCCTTTCGCGGCTGAAACGCACAAGGGGTCAGCCGTTCCACCGCGACCTGCAGCACGGTTTTCTGGCCGGCGACAGGCGGCAAGACGGATGCTGCCGGAGTGGCCGAAGGAAGGGAGGCAAACGGTGAAGGCGCCGGCGTAGCCTGCTTGAGCGGATTCCCGCCCAGCAGAGCGCCCAACCCCCGTCCTAGAGCCGTTTTCGACATGAACGCGAGGTTGCGAAACGGGGAATTGAATGTCGAGAGGGAGTTGGGTTCGGGGAAATGACGAAGCACGAAGGCCAAAGGACGAACTCAAGCGGGCATCCGAATATACCCCTCATCCTTTGGCTTTGATGCTTCGTCATTCCCGTCGGTTATTGCGCCGGCCGCATCGGTTCGCGAAAACTCGGGGTCGATGAGCAAGAAGAGTGCAAAAATAGCCGCGATGATCGCCGGTCTGGAAGGCCGCGACTTGAGCGCGCACTACCTCGGCTTCTTCGAGTGCTTCAACCAGGCGCTGTTCTTCGAGGCCCACGATGTGCTTGAGGAACTATGGCTGGCGCAGGGCAGGGCGGGGGCGAACTACTCGTTCCACAAGGGATTGATCCAGTTCGCCGGGGCGTTCGTCCACTTGCAGAAAGGGCGGTTGGATCCCGCCAGGCGCCTCTTCCTGCTGGCTCAGGCGAACCTCCGCCAGTATCCGGCGGTGCACGACCGGTTCGAGGCAGGCGGAGCTTTGATCCAGATCGCCGACTGGATCGCCGTGCTCGAAGCAGCGGAAACGAATCCGTATCCGGCGAGACCTGCGCCCGTTCTCCGCATTCTGGAACGCTGAGCGGGTCGGGGTAAACTTCAGCCCAAGGCGGCGAGGCTTTGTTTGCGGCCGTCGAGGAGGAAGTCGAGGTAATGGCTGAGCTTGGTCTTCATCTCCAACCGGGGAATCAAGGCATCGATGAGGCCGCGCTCGATCAGGAACTCGGTGGTTTGGAAGCCGTGGGGCAACTCGGACTGCGTCGTGTCCTTGATGACGCGCGCTCCGGCAAAGCCGATGCGGGCGGCCGGTTCGGCCACGATCAGATCACCGACGCTGGCGTAGCTGGCCATGACACCGGCAAAGCAGGGGTCGACCAGGACGGAAATGTAGGGCAACCGCTGGCGGGCATGGTAGGCGAGGGCCCCGCATGTCTTGGCCATCTGCATGAGGCTGAACATGCCTTCATACATGCGAGCGCCGCCGCTCGTGGAGATGATGATGACCGGCAGACCACGGTCCGTTCCGGCCTCGATGAGGCGGGTGAGCTTTTCGCCGACGACGGATCCCAGCGAGCCGCCGAGGAAGCTGAAATCCATCACGGCCAGGGCCACGCGGTGGTTGCCCAGTTTGCCGATGCCGGTGACGACGGCGTCCTTCATCATCGGGAACTTCTTCTTGGCCGACGCCAGCTTGCCTTCGTAGGAAGCGGCTCCGGTGAACTTCAGGATGTCGACGCTCTCCATCAGCGGGTCCATCTCCTCGAACGAGCAGGTGTCGACGAGCGAATGGATGCGTTCACGGGCTCCGATGGGGAAATGATGCGAACATTTCGGACAAACCTTCAGGTTATCGTCGAGTTCCTTGTCGTAGATCATGCCTTCGCAGCTCGGGCATTTGGTCCAGAGACCCTCGGGAATGTCCTTCTTACGGGTCTTCGAGCCGCCAAGCTTGGGCTTCTTGAGGAAGGTCGTGGCGTTCTGCGGCGGGGGCGTCACAGCGGGCTCAACTGTGTCGACGCCGGGAACCTTTTTCGTAAACGTGGTCGTGGCCATCTTGGGTGCTCTAGTCGGACGAGATCAGGGCGGAACGATACCGGCGAAGTCCGTCTTGGCAACGGGAACGTTCGGGTGGCCGTGCCCGCTTTTTGGCTCGTTCAGCCGGCCTTCAGGTGCCACGCGCGACGGTCCACACGATGACTTCCTCCGCGCCTGCGCGTCGTAGGACCGCCGCACAGGCGGACGTGGTGGCGCCGGTCGTGAGGACGTCGTCGATGACGATGAGGCGAAGGCCTTTCAGGTTCGGTTTTTCCTTGGGCTTGAACGCGCCCCGCATGTTCTCGCCGCGTTGGGATCGGGTCAGGGCCGTCTGGGTGCCGGTGAAGCGAGTCCGCTCGATCCATCCCGTTTCCAGCGGAATGCCGGTGGCGGTCGCCAGCGCGGCGGCGAGCCTTTCGGCCTGGTTGAATTCCCGTTCGCGCAGGCGCGTGGGGTGCAACGGAACCGGCACGAGGCCATCCCACGAACCGCCTTTGAGTTCGGGAACGGCTGCGCGGAGCAGCAGGTCGGTGAGGAAGGGTTCGAGGAAGAGCGCGTGGCTGTATTTGTAGCGGTGAATCACATCCATCACGACGCGGGTGGCGTGCACCGCCGAGCGGGCGTGGGAAAAAGCCAGATCAAGCTCGGCGCAATTGCCGCATTGGAACACGCCGGTGATCTCCCCTTCGTAGGGCAGGCCGCAGCGGTCGCAGAAGGGTTCGCGGATAAACCGCACGCCGTCGGGCCGATGCCAGCAGGCCGCGCAGACGTAGCCTTCGGAAGATTCCGCGCGTTGCTCGCCGCAGAGTTGGCAGACGTTGGGAAACACCAGCCCGAGCGCGTTCTGAACCGCTGCATGGAACCGGCGGAGCGCGGGCTGGGATTTCATTGGCGAGTGCCCAGTGCAGGTCGTGCTTTCCAACGGATCATCCAGACGCAAAGCAGCCTGAAAACGGCGGCTCCGATCCAGCCGTCCGAGACCTTGTCCGTTCCCCAGATCCGCAGGTTGGATCTGTCCGAGATCGGCGCCAATGGAGCCGCCAACCGGATCGCCAAGACCCATCCGGCATGCAGCGCCATGCAACCCCAGAGGTGCCTTTGGCGGTGATAGACGAATCCCAAGGCCAGTCCGGCGAGAGCCAGCGTGAGGAAGGATGGCATGACCAATCTGCTGTCGGTGAATCCCACGGCCATATTGGGAAGCAGTTCGAAGCCGGAAGTCCAGGTGACAGGTCCTGGCCAACGGGCCGCCGACAGGAAATGCACCGCCGAATAGATCAGGCTGCTCAGTGCCAGGGCCGGAAACCATCCGAAGGTCCGCCGGAACCCCGAAAGGATGGCGCCCCGGAACAGGAGTTCCTCCACCAACGCGACGCTGAAGGCTCCCGCGGCGGCTTTCCCAAGAAGCGGTCCCCAGTCCATGGATCCCATGCCCGCGACAAGGCTCCTTTCTTCGCCAACGACCGCCACCCCAATGACCACCGCGATCGACCCGATGCCAATAAGCAGGCATTTGGCGAAGGTCCACAAACCGTCGGGCGGAAACAGCCGTCCGATTTCGGAGCCGGATCGCACGCCCAGTCGCCGGACGAATGGCACCAGACCCGCCAGCGCCATGATGATCAGACAGCAGTTCAGCACGCGGTGGAACGGCACCCCGCTCCACGAGGCGAACAGGCCGGATTGTTCCGCCAGCAGGTTGAGCAGCTTGAACGCCCAAGGTGCCAGCAGGGCGCCTCCGGCGAAGATCCAGATGATGTAGCAGCTCAACGCGCTAAACGGCCGCATGGTGCGAACAAACTAGAAACCGCCATCGCCATCGCCAAGTCCTGACTGTTGCCAAAACGGCACAAGACCTTGAAGCTGCCCCCCGACAGCCGACAGCAACATGAGTTTCGACGATCAAAGCGCGTCCCGTCCCGCCGGACCCATCCGGTTCGGGCCCTATCTGCTTCAGGAACAGATCAATGCCGGAGGCACGGCCGAGATCTGGACCGCGACCAACGAGGACGGGGAGGTCCTCGCCATCCGCAAGATCCTGGACAAACACCGCTTCAACTTCGGCCAACGCGGCCGGTTCAAGAACGGGGCCGATATCCACGAGCAGATCAGCCCGCACGAGTTCATCGTGGGCTTCATCGAGAACGGCAAGATCGACGGTTCGCTCTTCGTCGCGATGGAGTTTTTCGAGTGCTCGAACCTCAAGCTCCTGCTCTCCCGTCAGGACGAGATCCTGGGAGAAATGATCGGGAACATCCTCGTGGACATGGCCAAGGGCCTCGACTACGTGCACGACAGCGGTTTCATGCACCTCGACTTCAAGCCGGAGAACGTCCTCGTGTCCCGCAACGGCACGGTGAAGCTCTGCGACTTCGATCTTTCGCTGCCCAAGCCGGAATCGCCCAAGAAGTTCGGCAAACTCCCCGGCACTCCGGCCTACATGTCGCCGGAACAGCTGCGCGGCGGTCCGTTCGACCAACGGGCCGACATCTTTGCCTTCGGCGTCTCCGCCTACGAACTGCTCACCGGCCAGAAACCCTTTATCGGGGATAGCGCGGAGGAAATCCTCGCCTGCCATGAAGCCGGCGAAATCATCTCGCCCCGCGAGCTGAACCCCGAGATTCCCGGCGGCCTGGAATCGATTCTCATCAAGTGCCTCGCCGTCGAACCGAACGCCCGCTACGGCTACTGCAGTGTGCTCGTCCGGGACCTCCAGACGGTCCTCTACGTGGACGAACCGCAGGGCAATGTGGGGGACGAGAATCCGTTTTCGTGACGGTTAAGGCTTCTTCACCAGCTTCAGCGACTCCGGGTCAAACCACACGGTTCCCTTGTTGGCCCGCAACTCGGCCACCAGCTCCACCTCTCCACCGTTCGTCAGGTTGAAATCGTAGCTCAGCGAGGTCCAATCGCCGGAGCCTGACAGCTTGTTGGTTCGTGGCTGGACGTTTCCCGCGATCCGCAGGCCGGCACCTTCGCCTTTGTCATTCTTGGCCGGGTCAATGTCCTTGGCCTTGGCCCGTCCTTCCAAGGCATAGCGGCCGGGCGGAAGGTTGAGGCGCGCGCGCCACGACCCGGCGGAACCGGGACTGGCCGCCACGACTTGGAACGCCTTGCGGCCTTCGGGCGTCGTGATCGCATCGATGCGGGTATTGCCGGACTCCTGGCGTGGCTGCCAGCCGGTGACTTTGGCCGCGCCACGGGCGTCGAACCGGAGCGGCTTGGGAAGCGAGGCGAGTTGCTGGTCGATCGAGCGGGAGCGGTTCAGGACCTTGTCGCGGATGTCACGGGAGTTGTTCGGAAAATCCCGGGCCCAGTTCTTGTCGAACTCTTCGAGGCTCGTGCGGATCCGGCCTTCGAGCCGGGCGACGTGGTTGGTCACCGTTTCCATGACGAAGACCGTGTCGGTGATCTGCTGGAACCGGTCCAGATACCGGGCGTGCATCTCCGGGATGGCAAACGTCTGCCGGGCCACCAGGCCGTTGAAGCCCGGATCGATCGGATAGTTCGAGTCCCAGAACATCTGGTCCATGCCGTGGGGGATGAAGGTAAACTTCCCGGTCTTCAGATCGTTGTAGAGCCGGTAGTTGTTGGGTTTCGCGGCATACCCGTCCCAGTCCGAGGTCAAAACCTGCAGCACGCAGAAGGTGGTGAAGCGCTCCAGATCGAGGATCTTGCTCAGCCGTTCCAGACGGTTGGACATCGGGGAATTGGCCGCCGCGATGAGGGCCTTGAGGTCGGAACGGTTAGTTTTGCTGAGGCCGGAACTCATCTCGATGTTCCCGTCGATGTCGGTCAGGAATCCGCCGTCGTAAAGGTTGCCCTTGTTGCTCTGGAAATTCCGGCTCAGCCACGTCTTGTCATAACCTTCCTTGAGGACGTAGAGCCCGAGATCGCGGCCGTTCAGCCAGACGCGGGCGTGGGTTCCCCTGGCCGTGGGAACGCCGGCCTTGCGGTAGAGTTCTCCGCAGAGGATTTCGGTCATGAAGGACGGATCCTGCACGGAGTTGTTGAGGTGGAACTTGTCGAGACCGTGGAACCTCTGGCCCTTGGCGAACTTGTCCATGTTCAAGGTCAGGGCCGGCTTGTCGTCGATGCTCCGGGTGCTGCCGGCCGCGCCTTTGACATGGATGGACACGCTCCGCCATGAGTTGCTGCCCTCGCTGATGGTGGCCTGGACGCTCTTCTTCCGGTCGTTACGGAGCGACTGCATCTCCTCTTTTGAAATCTCGATGCGGATCTTGGGGATCTGCCCGGCGAAGAGTTCGTTGGCCTCCTTGTCGGCTGTGGAAAGCTTGGGCGGCTCGGCCTTCTTCTTGGCCTCGGCCTTCGTTTCGGAACTGGTGGCCGCGCCGCAGCCCGTGCCCAAGACGAGGGTGAGAACCAAGGTGGCGACCAACCCCCGGAGCGGTTTGGTGCGCTCCATCCATTGCTGCCGGCGAATCATGCGGCTTCGACCCTACGTCAGTTGCGGTTATTCAACCAAGTCCGAAGACCGTCCGTGCATGTTAAAACGACGCGCCGTTTCGAAGAACGAGGAATTCTTTGCTCAGGCCTTGGCCGCGATCATGCCGCTCTGTCGGGCGTAGTTGAAGATGCCCCCGGCGTCGACCACGGGCCGGACGTCGCCTAGGTCCTTGAACTTGTAGACCACTCCGGTGCCCTGGTGGGTCACGGTCGAGGCGTCGAGATCGACGGTCGCGACGTCGCCGGTCTTGAAGATGTCGCAAAGCCGGTCGGCGCATTCGCAGGGATAAAGTTCGCCGGTGGCCACGCAGTTGCGGAAGAAGATGCGGGCAAAGCTTTCGGCCAGGACGAGCTCGCACTCGGCGGAACCCATGGCGATGGGCGCGTGTTCGCGGGAGCTGCCGCAGCCGAAGTTCCGGCCGCCGATCACGATCGGATACTTGGAGTCGAGCTGGCCTTCCTCGACATAGCGGGTCGAGTAGAGCGACTTCGGCAGGCCGTCGAGCGCGTAGCTGCCGAGCTTCTCGTATTCCTCGGCAATCGTGGGCACGAGGTTCAGGTATTGGGCGGAGATGATCTGGTCGGTGTCGATATTGTCGCGCACGACGAACACGGGACCGGTAAACACGCTTTTCACGTCCGTGAATCTGGCCGAACAACCGGCGGGTTGGCAAGTGCCGCTCAGGAACCCCTCCTTCTCGTTCTCGTTCTTGAAAGCGACGAGTCGAGAACGAGAACGCGAGGGAGAACGAGGACGACTCCTGGCTGGAAGCTCCCTCCCGTATCCGGCTATCCTCCGTCGCATGGGCATTCCCACCGACAGCCACGACGACCAGGATGCCATCGCCCGGCGCATGGCGGCGTTGGGCATTACCGACGCGGACTTGGAGGAATCCTTCATCCGTTCGGGTGGACACGGCGGGCAGAACGTCAACAAGGTGGCCACCTGCGTCCAGCTCACCCACAAGCCCAGCGGCACCCAGGTGAAGTGCCAGACCACCCGGCATCAGGGCCAGAACCGCGTGCTCGCCCGCACCATGCTGCTCGACAAGTTGGAAGCCGTCCGCCGGGAACGCCACGACGCCGAGCGCGCCCGCGTCGAGAAGCTCCGCCGCCAGAAACGAGGCCGCAGCAAGGGCTCCAAACTCCGCAACCTCGCCGACAAGGCCCGCCGCTCCACCAAGAAATCGCAACGCCGAGTGGGGCGGGATGATTGACCGGTAGGGACGGCTCGCCGGGCCGTCACTACCTCATCAGCTTCGCCAGCTGCTCCGCCTGGTCCGTCGGTGGTTGGCAGGCGGTGCCGGTGCAGACGTAGGCCGTGGCCGGGCCGTGTTTCGGCAGCGTCTTGGCGAAGGCTTCGACCGGGCCGTCTTGTCCGAGGATCACCTTGTTGGGCTGGTAGGTGGCGTGCGCCGCCTCGATCAGTTTGCGGAACTCCGGCGACTTGCGGTCTCCCACGAGGACCACGCGTTTCGGTTCCTCGACCGCGAAGTCCAAGGCGGTCAGCAACTGCGGAACTCCCAGCGGCCGGTCCTTCAAATGGGGCGAGAACAGCCGGAGCGTCCCGTCGGCCGCCGCCCGGAAATCTTTCCGCTCGGTGATCGCGGCGAGCTTGAGGAGTGCGAGGGTGGCCGTTGAATTCCCGGACGGTTCCGCGCCGTCGTAGTCTTCCTTCACCCGCAGGATCAGATCCGTCGAGCCCGCGGCACTTTGCCAGAAGCCGCCGTGCTCCGGGTCGTGGAACCTCTTCAGCATCGCCTCCGCCAGATCGACTGCGAACGCCAGATGGTCCGGATCCAATGTGGCCGAGTAGAGTTCCAGCGTGCCGGCGAGGAGGTTGGCGTAGGCGTCGAGCAGTTGGACGTGGTCGCGTTCGCCGTCGCGCCAACGGCTATGGAGCGTCTTGGACTTGTCGTCCCACATCGCGCTGCGGATGAACTTCAGATTCTTCTCCGCCGTGGCGAGGTAGGCCGGATCCTTCAACACCGCTCCCGCCCGGGCGAACGCGCCGAGCATCATGCCGTTCCAGGACGTGAGCACTTTGTCGTCGAGATGCGGGCGAACCCGTTTGGCGCGTGTGGCGAACATCTTCGCCTTGGCCGACTCGAGTGTCGGTCGGTCGGCGGTGCCGATGTTCGGGTCGACAATGCTTAGGACGTTCTGGTCCGGCAGCGGATTCGGATCGCTGTGGTCGACGAAGTTGCCCTTCGCCGTGATGCCGAAGACGCGGCTGGCCACGGCGAATTCCTCCACTGTCAGCAGCGCCTGCAACTCGGCTTCGGTCCAGCAGTAGAACTTGCCCTCCTTGCCCTCGCTATCGGCGTCTTCGGCGGAATAGAAGCCGCCATCGGGATGCGCCATGTCGCGCTGGACGTAGCGGAGAATGTCGCGGACCACATCGGCGAAATCCGCCCGACCGCTGACGAGATGCGCGTCGAGGTAGAGCTGCGCGAGTTGCGCATTGTCGTAGAGCATTTTCTCGAAGTGCGGCACAAGCCACTTCGCGTCGGTCGAGTAGCGGGCGAAGCCGCCGCCGAGTTGGTCGTTCATCCCGCCGGCGGCCATGCGTTCGCAGGTGTGGAGGACCATCTTGACCGCCTCGTCGTCCTTCAGCCGGACGCCCTGGCGCAGGACGAAGATCGGCTGGGTCGGCCGGGGAAACTTGGGCGCGTCGCCGAAGCCACCGTAGCGCGGCTCGAACTGCTCCTTCATCGCGTCGAGCGCGGGTTTGAGCAGAGCAGGGGAAAGATCGGTGGAGTTCGTCGGTGTCGTTGTGGTGAACATCTCCAGTTTGGCATGGAGAACCTCCGCCTGGTCGGTGACTTCGCCGCGGCGGTTTTTCCAGACATCGGCGACCTTGCCCAGCATCTGCAGGAAGCTCGGCCGACCGAACTTCGGCTCGGGCGGAAAGTAGGTTCCGCCATAGAATGGCTTCAGTTCCGGCGTGAGGAAGACGTTCAGCGGCCAGCCGCCGCCTTGGCCCATGGCCTGCACGGCTGTCATGTAGATCTTGTCGACGTCGGGGCGTTCCTCGCGGTCGAGCTTGATGCTGATGAAGTGTTCGCGGAGGAACGCGGCCACCTCCTCGTTCTCGAACGATTCGCGCTCCATCACGTGGCACCAATGGCAGGTCGAATAGCCGATGCTGAGGAAGATGGGTTTGCCTTCGGCTTTGGCTTTGGCGAAGGCCTCATCGCCCCACGGGAACCAGTCCACCGGGTTGTGCGCGTGTTGCAGCAGGTAGGGCGATTTCTGCTGCGCGAGGCGGTTGGTGTGGCGATGGGAGATCGGGCTCGGGGAAGATTTCACGGGGTTGGGCGGCGTTCCGTGCGAACAGGCCGCCAGCATGGCGGCGACGAGTGCGACGGCGAGATGGCTGGGACGAAGCGGCATCAATGGCCGCAAGCTACCGGCGAAGCAGAATGACGAAAGCCGAATCCCCGAAGGTCGAAGGAATGACGAAGTGCGAAGGCCAAAGGCCGAAAGAAAGCCGAAGTTCGAATGCTCAAGGAAGAGTCTCTCGCTTAAAGCCTGTCTCGCTTCCTGAACAACGAGAGCTCTCAGCCGAGCTCCTGAGCTTTCGGCCTTTGGCCTTCGAGCTTCTTCCTTCGGCCGCTGTGCGGCCGGCGTCACATCAGCTTCAGCTTCGGGAGATCCTGCGAGTCCACCATGCCGACCGGTTCCTTGAGGCGGTTTACGACGATCAGGTCGTCGATGGCGCGTTCGTTGAAGATCTTCAGGGCTTCCGCCGCGAGCGCGTCTTCCCGGATGCAAATCGGCTTGCGCGTCATCACGTCGGCCAGCTTGCGGCCGAGGATGTCCTCATCCGTCGCCATGTGGCGGCGCAGATCGCCATCCGTGAAGACGCCGGAGAGTTTGCCGCGCTTGTCCACGACGCTCACGCTGCCGGACTTGGCGTGGGTCATCACAAGCAGGGCTTCCTTCACCGAGATGCTCTCCGGGGCAATCGCGTTGCGGCCGCCGCTGCGCATGATGTCCTTCACTTCGAGCAGGAGCGCACGGCCGATGGCGCCGCTGGGATGAAGCCGGGCGAAATCTTTTTGTTTGAACCCCCGGGCTTCGAGCACCGCCATCGCGAGGGCGTCGCCGAGGACGAGCATCGCGGTCGTGCTCGAGGTGGGTGCGAGGTTGAAAGGGCACGCCTCCTTCGGCACGCGGGCGTCGAGGACGATGTCGCTGAAGCGTGCGAGCGAGGACTTCGGCCCGCCCGTCATGCCGACGATCTTGACCGCAAACCGTTTGATGGCCGGGACCAGGGACAGCAGCTCTTCCGATTCGCCGGAGTAGCTCAAGGCGATGACCACGTCGCCGTCGCTGACGACGCCCAGGTCGCCGTGCAACGCGTCGACGCTGTTGAGGACGACGGCGGTCGAGCCCGTGCTGGTCAACGTGGCGGCGATCTTCTGGGCGATGTTGCCGGACTTGCCGATGCCCACCAGCACCAGTTTCCCGCGTGTCCTCAGGGCCGCAACGATTGTGTCGACCGCCGCATCGAAGGCGCCATCCAGCCGTCCTCGAACTGCCCGCAACGCGGCGATCTCGATGTCGAAGACTTCTTTGGCCCGGCTCAGGTGGCTCATCGGAAACACGATGGCAGCAAGGCCCCCGGCGATTCAATGCCTGTCGTAGGCCTGGTATCATGCCCGGTAAGGAGGCTCATCCACGAAGGACACGAAAAGCACCAAGGCTTCCGGTTTGATCCGTAGCCCAGAGTGGCACTCTGTCGTATCGCCGAATGGTATTCGGCCGCGCCGCCGGAGTTGCGAGGCACCAGCGGATTTCCAATCTGCGATACAGCCGACTGCCGGTCGGCGCTACGGCGGATGCCTTCGTCAGGTGGGGCCAGCCGCGCTGCGGCTGGCCGTCGAGTCGCAGCGCGACTCGACCCACCTCGATCCCGGTAGGGCGGGCGCTGCTGCGCCGCCCCATATCCCGTCCGATGCCTAGGGCATCGGACGTCGTTCCACGGCTGCGGAGCACCGCTGCCCTACCCCGGGTTGGCCGGTGCCCTCCTTG